>CAXTOB010000361.1:0-6605 GCA_964245505.1 uncultured Acetobacteraceae bacterium | reverse complement strand
CAGAAGAACGGCGCCATCGTTCGTCGCCTGGTCGGCTACGGGCGGTTCGAAGGCGTCGCGGCGGTTGCCGCTCTGGCGCGATTGTACGCGGCCGCGAGGCTGCACACGAACTTGATCCAGCCCTCGTTCAAGCTGCTGCAGAAAAAGCGGGAAGGAGCGCGGGTGATCAAGCGCTACCACTCTCCCGAGCCGCCAGCCGGGCGACTCCTCCATGCAGCCGTACCCGAAGTCGCAAAGCAAGCCGTCCGGCAAATCTGCGCAGGGGCCGATCCCGTTTTGCTGATGGACGAGATCCGGGCCGCGCAGGAAGCGCTGGGGCATTGGGTGGACCGGCGAGGCTTGGCGAACGAAACGCTCGATCCGGCGACGGCCGACATCTCCAACTTGGCTTCAGCGGCTCAACCCCGAAGCGGCGAGCCGAGGACCATCCACCGTCGGCACTATCACCGACGCAAGCCGATCCCGAAGCGGCCTGGCATGCTGACATTATACGGCGATCAGATCCGCGGCTGGATGAAAGAAGACCCGAGCCTATCGGCCGTCGCAGCATTGGAGCGGCTCACCACGCTCGCGCCGCACGTGTTCGGCCCCAAGCACATGCGGACGCTTCAGCGAGCTATCGCGGCTGAGCGTTTGGTGTTTGCACGCGGGCTGATCTCGGAGGGAGTGTCGAGCCTACTCGTCACCCCGCCTGCTTTGACCTTGGCCGGCATCGTGATGCCCACAGGCGACATGAAAACGCTCGGTAACATTCCGCCATGAGGCAACACGGGGGGCTAGTTTGTCATGTCGCCTGACACCGTTCGGCCGCAACGACCATGTTGCGCGCCGGCGCGACGCTTGAGGTCGTCGGCGCCGTCCTCCGCCATCGTTCACTCGACATGACCGCGCACTACGCGAAGGTCGACGTACGCATGCTCGAGACCATCGCCCAGCCCTGGCCGGGAGAAGCGTGATGCTCACGGATCGTCTGGCTAAGCGCGGAGGAGGAGACGCCGAGCGTATCAGCCGCGCGGCTGAAACTTAGCGCGTTGGCGACGACGATGAAGGTACGGAGGCCGGCGAGATCGGATGGATGAACCATTCCGCTATCGTACATTGATTAGCACAACTTACAAGATCACGAAGAAAAACTGCGATTATCCAGCATTGCCAATGACCCCACATCACATTCAAGGAGACTGCACATGAAAACATGGTTCATCACTGGCATTTCGCGGGGGCTTGGTCAGGCGCTGGCATACGCAGCACTTGCCCGCGGCGATACCGTGCTCGGTACCGTTCGCGAGGGAACGCCCGCCTTCGAGGTGGGGAACGGCACGCTCCATATCGTTCCGCTGGAAATCACCGATGCCGCGGCCGTAAAGGCCGCGGTGGACGATGCCTTTGCTGCGCACGGGCCGATCGACGTTCTGGTCAACAATGCCGGCTACGGCCTGCTGGGCGCGATTGAGGACGGTACGGAGGCCGAGACCGCCCGACTTTTCGACGTAAACGTATTCGGGCCGCTTCGGCTGATCCAGGCGGCCTTGCCACACCTTCGAGCGCAGCGGTCGGGGCACATCGTCAACGTGACATCAATCGCGGGGCGGGCGCCGATGGCATCGTCGGGCATCTATGCCGCGGCCAAGTCGGCGATGGAGGGCTTGTCGCAGAGCTTGGCGCAGGAGGTCGCGCCGCTCGGCATCAAGGTGACGGCCGTCGCCCCGGGCGGCTTCCGCACCGATTTTCTGTCCGACCATTCCATCCGGCGCAGCGGGGCATCGGCCGCCTATGCTGAAACGGTCGGAAAGGCGCTCGCATACCTTGATGAAATCGCCGGTCGGCAGATTGGCGACCCCGTGCGCGGCGCCGAAGCGATCATTGCGGCGGTTGAGGCTGAGCAGCCACCTCATCACCTGTTGCTCGGGTCGGACGCGCTGCGCCGGACACGCGAGAAGCTGGCGGCCATAACGCTTGAAATGGACGCGTGGGAAGCCGTGACGCTCGGCACCGATTTTCCCGAAGGAGCCTGACATGGAAGCCGGTATGCCATTTTCCTGGAGCCTGACGAACAAGGTCGCGGTTGTGACGGGGGCCGCGCGCGGTATCGGGCGTGCGACGGCGCTTCTGCTCGCCGAGCGCGGCGCAAGCGTCGTAGCGACCGACCTGAGCGACGCCGTCCACGGCCTCGCCAGCGACGGTTTCGCGACCCTGACCGGCGACGTTTCGAGCGAGGAGACCGCTCGGCGCACGATCGCCCTGGCGGTGCAGCGGTTCGGCGGCCTCGACATCCTCGTCAACAACGCCGGGCGCACGCTCAATAAGCCGTTGCTGGACACGAGCGTGGACGACTGGAACGCGATCATGGCGGTGAACGCGAGGGGGAACTTCCTCCACGCCCGCGAGGCGGTACGGGCCATGCGCGAGCGGGGTGGCGGGGCAATCGTCAACGTTGCGTCAGTGGTGGCGGCTATCGCGATGAAGGACATGACCGCCTATGCGTCGTCCAAAGGCGCCATCGCCCAGCTCACCAAGGTCATCGCGGTGGAGCATGGACGCGACGGCATCCGCGCGAACGCGGTGGCGGTCGGCGTTGTTGAGACGGATATCCTCGAAGGAATTGTTGATGACAGCCGCGCAACACTGGCGAGCTACAGAGACGCGCACCCGATCGGTCGCGTCGCGCAGCCCAGCGAAATTGCCGAGGTGATCGCATTTTTGGCAGCGCCAGCGTCGAGCTTCATCACCGGAACCCTTGTCATGGCCGACGGAGGCTACACCGCTTTGTAGTCGGCTTATACGGTTCTGACCGTCACGACCGCGCAGGCTGTTCGTCGTCAGCGTCGAAGCAGACGATCCCACTTCGGCGAGGTCTGGCCGTTTGCTGACCAGCCGCTTTCGTACATTGGAGCCTAAGCTGCCATCATCGACTAGCCGAGAGAAATGGTGCCGTTCTCAAGACGAACCTTTACAACGCTGTCCGGATAAGCGTACACGGTTGCACGGATGCGGTTCGAAGTGGATCGTCTGCCCGGCAGCCGCGATCGGCTTAGGAGATACGCCATGACGACGTGCAAGGAACTGCGGGAAGGCTGCTCGGTCGTCATCGTCGGGGCCGGACCCGGCGGGGCCACCCTGGGCCGCTTGCTCAGCCGTGGGGGCTACTCGGTCCGTATTCTGGAGCGTGACGCATCGCCCACAGCGCGGTCGCAAGGCGGTAGCCTCGATTTACGGTCTGACTCCGGCCAGCTCGCGATAGAGGCGGCGGGCTTGAAAGCAGAGTTCGCCAGTCTCTCGCGCGACGACGCCAAGGCGTTCCGGATGATCGACTCCCGCGGCAACGAGCTGCCCGGTAGAGGCAAGGAAACGCATGAAAATCCGGGCCCTGAGATCGACCGCGGCGACCTGCGCGCGATGCTCCTCAAGTCGCTTCCGGCCGGGATGGTGGCGTGGGACCACGAAGTGGAGCGCGTGGAGCAAGCGGCGGACGGCCGCTGGCGGTTGGAGATAGCGGGCCGCGAACCTGTGGAAGCCGATCTCGTCATCGGCGCGGACGGCATCGGGTCGAAGGTGCGGCAGCGCCTGACCCGCGTGCAGCCAATCTACACCGGCATCACGATGATCGCCGCCAATATCCGCCGTGAGTTGTGGCGTGGGTCGCAGCTGTCCGAAGTGCTGGGCGAGGGCTCCGTGATGTTCGCCGGAGGCAACAAGACCATCTTCGTCCAGCGCTGCTCGCATGACCTGATCCTGCTCTACTATTCGATGGCGGTGCCGCAAGGATGGCCGCGCACCGACGGGTTCGAGCCCGACGATGCAGACGCGGTAGTGGCCGCGGTGCATGACGCATATCGCGATTGGTCGCCTGAGGTCCTCGGCATGCTGACGCAGGTTCAGGACGGGTTCCAGCTCTGGCCGACTTCAATCATGCCGCCCGACTATCGTTGGGAGACGCAACCGGGCCTGACGATGCTGGGCGATGCCTCGCACGTCATGCCGCCCTTCACCGGTAAGGGCGTCAATCTTGCGCTGCTCGACGCGCTGGAGCTTGCGCATGCGTTGACCGACCATCCCGACCGCGACCTGGCCGACGCCCTCGCCGGCTTCGAGCGCACGATGCAGACGCGCACGAGCCAGGAGATCCGCGCTTGCCTGCAGGTCGGCAAGCAGGCCTACGGCATCGATCTCGGCTTTGACCTCGAGATGGCGGCGTGAGCGATCACGCTATGCTTCCCCGTCGAGACGAACCCGCCTCGTCTTCCTCGGCCGACCGCCCGGCATCAGCCGACGACCACCTTGCGATCATCGACGCCCTGCTGAGATTCGGCACGGGAACGGACGCGGGTAACGCGGCTTTGCTCTCCTCTGCCTTTGCCGAAGAGGCGGTCGTCGATTTCAGCCCGTGCGGCCGCAAGCTTGGCTTGGCGTTCGAGCCGTTGCGCGGCCGCGATGCGATCGTCGGCTTTCTCGCCGGCACCTCGGCGCACCAGGTGACAAACCACAACATCAGCAATGCTCTCCCGCGAACCGCAGGAAGCCGTGCCGCGCTTAGAGCGCTCGTCGACGCCACTCATTTGTTTAGGACCGACTCCGCGCGGCGCTTCCGGATGATGAACTGGTACGAAGCCGAACTCGGACCGCTTGGTGGCGCTTGGCAGATCGAGCATCTGCTGATCGACAACATCTGGTTCGAGGGCGACCCTCGGATCCTCCTTCAACGCTGAGCGGAGGCTATTGTGGAGAGCTCCATCCGCCTCGAACACGCATTCACGTATCGAACAGCTGTGACAGGGCCGCATGAGGTCGGAAAAGGCCCGTTCGGCCAACGTCAGTATTACGAGATGACCAACGGAGTGATCGAAGGCGTGCAACTGTGCGGCCGGACGCTCGGTTCGGGCGCCGACTGGATGCTGGTCGGGTCGGATGGATTCCTCCGGATGGACGCGCGCCTCCAGGTCCTGACTGACGACGGGGCCACGTTGTGCGTCCGCTATCGTGGTCCAGCCGAGGCGAACGCACGGTTGCGGCAGGCGATCGCCTCGGGAGAGTCGACCAGCTTTTCCGAGCAACGCATCCGCACCTGCTGGGAAATCGAGAGCGGGGATCCTTGCTATGCCTGGGTGAACCAGTCGATCTTCGTCGGCGAGGGCCGCTTCTGTCCGGCTGGACCGGCCGTGGCGGGCTTCGAGCATCGCGTGTACCGCCTCGCATGACGGCAGCCGCGATCGATGCATCAGGACGAGAATGAATGCGCAAGGACGCCGAACGCAATCGCGACCGGCTCATCGCCGCCGCCAGCGAGATCATGCGAGCAGAGGGCGGGGATATGCCGATGGAGGCGATCGCCGAGCGGGCCGGGGTGACCAGGGGAACGCTGTATCGCAATTTCGCGCACCGCCAGGCCATGTACGAGGCGGTGCTGGAACGCGATCTGGAGAATCTGTCCGAACTCATCGCGGCCGAGCTGGACGTGAATCCGCTGGCCTTCATCCGCCACACGGCCGAGTTGATGATGGTCTATGACAGGTTCCTGAGCCATTTGGTCGACATGGCCGATTATGACGCGGCGAAGAACCAGTCTCGCATGGCGCAGGTCTTGGCGCTTCCTTTGGCTGCCGCTCA
This sequence comes from uncultured Acetobacteraceae bacterium, assembly GCA_964245505.1. Lineage (GTDB taxonomy): Bacteria > Pseudomonadota > Alphaproteobacteria > Acetobacterales > Acetobacteraceae > DASWOJ01. The sequence continues at coordinate 1,001 of CAXTOB010000361.1, read as the reverse complement.
GGAACGAGGCCTGTTGCGCTCCGACCTGACGAGCGCTGACGTGCTGATGGCCTGCCGCATGCTGGCATCTAATTGGAAGCTCGACGACCACGCCGACTTCGAAACGGCATTCAGCTCGCGTTTCGCGCTGCTGACGCGCGGCCTGCGCTCGGCGGATGCCGCTGACTCTTGATCGGCGGCGAGAGATGCGAGCGAGCCTGTCACTTGCAAAGCCTATAGGGAATATTGCCATGATCATCGTTACCGGCGCCACCGGCCAGCTCGGCCGTTTGATCGTTCAAGAACTTCTCGTGCTCATGTCTGCGGACCAGATCGGCGTGAGCGTCCGCGATCCCGGCAAGGCGACCGACCTCATGGCCCGAGGCGTCCGCGTGCGTCGCGGCGATTTCGAAGACCCCGTCAGTCTCGCCGACGCCTTCGAGTCGGCGACGAAAGTTCTGATCGTGTCATCGAATGCCGCTGCGAGCGGCGGCGATCCGCTTGCGCAACATTGCACCGCGATCGTGGCGGCGAAGGCGGCCGGGGCACGTCGGATCGTCTACACCAGTCACATGGGCGTCTCCGCCAGCTCCGCCTTCCTGCCGATGCGCGACCACGCCGCGACCGAAAACATGCTGGCCGGCAGCGGAGTCGCCTGGACCAGCCTGCGTAACGGCTTTTACGCGTCCACTGTGCCCCGGCTGATCGGTGACGCCGCGCGATCGGGTGTGCTCGCGGCGCCAGCCGACGGAAAAGTCTCCTGGACCACCCACGCCGACCTCGCCACTGCGGCTGCACGCGTGCTCGCCGACGAGGGCCGCTTCGACGGCCCGACGCCGCCGCTGACTGCGGGAGAGGCGCTCGATCTTGCCGGCATCGCGGCAATCCTGTCCGAACGGACCGGTCGCCCCGTTGAGCGGCGCGTAGTCGCGGACGAGGATTACGCAGCGCAGCTTTCCGGCCTCGGACTTCCGCAGCCGGCCATCGACATCACGCTCGGGCTGTTCCGGGCGAGCCGCGCC
>CAXTOB010000360.1:0-6640 GCA_964245505.1 uncultured Acetobacteraceae bacterium | reverse complement strand
TGCCAGTACTGAGCCCTGCGTCGGCAAGGGGAGCGCGTCCTCTGCCTCTGCACCCCAACCCTCTCCCGGAGGAAGACGGGGCAGGATCCTTCCCCGGCGCTTGCTACGCCCCTCGCCGGGGCACAACATGCACGCCGCAAAATGCGGCACGTTTGACGGAGACGGCCCATGGCTGAACTGACCATACGCAAGGCTTCGGCGGCAGACGCAGTGACGCTGCCATCCCTGCTGGAATTCCACTCGCCATCTCTGGCGCTGACCCACACGCCGATCGTCGGCGCCGCCCGCAGCACGACCTGGGTCGTCGTCACCCTAGTGGCCGCGTGTGCCGCCGCAGCGGGGCTGATCCCCATCGACAAGGTCGTCACCAGCAGCGGCAAGATCGTGGCGCAGTCGGCTACCAGCGTGGTACAGCCGCTCGAGACCGCAATCGTCCGCCAGATCAACGTCCGGGAAGGGCAGGTGGTCCATAAGGGCGACCTGCTGGCCCGGCTGGACCCGACGTTCGCCACGTCGGACGCCGGCGCCCTGCAATCCTCGGTCAGCAGCCTGGAGGCTGAGGTCGCCCGGCTGCAGGCCGAGGCGAGCGGCTCAATCTACAGCCCAGCGGACGGCAGCCCCATCGCCCTCCTGCAAGGCGCCATCTTCATGCAGCGCCAGTCCGAGCGCGGCTTCAAGATGGAGAACTACGCCCAGAAGATCAGCAGCCTGCAGGCGCAGGTGCAGCGCGCCATGTCGGACCAGGCCGCATACTCCGAACGGCTGAAGGTGGCCGAGATCGTCGAGCGGAAGCGGGCCGAACTGGAGAAGCTGCAGGTCGGCAGCCAGCTCAACCTGCTGCAAGCTACCGACAGCCGGCTGGAAACCAAGCGCGGCCTGGACAACGCCATCGGTCAGGCGTCCCAAGCCGCGCGCGACCTGCAAGCCATGGTGGCGGAGCGTGATGGCTACAACCAGCAATGGCGCAGCCAGGTCAGCCAAGACTTGACGGAAGCCAGCCGCAAGCTGTCCGACGCCCGCGGCAACCTAGAAAAGGCTGTGCTGCGCCGGCAGTTGGTGGAGCTGCGTGCCGACCAGGACGCCACCGTGCAGACCGTCGCCAAGGTGTCGCCAGGGTCGGTGATGCAGTCCGGCGAGCAGCTCATCACCCTCGTGCCGCTGGACGCCAAGCTTGAGGCGGAAGTGAACATCGCCGGTCTGGACGCCGGATTCGTTCACACGAACAACACGGCGACCATCAAGTTCGATACCTTCCCGGCACCGCAGTATGGCACGGTCGAGGGGAGGGTCGAGTATGTCAGCCCCGACAGTTTCACCAGCAACCCCGACCAGCCCGTGCGCGGGACGACGCCCAGCAACCAGCCGCAGCAGCAGGCGGCGTTCTACCGCAGCCATATCTCGCTAGATCACAACAAGCTGCATGACACGCCGGAAGGTTTCCGCATGGTGCCTGGCATGCCGGTGACGGTGGACATCAAGGTCGGCAAGCGCACGGTCGCAAGCTACCTGTTCAGCCGCGTGCTGCCAGTGGCGATGGACGGGATGCGCGAGCCTTGAGGGCAACCCGGCAGCGTGCCAGGAACGCCTCATGACAGGCGTGTTCAGCAAGGTCCGAGCCGCGGTCAGCCCCGCCGTAAAGCTGCGTCAGGCCATCTCCCAGGCCGATGCCGGCGGTATGGCGCAAGTCTTCCCTGTGCTCGCCCGCGCCGCGCAGAAGGGCGATGTGGAGGCGCAGCTCCGCCTCGGCCGCGCCTACCTGCAAGGGGACGGCGTCCCGCCCAGCCGCATCATGGCCGCGCAATGGCTGGAATGCGCAGCCGCGACCGGCAAGGTCGAGGCGCAGATGATGCTGGCAACGCTCTACCTAACCGGCGCCGTCTCAACGGAGGCCGGCACATCTGTGCTGTTCGCCAGCACGGATGCGGGACAGCCGGACTTTGCCAAGGCCGCCGAATGGGCCAAGCTCGCCGCGGCGCAGGGATCGGGTGACGCGCTGGCCCTGCTCGGCTACATCGCGACCTCAGGCCCGGAAGACATGCGCGACCTAGCGGCGGCGGATGCGGCTTACGCCCGCTCGGCCGAGCTGGGATCCCCGCAGGGGGCCTTGGGTCACGGCATGGCGCTGCTCCGCACTGCAACGGACGACACGCAGCGGGCTGCGGCAGCCCGGCACATCTCCAAGGCGGCGGGGGCGAACCTGCCATTGGGGCTGTATCTCCTCGGCGTCATGGCGGAGTCCGGCACCGGGGTTGCCGTCAACATCAGCGCCGCGGCGGACATGTATCGCCGCGCCGCGGAGCGTGGGGCGCGGTCCGGCATGGCGCGCTGGGGCCTGGCGCTGCTGGAAGGCCGCGGAGTTCCGCGCGACCCGGTGACGGGCGAATCCTGGCTGCGCCGCGCTGCCCTGGCAGGCGATTCCGAGGCTGCGGCGATGGTCGGCGACCTATATGCCAAGGGCGGCGACCTGCCGCCCAACTATGCCGAGGCTGCGGCGTGGTTCACCCGTGCGGCAGAGGGTGGCCACGGCGCCGCCGCCCGCGCCTTGGGCATGCTGCATTTGACTGGCGCCGGCGTTGCCCGCAACCCGGACGAGGCGGCCCGCTGGTTCCGCATGTCCGCGGAGTTGGGCGTGCACTCCTCCAAGGCCGACCTTGCCAACCTGGTGCTGGGGGGCGCCGGCAATCCCGAGGACCGGCTGCGCACGCGCGAATGGTTCGAGGCTGCCGCGGACGCCGGAGACCTCGTCGCCGCCTTCAACTTCGGCGTCTGTCTGGCCGAGGGCGTCGGCGTGGAAAAGGACGATCGCCGCGCCGCCTTCTGGCTCCGTCGTGCGGCGGAGGGCGTGGTGAATGCCCAATACTGGTATGGCCGCATGCTGGCGGAAGGCCGCGGCGTGGACGCCGACCCGGTCGAGGGCCGCGACTGGATACGCCGGGCCGCCGAGGCAGGGATGCCCGACGCCCAGACCGCCTTCGCCGAGATGCTGGTCAACGGCCGCGGCGGACCACGTGACCCGGCGCTGGCGCAGCAGATGTTCCAGGCCGCCGCCGAGAAGGGCAACACCGGTGCAGAGTTTGCCATGGGCGCCCTGCTGGGCGGCGGTCACGACGTGACGCCCGACCGCCCGGCGGCACAGGAATGGTTCCGCCGCGCCGCAGAGAAGGGGCATCCCTATGGCCTGCTGATGCTGGGCCGCTATCTCGCCCGCGGCCTGGCCGGCGTGACCGACCTGGCCCAGGCCCGCCGGTGCCTGGAGCAGGCCCGTGCCGCCGGCGCGGCAGAGGCGGCGGAGGAGCTGGCTCGTCTGCCGCCGATGGGGGTCCCCGACACCCCCGTGCGGGAGGCAAACGTCGCGGCCCGGTAACCAAGACGGGACGCCGCAGCGTTCAGCAGCAGTCCTCTCCGATGCCCATGCCCGGGCAGAGGCGCGCCGGACCCGCACACGCGTCGAGATGTGGCAGGGACTGGTCAAGGATGCCTGGCAGCGTAGCCTGGCCGCTTCAGCCGCTGGACAGCCAGCCGTAGCGCTGCAATGGCTGGAGCGGGCGCACCGCATGGTGCCTGCTGACGGAACGGTGGCGTCTGCCCTGGCCGGGGCGTTGCTGCAGGCCGGGGACGCTGCCCGTGCTGCGACCTTGTTCGCGACGCTTGCCTGGGATGCCGGGATGCCGGAAGCCTGGGCCGGACTGGCCGCCTGCCGCCGCATGCTCGGCGACATTCAGGGAGCGGTGCACGCCGTAACCGCGGGCCTACGATGCAGCGTGCCCACCCCAACCCTGCGCGTCTTGGCAGAGGCCATATCCCGCGACGCCGGCCTGCCGGGCTGGTGCGGCCTGGACGGGGACGGCTGGCTGCATGTCGGTCCGGTCCGGCCCGGCAAGGTTCTGCTGGACGGTGAACCTGCTAACCTCACCTGGACCGGTCTGCGCGGGCGTCTGCCACCGTCCTGGCGGAATACGCGCCTGGTTCAGGTGGAACGCTTCCTCGGCAGTCCCATCCCCGTCGCGGCAATCACCCGGGTCGAGGGCTTCGTCGAAGTGGCCGATGGCGGGCTGCAGGGCTGGGCCTGGCACCCCGCGGACCCTGCCAGACCACCGTCGCTGACCCTGGAAGGCCGAGGCATGCGCCTCCCCATTGCCGCCCGGTCCCCAGCGGATGACATACGCCTAGACCAGCCACTGGCCCGCCCCTGGGCCTTCCAGGTGCCGGCATCGTCCCTGACGGATATCGCTGGGCTGGTGTCGGTGTGCGGCGCGGATGGACGCCACTTACTCGGCAGCCCGCTCGACCCAGGGCAGGACGGGCGAGCGGCGGCCGCCCTAGCCCTGGCCGTACGGGACGGCGGGCCAGGCATGCCGGCCTGGGCCGACGCGCCCACCCCGGCGTGCGCTGCCGGCAAGCCCGCTCCTGTGGATGTGGTAATCCCCGTTTACCGCGGCCTCCAGGACACCCTGGCCTGCCTGGACTCCGTCCTGGCCAGCATCCCCCGTGGCACGCGCATCGTGGTGGTGGACGACGCCTCCCCAGAGCCGAAGCTGTCGGCGGCATTGGACGCCCTGCACCGGCGCCGCCGCATCCGGCTGATCCGCCATGTTGAAAACCAGGGCTTCCCCGCCGCCGCCAACGCCGGGCTGCGGGCCTGCGCCGGCCGGGACGTGGTGCTGCTCAACAGCGACACTCTGGTGCCGCCGGGCTGGCTCGACCGTCTGCGCGCCGCCGCATACAGCGCGCCGGACATCGGCACCGCGACGCCGCTGTCCAATGACGCCACCATCCTCAGCTACCCCGGCCGGGACGGCGGCAACCCGGTGCCCGACCTCCCCGCCGTCATCGCCGGCGACGCCCTGGCGCAGCAGGCGAGCGGCGCCGCCACCCAGGACCTGCCGACCGGCGTCGGCTTCTGCCTGTATCTCCGGCGCGACTGCCTGGACGCGGTGGGCCTGCTGCGGGAGGACGTGTTCGCCCAGGGCTACGGCGAGGAGAACGACTTCTGCCTGCGTGCCCACCATCTCGGCTGGCGCAGCATCGCGGCGCTCGGCGTCTTCGTTGGCCATGCCGGCAGCACGTCGTTCGGCACCGCCCGGCGGCACTTGATTGCCCGCAACATGACGGTGCTGAACCGGCTGCACCCAGGCTACGACGCCCTGATCCAAGCGCACGAGCAGGCGGACCCGCTGCGCCAAGCGCGGCGAAAAATGGATGAGCTGCGCTGGGCCGCTGCCCGGCAGCCCGCAGCGATTGTCGCTATCACCCATGCCGGCGCCGGTGGGGTCGAGCGCGTGGTGCAGGACCGCGCCGCCGCTTGGTCCGCCGCCGGGCACCGCGCCATCCTGCTGCGGCCGGCGCCGGGCGGCTGCCGCGTGGAAACACCAGGCATCGCCTACCCGAACCTCCGTTACGACCTCCCCGACGAACTGCCCCTGTTGGCCCGCCTGCTGCGGCTAGACCGAGTGCGCCGGGTCGAACTGCATCACCAACTCGGCCACCACCCCGCCATCACCGGCCTGGCCCGGCTACTGCGTGTGCCGCAGGACGCCATCATCCACGACTACGCCGGATTCTGCCCGCGCATTGCACTGGTCAGCACCAACCGGCGCTACTGTGGAGAGCCGGACCTGGACGGCTGCGAAGCCTGCATCGCTGACCTCGGCACCAACCTGGAGGAGGACCTGCCAGTCGCGGCCCTGGTCGCCCGGACGGCCGGCGTGCTGGCCGGCGCGGACCGGGTGATAACCCCCTCCAACGACGCCGCCGCCCGGATCAGCCGCCATTTCCCCGGAATACGGCCTACCGTCGAGCCATGGGAGGATGACGGCGCGCTGCCGCCCTTAGACCCCGCACCGCCTGGGCCGGTACGCCGGATATGTGTCGTCGGCGCGCTAGGACTGGAAAAAGGCTACGAAGTGCTGCTGGCCTGTGTCCGCGATGCGCGGAGGCGCAGCTTGCCGCTCCACTTCACCGTCGTCGGCTACACCACTGACGATGAACGGTTGCTGGATGCCGGCCCGGTGTTCATCACCGGGGAATACCGGGATCCGGAGGCCGTGTCGCTCATCCGCGCGCAGGCGGCGCACCTGTCCTTCCTGCCGTCAGTCTGGCCGGAGACGTGGTGTTTCGCCCTCAGCCGCGCGTGGCAAGCCGGGTTGGCGGTGGCGGCCTTCGACCTCGGCGCCCCCGCCGAGCGCATCAGGGCGACGGGCCGGGGCTGGCTGCTGCCGTTGGGCTGGCAGCCCGGCGCCGTGAACGACGCCCTGCTGCAGGTGCGCCTGCCCGCGTCTTGCGCCGTCGCGCACCCCATCGCTATGGTCCCACCCCCAGCCGCCACGTCCCGCCGAGCGCAAAAGAGAACCTGATGTCCGACCCCAAGATGCAGGCTTCCACCAACCCGATCACCGAGTTGAAGGCCACCGCGCACCTGATGACGATGGAGGACGGGCTGTTCTGCGTCTTCAACACGCCCGGCTCGGTCCCGCCGGATGCAGCGACCGGCCTGCCCGGGGTGCGGATCACCGCGGCGCCGGGGCATCGCGGCTTCCCCGGCACCGTCGGGATCAGCGGCTTCAATGCGGAGGGCTGGCTGGGCGGCGACGCCGGTGCAGCGCTGGTCCGCATCACTGGCGGTCCGGCCCAGGTGCTCGTC
>CAXTOB010000359.1:0-6642 GCA_964245505.1 uncultured Acetobacteraceae bacterium | reverse complement strand
AATGCGCGTTATGCCTTGCTCCGCATAAAGCCCACTACGACCTGGCGGGCTTCTGGAGCGAGTTCTTCACCAGCCTGGACGGCAAGGTGGAGTTCCTGCAGCAGACCGACCAGCATCCGTGCCACGGCCAGCCGCAGCACACCTGGTGCGATGTGGAGCGCGCCATCATCCGTCGGCTGCGCCAGGTGGACCTGCTCGGCTTCTACCGCGACGCGCTGCTCCAGCACCAGAACAGCACGGAGCGCGCGGAGCTGGCCCGGCTGAAGGCGAAATTCGAGGGCGGGCAGCCGCCCGTGACCGTGGAGCTGCCCCGCGCCGGGCTGGCAGTTGCATCCGTGCCGGCTGTCTGCCGGCCTGCGGCTCGTATGCAGGCCGCGGGCCAGCTCGCCCTCGTGCTGGGATGACGCGCCGCGCCGCGAACAGCCGTCCACGACACCCGGTTCAAGACGGACCCATGGTTCTTGGCAAGATTGCCGTGTGACACGATCTACAGTGCTATCAATGCAGCACAGCTGAAATCGAGGCAGCCATGGCAGAGCTCACCCCTGATATCGTTCCGGCCGGCGCCGCCGTTACCGTCCGCGGCCTCGCCCCCGAGCTGAAGGCACGGCTTCGCGTGCGCGCCGCCCACAACGCACGTTCCATGGAGGCAGAAGCCCGCGCCATCCTGGAGGCTGCGCTCAGCGCTCCCGAAGAGGACCCGACCGACTTGGCAGCCTTCGCGCGCGCGCTGTTCGCGCCCCTCGGCGGGGTCGAGCTGGAACTGCCGCCGCGCGAACCTGCCCGTGAGCCTCCGGACTTCGGCGGACGAGCGCTGACGCAAGCGCGGCGACCCGAAGCAGAGGCGGCGTCTGCGGAGCCTGCGCCCACGGCGCCGGTAGGAGCTGCGGACGTCGGCGCCGGGACGGGCCATTCGAAGCCGCCCCGCCGGGCGGCGGCCCAGGGTCGCGGCGGGCGCGCCCGGTGATCGTGCTCGACACCAACGTGCTCTCGGAACTGGCCAGGCCGGAGCCCAATGCCGCCGTGCTGTCCTGGGTCGCCTCCCAGCGCCGCGCAGAACTGTGCACAACCGCCATAAGCGAGGCGGAACTGGCCTACGGCCTCGCCCTGCTGCCGAAGGGGCGCCGACGCGACGCGCTCGCCCAGGCCACGGCCCGCCTGCTCGGCGAAGGCCTTGGCGGGCGCGTGCTGCCCTTCGACCGCGCGGCAGCCGCCGCCTACGGCGAGTTCGTCGCCGGGCGCCGGGCCGCCGGCAAACCGGTCGCCACCGCCGACGCCCAGATTGCCGCCACGGCCAAGGCCCGCGGCGCTTCGCTCCTCGCTACCCGGGACACGAGCGGCTTCCAGGGGTGCGGCGTCAGCCTTGTGGACCCTTGGGGCACCTGAGAAGCAGGCTGCCCCTCTGCGGGCCAGGTGTCGGCCGGCCCTGCGTCCTTCCGGCCAGCAGCGCGCCTCTCACGCCACACGTGACCGGCGCGCCACGGGGTCGGGTCACCTCAAGCCCTGCTCCGACGCTGCCATGCCCCCGTCGGCGCACAAGGGATGGAGCAGGGCAGGGGAGAAAGCACGTAGGAGCGCAGGAACGAGGATGGGAGAAGTGTGTCAGGGACTGGCCCGTGCCGGTCAGGTGTCCCCTCGGGTTGCTGCGGCCTGAACCAGACGGCCGGACGCGACAACGGGTGGGTCCTCGCCATGCTCGGCTGCGCCTGCGCGTGGCTCCGGTCCCGTGCTGCGCACGCCGTTGTCGCGTCCGGCCGCCCGGTTCCTATCGGCCGCACCCGAGGGGACACCTGACCGGCACGGGCCGGACCTCCTCTCGGAATCGAGGAATAAGGAACCGAGACATGGCAGGCTTCGTGAACAACGTGACGCTGCTGGGCAACCTGGGCGCCGACCCGGAGGTCCGCAACTTCCAGAACGGCGGCCGGGTGCTGACCTTCAGCCTCGCCACGGGGGAGAGCTGGAAGGACAGCTCCGGTGAGCGCAAGGAGCGGACCACCTGGCATCGGGTGTCGGTGTTCGTGGACGGATTGATCTCAGTCGCGGAAACCTACCTGCGCAAGGGCAGCAAGGTCTACATCGAGGGCAAGCTTGAGAACCGCGAGTGGATCGATCAGGGCGGCGTCAAGCGCTACTCGACGGAGGTCGCGCTGCGTCCTTTCCAAGGCAAGCTTGTCCTGCTGGGCGACCCGGGCAGCCGAGGCGACGGCTCACGGTCGGCGCCGCAGCGCGAGGCCGCGCCGGCGGGCGCCGGCGACGGCTACCTGCCGGGCCGGGGCGACCTGGACGACGAGATACCGTTTTCCCCGCAGTGGCAGTAGCCGCCGTGTTCGCGGGCCGGCGCCGGACAGGTGCTGGTCCGCTCCGGGTTGCCGGGCATGAAGGCCGGCAACCGATCCACCAGCGCTTGACCATCCCGGAGACCAACGGATGACAAAGGAAACGCCGAAACAAAGGCAAGGCCGGGCCGCCATCAAGGCCGAGCGCTTCAAGATGCTGGCGGGCGGCACGCAGCTGCTCGCGGTCGGGGTCTTGGGCGCGTCCATCATCGCACCCACGTTCAACAGCGCGCAGCAGTTCAGCGTGCTGCTCGCCGGGGGCGGCGGCATCACGGCCGCGCTGATCGAGTTGGTAGCTTGGGTGTTGATGAGCTACGCTGTGCCACGAGCCGAGACTGACCAGGAGGACGCCAATGCATGAGTTGTTCCAAGGGCTGCTCGCCGCGGGGATACCCTTCGTGGTTGTCCTATCGCTCGGCATCTATATCGAGCAGCGATGGTCGGCTCGCCGGGATCGCGCCCATGCCAAGCCTACGCTGGTGCGTTCACGCCCCTGACCGGCACTGGGCCAGGGCTCCCGTCATCGCCGTGACGGGAGCGGTTGGGGCTGGCTGCTAGGCGTCCCCACCCAGGATGACGCCGTGGGCAGCCTGGTAGGCGACATGGGCGAAACGCTTGGCTTCTTCGATGTTCTCGGCCGTGCCGCCCGCCAACGGGGAGAAGTCCTCGGCGTGGTGCAGGCCCCAGCTTACCTTGGGGGCACCTTCGGGCGCCGTCTTCAGGGCCGCGTCGCTCACCTGGATGGCCGTCAGTATGTAGCTGTCAACCTCGGCGACGTCGGCCACCTCCATGAACGGGTTGTTCTCGCGCATCGTTTCCGAGTCCCCCCACTTCGGCACCAGCTGCGCCTTCTCCAGGTCAGGCGCACCCGCGTGACGCTTCAGCTCGCGCACCGTCCGGTTCAGCATCTCCTGCGGCGTCTCGCTCTTGCTCGCCATGGTTCTTCCTTTCTCCATCCAGGCAGTCACCTCTCCTATCGCGCACCAGGACCACTCGAACTGCGCATCCCGGCGCATAGGCCAAATGACACAGGACCGTGAACAACGAAAGTACCTCTGACGAGGGCATCCAAAAGCCGTGGCGTGTGGACACAAGAAAAGGGCTGCACACCGTGGTGTGCAGCCCCTTTATACAAGCATCCAACCGGGTGGATCAGGCGGCCGGCTTTGCCCTTCGCTCAGCCCCGGCGAGCCAGTCCCCGGCGTCGTCGGTGCTGCGCGGACGCCACGCTTCCCCTCGGCGGGCCAGGCCAACCGCACGGTCCACCCCCCAAGCTTCCTGGCACCGAGCATATGCCGTCAGCAACGACTCGGCCGCGTGCCGGGTCAGGGCTTCCGCGCGCTCCTCCAGTGGCTCCATCCAGAAGCCTCCCTCCGTCTTGGCCCGGTGCAGCTTCTGCTGCGCTTCCACCCCTTGCAGCGACGCGCGGTGCGCCTGGCGGCATGCCCCCACCGCCCGCTCCACCACCGGGGCCAGCAGCGCGTCCAGCGCCGCCATCCAATCCTGCGGGGCGGCCGGCAAAAGCTGCTCCGCGATGTGGGTTCCCGTTTCCCGGTCGGTCGCGTCGGTCAGGCCGGGGTTGTAGCCGTCGAGCTGGAACGCCTCGGCGATCATCAGCACCTCGCGGATGTCGGGCGCGATCTCATGCACCACCAGCATGGACGGCCGCACCCGCTGCTCCACGGGGAAGCGGATCACGTTCGTCAGTCCGGGCAACAGTTCGATGTTCACGGCAGGAACTCCTCGATTTTGGAGCGAGTCTATGCGCGTTGCCATGCCAATGCAAGCATAACTTGCTGACATTATTGTATTTCCTGTGCCGACACGCAGCCTTTTTCCACCGTGCCGTCAGATGTTCGGCTCGCGTCGGCCTCGACGCGGAATAGGCCCAACCATGCCGTCCCATCTGGCTCTCTTCGTTCGCATTGCCGCGGTCGATAAAGAGAAGGCGGCGCTCGCGCGCTCGCCTTCCATATCAGGAGCCGCGACGAAAGATGTCCCGCCCCGTTCCGCTGATGAAGCGCGTCGCCATGGCTCGTCCCGGTCCCGGCACCGGTCCTCTCTTCCAGCACCAGCCCTGCCAGCTCAGCCTGTTTGCCGACGGGGCAGGCGCCCCCGCCACCGCGGACGCCTCGGCCGCGCCGGGCCTCGACCTCTTGGCCGAGCAGCAGCGGCAGGAGGACGCCTGGCGCGCACGCCAGGACCTGCTCCGCGCCGCGCAACTGGGCCTCGCAGCCCAGCGGCTGTGGGGCTTTCCCAACATGGTCCGCAACCCGGAGGGGCCCTGGGGGGACCTGCGCGCCCAAGCCTACGACCTGCACGCCTCGCGGGGATGCTGGCCCGCCTACTACCTCGTGCGCGCCGGCGCCAACGACATCCAGCGCATCACCGTCCATGTCCGGACGGGCTGCGACGGCATCCCGGCCATCGAGCGCGCCGCCGCGGTGCTGGCCGGGCTGGCGCCGGTCAGCGTCGTCGCCTGCACTGCTCTGCACCCCCGGCACGAGGCGTCCTGACATCTCTGCCTCCCGCTTGCCCACCACCTATGAGGTGCATTGTCCACAATGGCGTCCCGCCCGCATCAGCCACGGGCATCCCCCATCATGTGCTGCGCCGCCTCCTCCGGCGTGCCGATGAACGTGTGGCCGCTGTCGTCCTGCACCGCCACGAACTGCCCGCCCAGCAGCTGCGAGCGCATGTGCGCCAAGGCCAGCTCCGCCAGCTCCTCCGTCCCAGCCTCCGGACGGTCGAACGCCGCCCGCAGCTGACGCGCCACCTGCGCCGAATCCAGGCGTCTCCATCCCATCGCACCTCTCCCCGGCCTCGTGGTCGCATACCTTATACCTCTGTGCCCAGCCCTCGCAGCACCCCTGCGCCGCCTGATTTGCTGGGCACGACGCCGGCAGCAGCAGGCACGACAGCGCTTGGTGCTGCCGGCAGCTATCCAGCCTCGCCAGCGCCGCGCTCAGCGTTGCGGCGCGCAATCGCGGCGTGATCGTCCACCCGCTCGGACCCCTCCCCACGCCGGGCACGGCGGGCCGCATTGGGACCGATCTTGTTCTGCGGCTCTAGCGCAATGCCGCGCTCGGCGTGGGAACGGTGGTCAACCCGCGCCGCATGCCCGTGCGCCGCCAAGCAGGCGTTCGCCATCTCCGCCCACAGCCGGCGCCACCCCAGCGCCGTCGCGCGGTCGTTCCATGCCCGCTCCTTCAAGCCGAACCCTTCCGGGCCATGCCGCCGGCACGTCAGCAGCACCTGCGCATACGGCTTCGGCTGCCCGTCGTCGCGCACCGCCCAATGCACGTTCAGGTCCGCCATCATGCCATCCGCCACGAACGCCGCCCGAACGTAGGCGCAGGCCAGCGCAACCGAGTGCTCCCGCGACAGCTCGAACGGCAGCGCGAACTCGACCTCACGGGCCACGCAAGCGTCGCGGCGCCGCTCGTTTGCTTCGACCGTGTTCCATAGCGTCCCGCGGTCCCGGAACCGCTCCGGCACACCGTCCGGCAGCAGCACCTCCGAGAACACCGGCGCCGTGCCGCGCTTCGCCGGCAGCGGCGCCATCACCCGGTCCAGCCGCTGGTCGTGCAGCCGGACCCGCGCACGGTCCGCCGCAACGGCCACCACGCTCTGGCCTTTCGAACGCTGCACCACGCCCAAGCGCAAATGATAGATCGCCATCGTCTAACCCCCGGTCCGGCCGGACTTGCCCAACCCGGCACGACCCGGCCCGGCCAACGGCTGGAACACCAGATCGAAGGCCAGGTCGTCCAGCCGCCGCGCCAGCTCGTACACTCGATCCATGCTGCCCTCCCTCATGTCGGGGGTGGCCCTCCTTGGCCAGTCGCCAGCCCCAGGTTCGCCAACTCCAATGCGAACGACAACAAGGCAGCAGGCCGCAGCAGGACGTGGGCACCCCAACCCCGGCGTCTGGGCGTCTCCCCGCCAAGGGGCGGGGCCGGGCTCTATCGCCGCAAGCGCGGCGACGGAGCCACGCAAGCGCGTGTCTCCGCGGCTGCGCCGTAACGATCCCTGACGCAGAGAGCGGCTAGAGTAGTTCTTCCAACTGCAGGTAATCACTTATGGAAAGTGAGTGGGGCAATCGAAGAAGAAGTATTTGGAGGGCGGTTCTTGACTTGGTAAATCTGAACTTTCTTGAAGAAAAACAGAGTTAGAGTGCTGTTTATGCTTGTCATGTTCGGCAGGTTCGACCTATAATGTTCTTGTTGGGAGGGAGAAAGAAGCCTCCCCCGACAAGAAAGACGAGACAGGTTACTTTACTCAAACCCGAAGGGATTTTGTC
>CAXTOB010000358.1:0-6646 GCA_964245505.1 uncultured Acetobacteraceae bacterium | reverse complement strand
GCCCTGCACGGGAGGAACTGGCGCCTGCTCCCTCTTCCTTCGGGAGAGGGTTGGGGTGAGGGAATGGGTAGGCGCAGATGTGGCGGTTTTTGGCACTGCTTCGCTGATGGATGGGCTTGTGCGTGCGGCTTCCCTCACCCCGCCCCTCTCCCGGAGGGAGAGGGAGAAGAAGGCAGCAGTTTTGCTCACGCCGCTTGCACCGAGCGTTGCAGGGCCGCGTCCAGCGCTGCCGTGGCACCGGGCGGCACGTGCAGGCCGAGCTTGGACCGCCGCCACAGGATATCGTCCGCCGTTTGCGCCCACTCGCGCGATACCAGGTAGTCCACCTCGCACTGATGCAGACCGGCGCCGTAGTCGCGGCCCATTGCCTCCATGCTGTCGGCTCCGCCCAGCACCGCCTCCGCATTGGTGCCGTAGGCGCGTGCCAGCCGGAAGGCCAGCGCCGGAGGTAGGAAGGGGTGGGCGGCGGCGAAGCCAGCTTCGAAGCGGGGAAAGTCGGCGCCGGGCATGTCGCCGCCAGGTAGTGGGGCGGTGCCGGTCCAGGCGGGGCCGCACGGCAGGACCGCAGCCAGCTTTTCCATCGCGTGCTCGGCCAGGCGGCGATACGTGGTGATCTTGCCGCCGAACACCGACAGTACGGCGCCGCCGCCCTCGGGCGCTTCCATGTCGAGCACGTAGTCGCGGGTCACGGCGGAGGCGTTGGCGGCGGCATCGTCATACAGCGGGCGGACGCCGGAGTAGCTGCGCACCACGTCCGCCGGTCCCACTTGCTTTTTGAAGTAGCGGTTGACGATGGCGCAGAGGTAGTCGGTTTCCGCCGGGCTGATGGCGACGTGCCCGGGGTCGCCCTCGAACGGGATGTCGGTGGTGCCGACCAGCGAATACTCGCCCTCATACGGGATGACGAAGACGATGCGGCGGTCGGTATTTTGCAGGATGTAGGCCCAGGCGCCGTCATACAGGCGCGGCACGATGATGTGGCTGCCCTTGATGAGCCGGGCCTGCTTGGCATCGTTCTGGCCCAAGGCCCGGCGCAGCACGTCGCCGACCCAAGGACCGGCAGCGTTCACCACCGCCCGGGCGCGCACGGACCGCGGGATGCCGTCGGGGCCCAGCAGGTCGCAGCGCCATAGGCCATTTTCGCGCGCCGCCGCGGTCAGGCGGGTGTGGGTGCAGATTTGGGCGCCGCGGTCGGCGGCATCGCGGGCGTTCAGCACGACCAGGCGGGAGTCCTCCACCCAGCAGTCGGCGTAGATGAAGCCGCGATCGAAGCCTGGCTGCAGCGGAGCGCCAACGGGATCGCGGCCCAACCGCACCGAGCGCGTCGGCGGCAGGCGCCGGCGCCGGGCCAAGTGGTCGTACATGAACAGGCCCAGGCGCACGAGCCAGGCCGGACGCAAACCGCCCTGGTGCGGCAGCACGAAGTCCAGCGGCCAGATGATGTGCGGCGCCAGCACCAGCAGCCGCTCGCGCTCCTGCAGGGCTTCGCGGACCAGGCGGAACTCATAGTATTCGAGGTAGCGCAGGCCGCCGTGGATCAGCTTGCTGGAGGCGGAGGAGGTGGCGCCGGCCAGGTCCCCCTGTTCGCACAGCATCACCTGCAGCCCACGCCCGGAGGCGTCGCGGGCAATGCCGCAGCCATTGACGCCGCCGCCGATGACGAGGAGATCCACGACCGCGTCCGACAAACTACCCTCCACAGCCTCTCTGGTTGGAGGCACCGGGATTTAAGGTATGGGGTGCGCTGGATGTTCGCAATCGAAAAAGCGGTGGTCGTTCGCACAGCCGCGCAACCGCGCCCAAGCCGGCCCGCGACGGCGGCAGCCCAGGTGGGAAGCAGCCGGATCCGCTCACTGCCGGGGATCGTTATGGCAGTACGGCCTGCAACGCCGCCAGGCACCGCGCCGTGTCCGCCTCATTGGCCCATACATGCGGGCTGAGGCGCAGGCCACCCAACCTGTCGCTGGCGAAGACCCCATCGGCACGCAGCCGCCCGATCAGGCCGGGTGGCAAGCCGCCCGGCAAGCGAAGGCCCAAGATGTGCGGGGAGCGGAGCCGGCGGGGCGCAACCGGCACTCCCAAGGCTGCAGCACCTTCCGCCAGCAGGTCGGTCAATCCCCGCAAGCGCGCCGCCACCGCCGCCGCGCCCCAGCCGGCGACCAATTCCATGCCGGTTGCCGCCATGGGCAGCGCAACCGGGTCATTGAGTTCGCCCTTGTCGTAGCGCCGCGCACCCTCAGCGGGCGGCAGGTTGCCGGTGTTCTCCTCCAGCGGCAGGCCACCCTGCCGGTGCGGGGCGGCGTATAGGAAGGCGACGCTGTAGGGACCCAGCGCCCACTTGTAGGTCGGGAACGCCAGGAAGTCGGGCTGCAGCCGCGCGACGTCCAACGGCACCGCGCCGGCAGCCTGCGTCGCATCCACAACCAGCGCGGCTCCGGCGGCACGGATGGCGGGCGCCAGGCGGTCCAGGTCGATCACCGCGCCGTCGGACCAGTGCAGCGGGGTCAGCGTGGCGACAGCGAGAGGCGGGGCGCCCGGACGGGCAATCGCCTCCTGCAACGCCGCTGTCCAGTCGCCATCACCGGGGCGCGGCACGGCTTCGACGATCAGGCCGCGCTCGGCGGCGAGGCGGTCCCAGGCATGGCACAGGGATGGGAACTCGTCCGCGACCCGCAGGATGCGGCCGCCGGGTGCGGTTGGCAGGTTGCGGGCCGCAGTGGCGATGGCGTGGCTGACGGAGCCGACGATGGCCATGTCGTCCGGCGTGGCGCCGATCAGCCGGGCGGCGGCGGCGCGGGCACGCTCGGCCCAAACGGCGTCCTCATCGCGGGAATGCGCCCAGGGCCGGACTTTCGATAGGATGCCGGCTTCGCCCGCCGTGCGCACGGGATAAGGCAAGGGCGCCCAGGCCGCCGCATCCAGGTAGCTGACATGGTCCGGCAAATCGAACAGGTGGCGCTGGCAGGCGAGTGCGGCGGTGTGCATGGCGGCTACGCTAAGCAAGCTTGCACACCCTGTCACATAGGTGGCCTGCGGCCGTGCCGGCCTGCTTAGCTTTTCGTCTGTGGGCAAACCGCTAGAGATTTGCTTGGGGCGGACCATGCCATGCGGAAACCTCACCTCCGGCAGAACTGATGGAACCCGTCCGCCGTTGCCACGTAAGCCGCCCTGCCATAGAGGCTGCCTCGCATGTCGAACACCAGTATCCGTTCCATCTCGCCAGCAGCGCTGCTGCCCGCGGCTACGCTGCCGGACGTCTCCGCAGCCCTGCTGTATCGCCGGGTCCGGAGCGAGACGGAGGCCATCGCCGCTCCCCTGTCGGCCGAGGACCAGACGATCCAATCCATGCCCGACGCCAGCCCGGCGAAGTGGCACCGCGCACATACGACCTGGTTCTTTGAGACATTCCTGTTGAAGCCGCATCTGCCGGGCTATCGGGAATTCGACCCGGCCTTCAACTACGTCTTCAACTCCTACTACGAGGCGGTCGGTCCCCGGCATCCCAGGCCGTTCCGCGGCACCCTCAGCCGCCCCGGCATTGCCGCCGTCGCCGACTACCGCGGCCATGTGGATGAGGCCATGCACAGCCTGCTCGGCGATTGCGGCGATGAGGTTGCCGACCTCGCCGTCATGGGCCTGCATCACGAGCAGCAGCACCAGGAACTGCTGCTGACCGACATCAAGCACGCCTTTGGCGGCTCCCCGATCCACCCGGTCTATGTCCCGGCGCCAGCCCAGACTCCGGTGCGTGCGCTGCCGCCCCCGGCGATGTGGCGCGTCCCTGGTGGCATCTACGAGATCGGCCACCCGCAGGGCACTGGGTTCGCCTTCGATAATGAGGGGCCGGCCCATCCCGCCCTGCTGCGCGACTGCGCGATTGCCGATCGCCCCGTCAGCAATGGCGAGTTCAAGGCGTTCATGCGGGACGGGGGATACCAGCGTGTCAGCCTCTGGCTGTCCGAGGGCTGGGGACTGGCCCAATCCGCCGGGTGGGACGCCCCCGCCTACTGGCAGCTTGGCGCAGATAGTTGGCAGACCTATACGCTGCACGGCTTGCAACCGGTCCGTGACGATGAGCCTGTGTGCCACGTCAGCTTCTATGAGGCGGCGGCCTATGCCGAGTGGGCTGGGCGCCGGTTGCCGACTGAGTTCGAATGGGAGGTCGCAGCCCGCTTGCATGGAGAGGGGGACGCGGTGCGGCCGGGCCTGCAGCCCCATCCGCAGCCGCTCCGTCCCGGCGTTGCGCAGGATGTCTGGGAGTGGACTGCCAGTGCCTATACGCCCTACCCCGCGTATCGTCCCGAACCCGGCGCCCTGGGCGAGTATAATGGTAAGTTCATGGTCAATCAGATGGTCCTGCGCGGACGGTCCTGCGCCACGGCGGCTGGGCATGACCGCGTAACCTACCGGAATTTCTTCCCGCCTCATGCGCGCTGGCAGTTCTCGGGGTTCCGTCTGGCGGAGGACCTATGAGCCACGCTTACGCACTTGAGTCCCTGCACGACCTGGAACCCACCGTTACGGAGTTCCGGGCTGCTGTGCTGCAGGGCCTCGGCAGCAGTCCAAAGACGCTGCCCTGCAAATTTTTCTATGACGCGGAAGGCTCGCGCCTGTTCGACCGGATCTGCGAGTTGCCGGAGTACTACCCGACCCGGACCGAGTGCGCCCTACTGCAGGCCCGCGCGCCTGAGATCGCCGGCCTCATTGGCCCCCACGCCGGCCTGGTTGAGTTCGGCTCCGGCGCGGGGATCAAGGTCCGCCTGCTCCTTGCGGCCCTGCGCTATCCGGCCGTCTATGTTCCGGTGGATATCTCCCGCGGGCACCTCTTGGCCGCCGCGGCCAGCTTGGCGGCTGATTTCCCTGGCCTGCGGATCGCACCGGTTTGTGCCGATTACACCAACCGCTTCGCCCTGCCCCGGCTGCCCGGCAACCAGCCCCGCCGCCTCGCAGGGTTTTTCCCCGGCTCCACCATCGGCAACTTCACCCCGTCTGAGGCGGCCGGCTTCCTCCGGCAAACGGGTAAACTGCTCGGGCCAGGCTCGATGATGGTCGTTGGCGTTGACCTCGTTAAGGACGCTGCGGTGCTTGAGGCGGCCTATGACGATGCTTCAGGGGTTACTGCCGCCTTCAACCTCAACCTTCTGGCGCGCATCAATCGCGAACTCGACGGGGGTTTCGACCTGTCGGCGTTT
Organism: uncultured Acetobacteraceae bacterium; assembly: GCA_964245505.1. Classification (GTDB taxonomy): domain Bacteria; phylum Pseudomonadota; class Alphaproteobacteria; order Acetobacterales; family Acetobacteraceae; genus DASWOJ01. The sequence goes on along the minus strand of CAXTOB010000358.1, from coordinate 1,454 downwards.
ACCCATGAGGCCCGCTGGAACGCGGGGGAGAGGCGTGTGGAGATGCACCTCGTCAGTCGCACAGCGCAGTCGGTCCGGATTGGCGATGACCGGGTTGTCTTTGCGCAGGGGGAGTCCGTCCATACCGAGAACTCCTATAAATATACCCTGGGCGGGTTTGCGCAGCTTGCAGGCTCCGCCGGGTATGATGCGGTCGCAAGTTGGACGGATGCTGACGACTTGTTCAGTATTCATGCCTTGAAGGTGACGCCCTGAGCCTTTAAGGCCGGCCGACGGATGGTTTAACGCCAGCTGTCTTTCGCACTGACCTTTATGGTGCCGTATCGTCATTGAGAGCTGCATGCGGCGCGGCAACCTAAATAGAAAGCGTTTCGAAAACCAAAATCCGTCTTATGTCAAGGAGAAGCTTTTATCCACGGCGGGTCGTCATTTCGGTGTGCAACTAAATAGAAAGCGTTGCGAAGGTCGTGATCCACCTCCCAGCATGGGGCATCTTTCATCCACGGCGAGTCGTCACTTCGGTGTAAAACTAATACCAATCGCCCTTCGCACTAGCCCAGACGTTGCCGAGCCGTCATTGCGAGCCGCACTTGCGGCGCGGCCATCCAGAGCCGCCAGCATTGTGCTTGCCGCTCTGGATTGCCGCGTCGCTGCGCTCCTCGCAATGACGGACACGGTCAGAGCGAAGGATGTTTGGTATAACTCCGTCAGCACAGTCCGTGCCACCCTGGACTGCTGCACCGCAAGCAGCTTGCAATGACGCCTTGGCAGCAACGTCATTGTAAAAGGCCGTTGATATGAGGACAAAGACGGTGATTTGCTGATGTGGCAGACTTTGTGTGCGGTTATCTGGCCGCTGCGTTCGCCGTTAAGGTCGGGGCAAAAGGTGCTGGCCGCTTTTACGCCCTACCCGGTTGCCAGCCGCTCATTAGGCAACGCATTTTCATCTCCATCCGGCGCAAGGCACAGCTCCACGCCCGCCTCCCGCATGAACTCGACCACTGGGCCAGGTGGCGGCGCGTCGGTAAACAGCACGGCGACCCCGGCCAGCGTGCCGGCCTGCACCATCGCCGGGCGGCCGAACTTGGTGTGGTCGGCCACGAGGAACACCTGGCGGGCATTGCGCCGGATCGCCTGGGTGATCCGCACCTCGCGGTAGTCGTAGTCGAGCAGCGTGCCGTCCAGGTCGATGCCGCTGATGCCGATGATGCCGAAATCCACCCGGAACTGGTTGATGAGGTCCAGCGTCGCCTCCCCCACCAGGCCGCCGTCATGGTTGCGGACCAGGCCGCCGGCGATGATGACCTCGCACTCGCCGGAGGGGATCAGCAGGTTGGCGACGTTCAGGTTGTTGGTGACGACGCGCAGGTTGCGCCGCCCGCGGAGCGCACGTGCGACCTCCTCCGTCGTGGTGCCGATGTTGATGAACAGCGACGCGCCGTCCGGGATACGGG
>CAXTOB010000357.1:0-6651 GCA_964245505.1 uncultured Acetobacteraceae bacterium | reverse complement strand
CGACCTGACGCCCTGTCTCAATGAGAAAGAGGAGCACTGACATGTACTGTCGCAGAAGAGCTTGCGGACGCGGAGCTGGACGGCAACGGCCTGCTCGCCCCAGGGCAGGTCGGCCAGGGCGCGCTCGTACCAGCTATGGGTCCGCTTGGTCCGGCGGCCGCAGAGCGGGCACGGTGCCGGGCGGGCGCGAGAGGTCAGGGTCAGGGTGATCATCGGCGGAGCAGGCTTAGCGCCCCAGGTTTCGAGCCGGACCGCAGACGGGTCCGGCAACAAGCAGGAAATCAGGTTCACCTAGCCCATGTGGCGATGGCGGCATGGTCACCAAAAGCGCCCAAGACCCATAGAACGGGCAGGATTGCACGGTTGGAGGAACTGACTATGAACAATGGCTCTGGGTAGACTGTCCCAGTTGAACTCGGCCGGCGCGAGAGCTTGTAACTGTTTGATCTCACTAGGCGCTGTTCCGGCCCAAACAGACTTTAGTTCAAATGGGACGAGGACCTGAACTCAGGATGATATCACAACGATACTGATAATCTCTTAGCATGATCAGAGGTTTACACAACGAGCAGTGCTATTCTGCCCGTTCTATGGCGTGACCCCGAACCCGCGCGGCGGCTCCACGTCCTCCAGCTCGGATAGATCGAGGACGCATACCGCCGCTAGGGCCTCGGCGGTCGCACTGTTCCAGAAGATCTCGGGCAGGCTATCGAGCCAGTCCTGGCCGCTGGCCTGCAATTCGCCCACGGCATCCTGGCCCAGTGACCGCTAAGCTGTGCAATTTGGCCATCTGGAGTGTCGTAGTCCCATCTAGACCTTAGGTTTTCATTATTTACACAGCAGTAGAGTTTACAGGATTTCGACCCTGGAACAACTGAGGTTTACGTGAAATACTTTGACAACCTGAAGCTCGGCTGGAAGCTTGCCTTACTCGTGTGCACCACCCTCATTGTGTTGCTGGGCAGTTCGGTAGTTATGATAACGTATATGCACCGGACGATGGTCGATGCTCGGGTCACTCAATTGCGCGCAATCACCGATGGCGCGATTTCGCTCGCCGGCAATCTCCAGAAACAGGTCGAAAAAAGCGAGGTAAGCCATGATGCAGCCCTTGCTGAGTTTGCCCGGATCACACGCTCGTTCGTCTATGATCACGGCCAGGGTTACGTCTTCGCCTACACGATGGACGGGGCCGCAGTTGCCTTGCCCGATATTGCCCAGGTCGGCACCAACCGGCTCGATGCCCTCGTTAACGGGCGGCAGGTGATCCGCAACATCCGCGACGCCGTACGTGCGAGCGGCTCGGCGGTGATCGAATATGACTTCACTCGACCGGGTACGACGGCGGCCGTGCCGAAAATCTCTTACGCTGCCGCGTTCCCGGCCTGGAACATATTCATCGGCACCGGCGTCTATATCGATGATCTCGAAGCGCAGATCGCCACCCTGCGCTTCAACGTCCTGCTTGGTGTCGCCGGCGTTGCGGCGCTGCTTGCCTCGCTGGCATGGGCGATTTCACGGCGGATCACCGGACCGATCAGCCGACTGCAGGGAAGCCTGAAACAGATCGCCGATGGCGATCTCGCGATGAACGTCCCGCACACTGACCGCAAAGATGAGGTCGGTTCCATGGCCAAAGCGGTTGCGGTGCTGAAAGAAGGAATGGCGAACGCGCGGCTATTGGAGCAGCAGCAACAGGAATTGGGCGCGCGACGCGCTGCGGAAGACGAACAACTGCGCGCCGACGCCGAGCGCACCGCGGCGGCTGACGCGGCCAGGATCGTCGTGGGTTCCATCGGGGCGGGGCTCGCACATCTTGCCGAGGGCGACCTCACCTTCCGCCTGGACACCGAGCTGCCGCCCGCTTACGAGCGGCTGCGCACCAATTTCAACTCCGCAGTCAGCACCCTGCGCAACACCATCGGCACCATTGTTGCCAACACGGGCGCCATCCGTTCGGGTGCCGGCGAGATCAGTCAGGCAGCGGACGATCTGTCACGTCGCACGGAGCAGCAGGCTGCCAGCCTGGAGGAGACCGCGGCAGCCCTGGACGAGATCACCGCAACCGTCCGCGCAACCGCCGAGGGCGCCAAGACAGCCCAAGCTGTGGTTGTGACCGCTACGGCTGATGCCGAGCAAAGCGAGATCGTCGTCCGCGATGCCATGTTCGCTATGAGCGCCATCGAAAAGTCGGCCCAGGAAATCAGCCAGATCATAGGCGTCATCGACGAGATCGCCTTCCAGACCAACCTGCTGGCCTTGAACGCAGGCGTCGAGGCGGCCCGGGCCGGTGATGCAGGGCGTGGTTTTGCGGTGGTCGCCAGCGAGGTCCGTGCCCTGGCGCAGCGCAGCGCCGAAGCCGCCAAGGAAATCAAAAAGCTTATCTCAACGTCGACGCAGCAAGTCGGCCAGGGCGTCACCTTGGTCGGCGATACCGGCAAGACATTGACGAGGATCCGGCAGCAGGTCACCGAGATCAACAGTGTCGTCACCAACATCGCTGCCAGCGCTCAGGAACAGGCGGCTGGTCTGGCCCAGGTCAACGTTGCCATCAACCAAATGGACCAGGTGACACAGCAGAATGCTGCGATGGTCGAGCAGTCTACGGCTGCCAGCAACAGCCTGGCCCAGGATGCTGCCGAACTCGAGCGGCTCACCGCCCACTTCAACACCGGTGCCGAGCAACTACAGCAGCCCAACACAGCGCGAGAAACTGCCCCTACTTCAAAGGCGAAGGCGAAGGGAAACCACACGTCGTCATCAGCGAAAGGCCTGCGGTTAGTTGGCAACACCGTGCGCAAGCCCGCGGCCGACGAGGGTTGGACGGAGTTCTGAGCATGATGGAGTCCGGGTTGGCCAAGCAACAGCCGCAAGAGCTGATTTCCTTCTACATTGCCGACCAGCACTTCTGCATCGACATCATGACAGTCCGGGAGATCCGCGGTTGGACGTCTGCAACTCCGCTCCCGCATGCGCCCACCACGTCACGTGGCGTGGTCAACTTGCGTGGCGCCATTCTGCCGATTGTGGATCTAGGCGTAGTGCTCGGGCTTTCAGCGACGGTCACGACGAAGCAGAATGTCATCGTCGTCGTAGATTCAGGCAGCCATGTGGTCGGCCTCCTGGTTGATGGCGTGAGTGACATTCTGACCGTGGGGACAGAGATAATACAGGAGGCACCCTCAATCGCTGCCGGTTCAGGTAACACAAAGATAGCCGGCGTCATTGAAATTGAGGGACGCTTGCTAACGCTATTATCGGTTGGTTCTTTAGTTTCCGAGTTGCTCACAGAGGCTGCTGCCTAACCGTAGCGGCTTGCCTTCATCGGCGGTCATGCTCGCAATCATCGCCGATTTTGGCTCACGCTATCTGACAATGGCGGCACACTAGGCTCACACTTTCTACCTGCCTGCTCGCAAGCGGGAGCGGCCTGCTTGCAGGTTTACATAACGCCCGTTCGGCGTTGCACGTCGCGTTCTGCACGCCTGCTTGCTCTTGCCAGGCAGACAGGTCCAAGCTCCTTCCATGTTCGCCGTCGATGAAGCAACCGCCCTTGCGATCCGCCAAGCCTGCCAGGACGGGGGCGAGCTGTCTGGCGTGATCGAACTGCGCCGGCACTTCCCGCTCATCACCGACCATGCACGGGCACGGGTGTGCTTAAAGGTAATCATGAGCTGGGGGCCGCTGACGCCCTCCCCGGAGCAGGAGTCAGCACCGGGCAAGACACGCCCAAGAACACGGCGCAGAACGGCGCAGACAGGTGACGTAGGCGCGGGTAGCCCAGACAAGTGTTCCACCTCGTCAGGGGGTCGTTTGACCATGCGGTAGAGCTCCTATGCGGCCTGCAAGCCGGAGATTCTGGTTGCTGGCCTGCCTGCTCCAAGAATGTATAAGCCGGCATTGCCCCTCAGAAGGGAAGCGGCATGATGTCAGCCGCTCACGGCCGCAACCTCCACGTCTTCTCCTGGACCAATTGCACAGCCTCCGTTCCGAACGCCATTGGAACGGTTTCGCCGATTAGCCATAGCGGAGCCAAATCGGTATAGTGCGGCGAACGCGGGTCGCCAGACTGTCCCGGCAAGTTGATCCCGCGCGCCGCCTCCCAGTCATCCATATTGATCACCGCGCGGAAGCTTGCGCCACCGCTGACCTGGGCTGCCGGTATGCTGGCCCACCAACGGGCCTGCACAGTGGCGCTGTCGCCGCCGCTGCCGCCAGCGATCAGGTCGGACCCTGGCACGACGCCGGGTAGACTGTGCAGCAGGGTTAGCCGGTGCAAGTCGCCCCAATGCCGCCGTCCCTCGGGCCGCGCACGCCAGTCCGCCGCCGCGCGGGCCAGGGTGCGGGCGGCAATCTCGCTCCGCCGCGCCTCCAAACGGGAGTCCGCGCCCGTGACGAGCGCGATTAGGACGTGGGGATGCAGTTCGGCAATCATGTCGCGGTGCTCGGGCGGCACCATCGCAAGCCGGACGTCCTTTCGCAGCTCGGCCCACCAAAGCTGGAATAGCAGCGCGGGTTCGCTGTTTGCATCCAGACGCCCGTCCCAGCCCTGCAACGGCCCCGTGTCCGGATCGCCGATTGCCTCCCACACCGGCCGCAGCGCCTCCGCACGCAACGAGAGCACGTCCTGCTGCAAAGCCAGCGACTCCGCCGGAGTGTGCGTCTCGCGTGAGCCGAGCACCTGGACGATGCGGCGATAACGATCATCGGGCGTCCACTCGCGGCTGCTGTACGGACCGGTCCAGCCGGGCGGATAGGGCATCTGGTTGGCGCTGGCGATCCAGCCTCGCGGCGGGTTGTACTCGCCCGGCATCTCGTCCATGCTCAGAAATCCGTCCCACGGATAGTCGCCCGCCGCCGGTACCGGCATCAGCCCATCGTGGCGCAGCCGGCGCGGCGCGCGGCCGGACGCTTGCCAGCCGATGTTCCCGTCGACATCGGCATACATGTAGTTGCTGCCCCAGGCAGCATAGCTAATCGCGTGACGATACTCCGCCCAGTCGCGCGCGAACATCAGCGGCACGTATTCGAGCGCGACCGACGGCCCGCTTTCTTGTAGTGCGGAGCGCACCACCAGGGCGTGCCCCGCCGCTACGTCCTCGAACACGACGGGGCCAAGCGGCGTGCGCGCCACCTCGATCGCTGCGTCAGCCGCGCCGCGCACGGCAATGGTCTCGGTGCAGCGAACAATCGGTGACCAACCCTGCGCGGTGCGGTAGCTGCGTCCCTCCGCATCGAGTTCAAGCACGTAGATGTCCTCGCGGTCGATCCGGAAATCGGTGCGGCCGAACGCGATGCGGTCGGTATGACCGAACTGGAATCCGGGCCGGCTCGCCGGCCCCGCGCCGATGGCGTTGAGCCCCGGCGCGCTCAGATGGCAGATGAAACGCGGCCCCGGAATGCCGACCGGCAGATGGGGGTCGTTCGCCAGAATGGCGCGGCCGGTCGTCGTATGTCCGGCTGCCACCACCCAGGCGTTACTGCCCGCCTTGTCATCGATGCCGGCCTCGCCATGCTGTTTCCGCTTGGGAAACGGCAGCGGCTTGCTTAGCTGCCGGTACAGCACGAGCTGATCCTGGTGCAGCTTGGTGCAGTCCAGCCCGTCGGGCACGCGCAGCGCTAGGGGCGGGTCGAGCGGCTCCGTCAGCGCGTCCAGCGCCAGCGCGCCCCGCGCGGCAAGCAAGGCGCGGCGCAGCTCGGCCGGCGCGTTGGCGGTGGTCGAACCTCGCAGCAGGATCAGGTCGTCGGGCGACCACGGCGCGGGGCGCATATCCATTGCCAGGAACTCGGGCGGCAACAGGGCCGGGTCCGCCAGCACCTGCGCGATGCGCGCGTTGACACCGCGCACCCAGGCCGCCGCGAGGCCGGGAACGCGCTTGTCGTGCAGCCGCCATTCGGCGGCGGTATCGCCCTGGAACAGCATAGTACGCGCGGCAATGTCCCATGGCAGGAACGCCGGGCCGAACGCCTCAGCCAGCAATCCCAGCCCGCGCCGGCGGCCCAGATCCATTTGCCATAACCGGGCCGAGGCTGCGGCGAAACCCTGGCCGAAAAAGGCGTCCTCCACGCTTGCCGCGCGGATGTGTGGAATACCCCAGCGGTCCCAGGCAATATCAATTCCAGCCGCGCATCCGATGACCTGCACCGTTCTCTCCTCCTCCGCCGCGCGTCCCCAAGGCTAATACAACAACGCTCATGACACTGCGCCGTGTCGTGCCGGCCGCATGGGATGAGTGTCCATCAAACGAAGCCCAAACGGGCACGCCCACTCTGTCCGGAAACGCCAGCCGTCTGACGGCAAGGCGGACAGTTTGATTGCCGGACGGGTAGACGGACAGGGGGTCCAAGGCAGGCTGAGGTCCACCTTCAGCGGCCAGCTCTCGCAATCAACGAATGTCCGCTCCCTCGCGCGGCAAGATCCAGAGCGGGCTGGCACCTTACGGCCAGTCTGGTCAGTTGCATACCGTCTGCTTTCGCTCTGACTACGCCGGAAGCAGACGGGCGGCTTTCCACCACAAACCGACATTCAAACTGAGACACTATCGACCCTATGAGGAAGGGGAGAACGCAGAGGGGGAGAGGCATGGCGGCAAGCCCCCGTGCCGTCCTGTCCCCCCGGTGTGCTGCGGCCTGAAGCGCCGCCCCGGCCGG
>CAXTOB010000356.1:0-6693 GCA_964245505.1 uncultured Acetobacteraceae bacterium | reverse complement strand
CCTCCACCACCGTCGCGATATAGCTGGCAAAGCTCCGGTGCGCCGCGATCCCCATCCCATGGCCCGGCGGCAGCTTCCGCCCCCACTCGCCCTTGGCCGCCACCAGCTCCACAACACGCCGCAGCCGCCCCGCATCAATCGGATAGCTGCTGAACGGCTCCCCATAGTTCCACAAATCCTTAACCGACCCGCTAAGATCCACGATCCGCGCCGGCCCAATCAGCTCCAGCAGCAAATCCTTCGGGTCCCGCCCAGTCCGCGCCGCAATCTCCCCAACCATCGACTGCACCGCAAACACATGCGGAATATTGCTGACCGACCGGAACCACCCGATCCGCGTATGCGCCGCCGCCTCCGCGCTTTCCGCCCGCACGTTCGGCAGATCAAACGGCAGGTCCACCAACCCCATCCCCAACTCGAACGGCAGGGGATGCAGTGTATCCGCCTTGAACGTCGATCCAATGCTCGGCGCAGCACTCCGGTGCCGCCAAGCCACCACCTTACCGCCCCCATCCAGCCCGGCCTCGATCCGCTCCGCCGAAACCGTATGCAGGAAGTCGTTCCGGATATCATCCTCCCGCGTCCACTGCACCCGGACCGGCGCCCCCAGCTTGCGCGACAACAGCGCCGCCTCCAGCGCATAGTCGCACTTGGACTTCCGCCCGAACCCACCGCCCAACAGCGTCACATGAACAGTAACGTTCTCAATCGGGATCTCCAGCGTCTTAGCCAAATCCTCCCGAGTACCACCAGCACTCTGCACCGGCGCCCAAACCTCGACCTTATCGCCGTCCATCCGCGCCGTAGCGACCGGCGGCTCCATGCTGACATGGGCCAAATGCGGCAGGTAATACTCCGCCGTCACCACCGAAGCCGCACCCTTGAGCGCACCATCGGCATCCCCGGTATTACGCACCTCCAGCCCCGGCTTCCGGGCCGCCTCCTCCAACTCCTTCCGGTAAACCTCGCTGTCATAGTGCGCGTTAGCACCATCATCCCAAACCACCTTGAGCGCATCCCGCCCCTTGATGGCGGCGCCGGTATTGCGCGCAACGATCGCAACACCCCCCAGCGGCTGGAACTTCGAAGGCCAAGGCCACCCCTGCGCCTCCACCACCTGCTCAACGCCCGACACCGCCAACGCGTCCTTGGCATCAAAGCTAACCAGCTTGCCCCCAGTCACCGGAGGATGCGCAATCACCACATACTTCATGCCCGGCAGCCGCACATCGGCCCCATAGGTCGCCTTCCCCACGGTAATATCCCGCAGGTCGGTAATCCCGATCCGTCCCCGCCCGATATACCGGAAGTCCTTAGGGTCCTTCAGCCGCAGGCTATCAGTCTCCGGCACCGCCTGCGCCGAGGCATCCGTCGCCAGCTCGCCATACCCAAGCCTGCGCCCAGTCGGCGTATGCACCACTTCATGGTTCGCCGCCCGCACCTCACTCACCGGCACATTCCAGCGCTTGGCCGCCGCAGCCTCCAGCATGGTACGCGCAGCCGCACCAACCTCACGCATCGGCTGCAGGTAATGCCGGGTGCTGCGGGAACCATCGGTATCCTGGTTCCCGTACTTGACCTCATCCCCAGGCGCCTGCTGTATCCGCACACGCCCCCAGTCCGCCTCCATCTCGTCGGCCACGATCATCGGCAAGCTGGTCCGCACGCCAGTGCCCATCTCGGCCCGGTGCGCCACGATGGTAACGATCCCATCCGGCGCAATCGCAACGAAGATCCGCGGGTTATTAACGGTGCCATGCGGCATCGCGCCGGCCCCAGTGGCATACGGCGCCGCAAAGGCCCGCCGCGGCAGCATCGGCGCCGCAAGCACCAGCGCGCCAGCGCCAACCGTCCCGCGCAGCAGCGTGCGGCGGGACACGTTCTTAATGCTAGGATAGGTCATGGCGCTAGGTCCCCGTAGCGGCAAGGCGGATCGCCGCCTCGATGCGCTGATAACAACCGCAACGGCAGATATTCCCGGACATCGTGTCGCGGATCTGCCCATCGGACGGATGCGAAGTTTCGCTCAGCAACGAAGCCGCCTGCATGATCTGCCCAGCCTGGCAGAATCCGCACTGCGGCACCCCCACCTCCCGCCAAGCCTTCTGCACCGGATGATCACCGGTAGGATGCAGCCCCTCAATGGTGGTGACCTCGCGCCCCTCCACATCAGACATGCCGGTAATGCAGGACCGTGCCGCCTGCCCATCGATATGAACGGTGCAAGCCCCGCACAGCGCCTGTCCGCAACCGAACTTGGTGCCGGTCATCCCGGCCTCATCCCGCAGGAACCACAACAGCGGCAACGACGGATCACCGTCCCACGCCTGGTCCTGACCGTTCACCCGCAGTTTGATCATAGATGCCGCTCCCCCTGTCAGGCAGAAGCTAACGCCCGTGTTACCCCAACAGTACTCACAGCTTCGGGAGCATACGTTGCTGGGCCGCCCTGGGCCGCGGTCGTATTACCAAACGCTAACCGTTTCCGTCATCGCAAGGAGCGCAGCAACGCAGCAATCCAGCGCAGCAAGCATCGCGCTGCCGCCTCTAAATTGCCGCGCCGCAAACGCGGCGCGCAATGAAGGCCCGGCAACGTAAAAATCAGTGCGCACGGCCGCTGGTATAAGCTCCACACCGAACTGACGACCCGCCGTGGATGAAAGACGCCCCACGACGGGAGACGGATCACGACCTTCGAAATACTTGCCATCTAGAGCACGTCCGGCCCAAGTAGAGGCACCGAACATGCTCCAACCTTGCTTCCAGGAGTGTTTACCCGGTCCAGATGGAGCTGTTTGGGCCGGACCTGCTCCAGTCCGGCTGCATGCTCCAGCCAGGCCGCAAACTGCAGCCCGGCCGATCAGCCGCGCATCAGGACATCACCAGGTCAGGAGGCCGGCGATGCCGGGTAGCCTGCTCATACCCATACGCATAGGCCAGCAGGTCCGCCTCGCTCCACTGCCGCCCCACGAAGATCAAGCAGAACGGCGCCCCCGAAGCATAATAACCCGCAGGCACCGTAACCCCAGGCAACCCGGCGATATTGATCTCGCCAACCGTGGTCTCATGGATGGTATCGGCTCCATGCAACGGCGAAAGCTGGTCACGCATCTGCGGGAACACCAACCCATCCAGCCGCTCCCGCGTGAACACCGCGTCGAAGGTCTGCAGATAAGCCTCCTTCACCGCAATGAACTCCGACAAATCCGGCGGCCGCCCCGGATCGGCAAGGCACGGCCCAAACTGCGGCAAACTAGGCATGAACCCAAGCACGCCCCCCGGCCCAAACGCGTCCTCCTTGGCCGTGGCAGCCGCAAACTCGGCAAAACTGCGCAGCGCCGCCCCCGGCCCCAGCCGCTCCAAATGCTTCTGCAAATCGTACGGCACGGACTCCAGCCCCCGCGCGTCGAACTCCAGCAACGGCGGCGTCGGCTGCCGCAATTCCGCAAAGCCAGAGCCTGCAAACGGATCCTCCACCAACTCGGCGCCAAGGTCCCGCAACTCCCCCTGCGCCCGCGCATAAAGCTCCGTAGCCTCCGCCGACAGCGCCATATCGCGCCACCCCGGCCCATACAGCCCCAGCCGCTTGCCCCGCAGCGCATCCGGATGCAGCCGCGACGCGTAGCCGCCGCGAGGCCGGTGCCCAACGCCGGCAATGGTCTTCGGGTCCTCCGCCGTATATCCCGCCAGCACATCCAGCGTCAGCGCCGCATCCCGGACACAGCGGGCAATCGGCCCCACCACGTCCCTATTACCCGAAAGCGGCATCACCCCGGCATTCGGCACCAGCGCAAAGGTCGGCTTGATCCCCACCAGCGCCTGCGCAGAAGCCGGGTTCTGGATGGACCCGCCAGTTTCCTCCGCCAGCCCCAGCACAGCCATGCTGGCCGCGACCGCCGTAGCAGTACCGGCGCTGCTGCCGCCCGGCAGGAACTCCCGCCCAGCCGCATTATACGTCGGCCCGGCCCAACTATCATTGGCATGGCTGCCGGTATGGCTCAGCACCGGCACATTGGTCTTACCCAGGATCACCGCCCCCGCAGCCCGCATCCGGGCAACGACCGGCGAGTCCGTGCCAGGCATCAAGTCCACCCCACCAGACTTGCCATGCAGCAGCGACCACCCCGCGGTGGTGGGAAACCCCACCATGTCCATCGGGTCCTTGACCACCACGGGAACGCCAGCCAGCGGCCCCAGCACCTCCCCAGACGCCCGCCGCCGATCAATCGCCCGCGCATCGGCCAGCGCCTCGGGATTGAGAAAGATAATGGCGTTATAAGCCGGGTTATACCGCGCGATACGATCCAGGCACGCCTGGGTCAGCGCCTCCGAAGTGGTGCCGCTGGCAAAGGCAGCCTGCGCCCCCTCGACGGTCAGCTCAACAACGTCAGTCATGCCGCGATCCCATGCCAGTCCACCCCACCCTCAAAGGCCGCGGCGGCCCGGTAGATCGTCTCCTCCGCGAACATCGCCCCAACGAGCATCATCCCGACCGGCAGCCCATCCACGGTGCCGCAAGGCAAGCTCATGGCGGGATGATGAGTACAGTCGAAGGGCGCAGTATTAGGCAGCACCTCGAACGCCCGCTCGATCACCTCATCCACCGGGGCATCAGGCGCCGGCAGCGCCGTAGCCGTCATCGGCAGCGTCGGCATCAGCAGCAGGTCATAGCGCGACAGCGCCTCATCATACGCAGCCCGCAGCCGCCGCACCAGGTTCTGCGCCTTGGCATAATAATGCCCGCGATACCGCGTCGTCATGTAATGCCCAAGCAGCATGGTATTCTTGAGGCTGTCCGACAGCTCGTCCGCCCGGGTGCGCCAGGCGCTATGCGCGTCCAGCAGGCTGGTGACATAAAGCCCCTGCCAATTAAATCCGAACCCATTGCCGTGCATCATCTGCACCGTCGCACCCTCCGCCGCGACCGGCAGCCAGATCGCGCTCCCAAGCAGGTGCATCGGAATGCTCACATCCTCCACCGTGGCGCCCAGCCCACGGAACCGATCCGCCGCCTGACGCACCACCGCATCCGACGCCGCCATGCTCTGCGGCCAGCCAAAGCCCTCTTTCACCACCCCGATCCGCAGCCCGGCGGCACCCCTGCCCAACGCATCCCGATACGGCTTCGAGGCAGCCCCATACTGCCGAGGGTCCAGCCCATCCGGACCCGCCAGCACCTCCAGCAGCAGGGCATTGTCGGCAACCGTCGCGGTAATCGGCCCGGTATGATCGACCGTCAGCTCAATCGGCATGATGCCGGTATAGGGCACCAGCCCATGCGTCGGCTTCATGCCATAAACGCCGCAGAACGAAGCCGGTATCCGGATCGACCCTCCCTGGTCGCCCCCCAGCGCCATCGGCACCTCACCCGCCGCCACCACCGCAGCACTCCCGGACGACGAGCCCCCGGCGGAGTATCCGTGCCGATGCGGGTTATGCACCGGCCCGCTGCTGCTGGTATGGCTGCAGCCCGAGAAGCAGAAGTTCTCGCACACCGTCTTGCCCGCCACCGTCCCGCCGGCGTCCAGGATGCGCGTCACCACCGTCGCATCCACATCGGGCACGTAACCCTCCAGCGTGGAGGCGCCGTTCATCATCGGCATCCCCGCCACGCAGATATTGTCCTTGATGGCAACCGCCTTGCCCTTGAGCAGCCCGTCCGCAGCCCCCGTTATGGCCCCCTTCACATACCACGCGCCATAAGGGTTATCCGCCGGCAACGGCCGCCGCCCCGGCGTGCGGGGATACCGCACCTCCGGCATCTCATCCGGCATCTGATCCACCAGGTTATAGGCCTGGAACCCGCCCTCCAGCATCTTGAGATGAAGCTGCAAATCGCCATCGCTCATGTTGGCAAAGCCCAACTCAGAGGCGACATCACGCATCTCGTCGAGCGTGGGCGTCTTGACCGTCAGCGTCGTCATGCCTGGTTCTCCTGGTGGTGCGTGGCTGTTGTCCGGCGGCCAGCGGCGACGAGCGCCGCGGCGAGTGGTCCTTTGTGGGTAGGTTTGCACGTAACCTGCGATTAGCCCAGGCGGGTTATCGGCCGGACGACATGCGCCGCACCGTCAACGTTATGCCCCCGAAATTATACACATCGTGAGTGGCGTAGCAGGTCGAATACGCCAAAGAGTTCGGTGCCTAGTGGGCCAAGTTGGGCGAGGATGAGCGCATTCGCATCACCACTTCGGTCTCGGTAATGGCAGAAACGAACAGGTCAGCAGCGAACTGGGCCGCCACCCACCGCTCTACGGCAGGGTCCGGCATTGGCCGCGTCAACTCAGAAAGGATGTTCGTGTCCAGAAGGATCATTCGTCCTGGAACGGCGGCTCACGCATCGGCTCACGGAGGATGTGGGGCAGGTCCACTCCACCCAGCGGCGCGAACTTGGCACGGATGGACACAACCAGGCTGCCCGCCCGCAGCGGCTCACGGTTGAGCGCGGCATGGAGGATGTCACGGGCCTCGTCCTCCACCGAATGGCCATTGCTGTCCGCCTGGGTGCGGACACGGCGCTCCAGCACCTCATCCAGATCAGGGATAGTAATGCTCGCCACGGCTCCGCCTCGTCCTCAACGACCGCAACATATACCGGCGAAGCCCGGCTTCGGACAGCGCCGCCGCACCCGTCCCAGCACCCCCTACGGCGCCAAATACCGCAGCAGCCGCGGATCATCCCGCACCGCCGCACTC
>CAXTOB010000355.1:0-6698 GCA_964245505.1 uncultured Acetobacteraceae bacterium | reverse complement strand
TTCATCCGCCGGGCCTGGAACGCGCGGGTATTGCTGCAGGAACTAATCTCCCGCCAAGCCCCCTGCCCCGGTAGCCAAACCTCCAGATCATAGGTCTTCGCCGCCCCAAACCCAGTATCCCCCGAACACAGCAGCACCCGCCGGAACGGCAACTCCAACGCCCGCAGCACAGCCTCGGCACAGGCCGTCATCCGCTCATGCTCCTCGGCGCTATGGTCCGGCTGCGTGATGCTGACCAGCTCAACCTTGCGGAACTGGTGCTGCCGCAGCATCCCCCTGGTATCCCGCCCAGCAGACCCGGCCTCACTACGAAAACACTCCGACAGCGCCGTGACGCGGATCGGCAGCCGATCCTCCGGCACGATCTCGTCCATCACCAGGGAAGTCAGCGGCACCTCGGCCGTGGGGATCAGCCAGCGTCCATCCGTGGTGCGGAACAGGTCCTCGGCAAACTTCGGCAGCTTATCCGTGCCATAGGCCGCGGCGTCGTTCACCAGCAGCGGCACCGCCATCTCGGTATAGCCATGCTCCCGCGTATGCAGGTCCAGCATGAACTGCCCAAGCGCCCGCTCCATCCGCGCCACCGGCCCGCGCAACAGGGTGAAACGGCTGCCCGACATCCGCGCCGCGCGCTCGAAATCCATGCCGCCCAACGCCTCGCCAAGCTGAAAGTGCTCCTGCGGCAGAAACGGGAACTCTCGAGGTTCACCATGTTGGTGCACTACGACGTTTGCAGTCTCGTCCGCACCATCCGGCACGTCGGGATCAAGGGCGTTTGGCAGCACGGCCAACTGCGCGGGGATCGCGGCATCCAACTCGGCCGCACGCGCCTCCAACGCCGCCATCTCATCGCGTAGCCCCGTCGCCTCCGCCTCAAGCGCGGCAGTATCCGCGCCGGTCCGGCGCCCCGCGCCGATCTGCTTGGCGAGCGCATTGCGCCGGGCCTGCCGGTCCTGCATGGCGGCCAACGCGGCACGGCGGTCGGCATCCACCGCCAGCAACGCCTCGCTGACCCCTGGCAGCCCGCGCCGCGCTATGGCGGCGTCAAAGGCGCCGGGATCAGCCCGGATCGCGCGTATGTCGTGCATCAGTCCACTACAGCAGGCTTCGGCGCCACCAGCCTGGCAGAGAAAATAGAAATCTCATAAAGCAGGATCAACGGCACCGCGAGGCCAGTCTGAGTGATGACATCTGGCGGCGTGATGATAGCCGCAATGATGAACATGCCGACATAGGCATAACGCCGGTACTTCCTCAGCCCGGCCACCGTGACGATCCCCACCTTGGCCAGCAACGTCAGCAGCACCGGCAACTGGAACGCCAGCCCGAACGCGAAAATGAGCCGCATCACCAGGCCCAGATACTCGCTGACCTTCGCCTCCAGCTGCACCGGCAGCCCCCCCGCGCCATCCGGCGTCTCGAACGACAGGAAGAACGTCCAGGCCGCCGGAAACACGAAGTAGTAGGCCAGCGCCGCCCCGCCCACGAACAACACCGGCGTCGCCAGCAGGAACGGCAGGAACGCCCGCTTCTCGCTGCGATACAGCCCCGGCGCCACGAAGATCCAGATCTGCGAAGCGATCACCGGAAACGACAGGAACGCCGCCCCAAAGAACGACACCTTCAAATACGTGAAGAATGCCTCATACAGCGCCGTATAGATCAGCCGCCGGTTGCCGCCGCGGCTGATCAGGATGTTTGCCAGCGGCTGCGCCAGGAAGGAGTAGATCTCCTTGCTGAAATGATAGCAGAAAAAGAAGCAGAGCATGAACGCGCCCATGCTCCACAGCAGGCGCGTGCGCAGTTCGATCAGGTGATCGAGCAGCGGCATCGGCTTGTCGTTGATGGGGTCGTCCGTGACCGGATCGTCCGTGGTGGCCAAGCTGTGTGCTTCCTTCAGCCGTGCAGCGACGGCTGTTTGGCGTCCGCTGGAGGAACGGCGGGCAGCGGCGCATCAGGCGCCGGCGCCGGATGCGCCGCGTCGGCCACCGACGCATTGGACACCGGCCCATGCGGCACCTCGGGAGGGAGCACCGTCACGGGCGGCAAAGTCGCAGGAGACACCGTCGCCGCGGGCGTCCCCTCGTGCGGCTCTGCGGCTACGTGCTCCGCCGCGGTGTCCGCCGGTGCGGGCGCCGGAGGCGGCGGAGTCGTCAGCGTCGTCGGGGCAGCCAGCGGGTTATCCGTCATCGTCTTACGGATGGTGCCGTCGCTGTCCACCGCGCTCAGGATCCTGCCCTTGATGTCCATGCGGCGCAGGTCGTTGAACTCCTTCCTGACATCCTGCAGATCGGCCTCGCGCACCATCTCGTCCACATGGACCTGGAACTCGCCAGCCATGCGCCGGGCCTTCTTGATAAGGGCGGCGACGGCCTTGATGGCGACAGGCAGGTCTTTCGGGCCGATGGCGACCAGGGCGACAATCCCGATCAGCGCAATTTCGGACCAGGCAAAATCGAACATGGCAGCTTGAATCCCCTCCGAAGCGTCGTAGCACGGGTATGGGGAGGGGGAAACCTCGCCGCTAGACCGGGGCACCAGACTGGGGCGCTAGACCGGGGCGCAAGACAGGGCGTGCTCCAAACGGCGAAGGCGCAATACGGGGTCCGAGCAAGACATAGCGTATTGAGACGGGGCTCATACGAAATGAAGCCGCAATCCCGGCAGCGACGTCAGGCATCATTGAAGCTAAGCCGGAGCACCCACTCCACCAGCCACGGAATGCCCCGGTCCAGCGCCTGCCCCACCGGGTCGAAGGCGATGCCCACCCCCTGCAGCACCCGCGGCAGCACGAAGATGCACAGCAGCACCACGAGGATGCCCGCCCGCTCCAGCCGCGCCCAAGCCTCGGCAGCACGCGGCGGCAACAGGCCAACCACGATGCGTCCCCCATCCATCGGCGGCACCGGCAGCAGGTTGAACATGCCCATCGCCAGGTTGGCCAGGATCATGAACGACAGCAGCGTGTCGCCACCCTCGAACCACCCATCCGGCAGCAGCGGCAACCCATGCAGCAGCAACCCCGCCGCCCAAGCCAGCAAGAAGTTGGAAGCCGGCCCAGCCGCCGCCACCAGCGCCATGCCCCGGCGCGGGTTCGGAAAGCGCCAAGCCTGCACCGGCACCGGCTTCGCCCAGCCAAACAGCACGATAATGCGTCCAACCACCGCCAACTGAACCAGCACCAGCACGCCAGGCAGCAGGATAGTGCCGACCCGGTCCACGTGCCGCCACGGATTCAGCGACACCCGCCCCAGCCGCCAAGCGGTATCGTCGCCCAGCCACATGGCGGCACAGCCATGAGCGGCCTCATGCCAGGTGATCGCCAGCACCACGGCAAACACAGCCATCAGGATCTGCGGCAAGGTATCGGTCATGGCAGCAGCCGGGTACGCTCCAACGCCAGCGCAGGCAAGTCCAACGCCTGCCGGGATGCAGCAGTCCAGGCCAGCCCGGCGGCCATCCGCCCCAGGGTCCGGCTTGATGCCGGAGGCACCGCGGCCAGCACCGCCTCCGAATCCGCCAAGACGCCAGTGCAGTGCAGCGCCAAGTCGCACCCAGCGCCAACGGCCTGTGCCGCAAGCTCGCCAGGCGTGCCGTCCAGCGCACGCATTTCTAGGCCATCCGACACCAGCACCCCCTCGAACCCAATCCGCCCGCGTATGGCCTGCCGGATCACGGCAGGGGACAGCGTGCCGGGCCGGTCCGCATCCAGCCCGGGATATAGGAGGTGCGCCGTCATCATCCACGGCAAGTCCGCGTTAACCGCGAACGGGTGCATATCGTCCGACAAGTCCTGGTCCCGCGCGACGCTCGGTAGCGTGAGATGGCTGTCAACCAGAGCCCGGCCATGCCCCGGCGCATGCTTCACCACCGGCTGCACCCCTGCGGCCATCAATCCATCGGCCGCGGCACGCCCCAACTGCGCCACCACGGCGGAATCGGCTCCATAAGACCGGTCTCCGACCACGTCATGCGCACCCGGCACCCGCAGATCCAGAACAGGCGCGCACACCAGCCCAAAGCCAGCCGCCGCACACTCCGCCCCAATCAGCGCCCCAGTCAGCCACGCCGCCCGCAGCCCGGCGGCCGCATCCCGCGCATGCAACGCCCCAATGCGCCCAGCCGCAGGATGCGCCATCCAGTGCGGCGGACGCAGCCGCGCAACACGTCCACCCTCCTGATCCACAGCAATGACCGCCGCCGCCGGCAGCACGTCACGCAGCCCAGCGGTCAGAGACCGAAGCTGGTCGGGGTCCCCAACATTGCGCGCAAACAAGATGACCCCGGCCGGCGGCAACCGCCGGAACAGCGCAACCTCCTCCGCATCAAGGACAAGTCCAGCAACTCCAACGATGGCAGCCCGCATCAAACCGCCAAACGCTTACTGCTGCTCCCTCTCCCTCCGGGAAAGGGAGCAGGACGCCGTTTGCACATCAGAACGCAGCGATGGTGCAGGAGGCCCCCTTGGCACGCAGCCGCGAGCAGAACGCCGTAGCATCGGCCACATCGGAGAACCCGCCAGTACGTACCCGCCACACCGCCTTACCGTCACGCTCCGCCCGCTGCAGCACCAACCGGCGGTCGCCCAGGGCGTCCGGCATCCGCTTGGCCAGCCGGTGCCACTCGGCCTGTGCCCCCTGTTCCGTGTCCACCGCAGCAAGCTGCACCAGAGTCGTGCCCGCTCCAGACGGCGCAACGGCGGGAGCTGCAGCAGGCAACGCCGGCTTAGCCGCAGCAGCACCGGCACGAACAGGCGGCCGCGGTGTATCCGGCAAGGGGCTGACCCCTGGGCTTGCAACAACGCCAGGGCTTGCAACGACGGCCGGACCCGATGGCGCCGCAGGACTCGGCACAGCAGCGGCCCCAGCAGGCGCAGCAGGCGCATCCGGCAACGGCGGCAACTGCTGCTGCGCCCGCAACGCCTGCGGCGCCGGCGCCTCCGCCCGCGGAGCCATCGCCTGGGCGCTGCGCGACTGCTCGTCCATCCCCTGCTCGTCCGCCCCGGCCACCTGCATCCCGCCGGCATTATCAGGCTTCACCCGCAACGGCCGAGTATCGGCCTCGATCACCGGCACCGGCCCGGAGCCATGCCCCAGCAGCGCCCAGCCGCCCATCCCGGCCAGCAGCACGCCGCCCAGCCCCACCGCGGCAATCAGCAGCTTCCGCGTCATCCCATCCAAGCCGCCGGACTGGGCGCGGTAGCTGGCGCGGTAACCATAGCCGCCAGCAGAAGGCGGGATTTGCAAATCGTTAGGCAAAATCCACTCCAATTAAGAACGCAGTTCCTCGACAGGCACGACCCCCAGCACCGCCAGGCCAGACCGGATCACGGTCGCCGTCGCCTCCACCAAAGCAAGCCGGGCCAGGGTATCCCCGGGCCGGTCAGGCTGGATGAACCGCAGCGTCGCATCATCCTGCCCGCGGTTCCACAAAATATTAAAGTCGCCCGCCAAGTCATAGAGAAAAAACGCAATCCGGTGCGGCTCATAGGCCAGGGCCGCTGCCTCAACCACCCGCGGCCACGACGCCAAACGCCGGATCAGCGTCATCTCCGCCTCGGCCCCGAGCACGTCGATCGGCACCGCCGCCAAAACGCCCCGGCTGACAGCCTCACCCCCCAGCGCCTCGGCCGCCCGCCGTAGCACCGACCGGCAGCGGGCATGGGCATACTGCACATAGAACACCGGATTCTCCCGCGTCTGCGCCACCACCGCATCCAGGTCGAAGTCCATCTGCGCGTCGGACTTCCGCATCAGCATGGTGAACCGCACCGCATCCCGCCCGACCTCCTCGATCAGGTCGGCCAGGGTCACATACGTGCCGGCCCGCTTGCTCATCTTCACCGGCTCGCCGCCCCGCACGACGCGGACGATCTGGCACAGCACAATTTCCAGCGGCACCGGCGAGTTGCCCGACAACGCCTTCACGGCAGCCTTCATGCGCGACACATACCCCCCGTGGTCCGCCCCCCAAACGTCGATCATCAGCCCGGCGCCCCGCCGGATCTTGTCGTCGTGGTAGGCGATGTCGTTCGCAAAGTACGTGTTGCTGCCATCCGACTTCCGCATCGGCCGGTCCACGTCGTCACCGAACTCGGTCGCGCGAAACAGCGTCTGCTCCCGCGGCTCCCAATCCTCCGGCAGCTTGCCCTTCGGCGGCTCCAGCGTGCCCTGATAAATCAGCCCCTGTGCGTCCAGCCGCTCGATCGTGCGATCCGGCGCCCCGGCCTCGACCAGGGCGCGCTCGCTGCTGAACACGTCGTGCTCCACCCCAAGTGCTGCGAGGTCGGCGCGTATCGCCGCCATCATGGCGTCCACCGTGAACTCACGGACGACATCGAACCAGCCCGCCGGGTCGGCAATGCCGCCATCAGGCCCGGCCAAGCCACCGCCATGCGCCGCAAACAACGCCTGCCCAACCGGGACCAGATACTCCCCCCGATACTGCAGCCCGCCGGGCACCGCGGCCGCAAACTCGTCCTCCGTCAGCGCCGTCCCGCAAGCCTGCAGGTATCGCCAGTATGCAGCCCAGGCCAAAGCCACCACCTGCGCCCCGGCGTCGTTGATGTAATACTCCTTGGTGACCGCAAACCCGGCCTTGGCCAGCAGGTTCGCCAGCGCATCCCCCACCACCGCCCCGCGGCAGTGCCCGACATGCAGCGGTCCCGTGGGGTTCGCCGACACATACTCGACATTCAC
>CAXTOB010000354.1:0-6726 GCA_964245505.1 uncultured Acetobacteraceae bacterium | reverse complement strand
CCTAGAAGCCCCAGACCTCGCCGCCCTCGACCCCACCGCCTACCGCGCCGAGTGGAAGTGGGACGGCATCCGCGTCCAACTGGTAGCCACCGCCCAGGGCGCCCGAATCTACTCCCGCGGCGCCGACGACATCAGCGCCGCCTTCCCAGAAATCCTAGAAGCCATGACCTTCCACGGCGTCCTGGACGGCGAGCTGATGGTGGTCCGCGACACCACAGTCGCCCCCTTCGCCGACCTGCAGCAGCGCCTCAACCGCAAGACCCCCGGCCCCAAGATGCTGCGCGACTTCCCGGTCTGGGTCCGCCTATACGACCTGCTATTCGACGGCATCGTGGACCTCCGCACCTTGCCGTTCGACGAGCGCCGGGCACGGCTGCAAGCCTGGTACAGCCTGCACCAGCCCGCCCGCATGGACCTCTCCCCCATGATCCCCTTCCGCACCGTGCAAGAACTCTCCGCCATCCGCGACGGCACCCGCGCCGCCAGCATCGAGGGCCTGATGCTCAAGCGCGGCGACAGCGCCTACGTCCCCGGCCGCCCAAAGGGCCAATGGTGGAAGTGGAAGCGCGACCCCCTAACCATCGACGCCGTCGTAATGTATGCCCAGCGCGGCCACGGCAAGCGCAGCAGCTACTACTCCGACTACACCTTCGGCCTATGGCGCGAGGACGGCGAGCTGGTCCCGGTCGGCAAAGCCTACTCTGGCTTCACCGATGTCGAGCTGGTGCACCTCGACCGCTGGATACGCAACCACACGGTCCACCGCTTCGGCCCCGTGCGCGAAGTGGAGCGCGGTCTGGTCCTGGAGATCGCCTTCGACGCGGCCCAGCTCAGCAACCGCCACAAGAGCGGCGTAGCCCTACGCTTCCCCCGCGTCGCCCGCCTGCGCCCCGACAAGCCGCCCGAGGAAGCGGACCGCCTAGAAACGCTAATGCGGATGATAGCCGTAGCGGACAAGACGCTCACCGCTGTCGCGCCCGATAGCGTCCCGGCTGCTGCCGATGCTCCCGCGACGCCCCCTATAGGTAAGGAGGCATAAGCCCGCGATGATCCGCGCCCTGGCCGTATTGTGCCTGCTGCTGCCCGCCTTCGCTTGGGCGCAGTCGCCTTTTTCCGAATCCTGGCACGGCGAATGAACTGACGCCGGCAACCGGCAGTCCGGCCCGGTGGCACTGATGATTGACGGCGAAGGCGGCATCAGCATCATCAAACCACCACTCACTGCTGCGGCAGCCGGGTCAGCGTACCAGCCTCTCCCAACCGCAACGTGTCATGGTTCACAGGCGTCAGCGCCAGGTGCTGCGGCTCTCCACCACCCATCCGCTGACACCCCCCACGGCCGCATTTCTGCCCAGACTGGCGCTGCAGCGTCAGCACGATCCGGTGCGACTCGTCGGCCGCCACGCTCCAGCTCCCAGTCTCACGCTCCGTCGCGCCCGCGGCGGTGATCGAGCTTGTGTAGCCGCTGTCCGGGCGGAGCACGAGCATCCCGTCGAGCTTCGTGCCATTCCTGCCGCTCAACTGCAGGTGCCACGCCCCAGACAGGAGGCCGGCCAACGTCTGCCCCCCGGTCGTCGTGGACGCCGGCGTCGCGGCATTCCCACCCTCGTAGTCGTTGAACAGCTTGTTGATGTAGCTGAACATCTCATAGCACAGCGTCACCGAGCCATCCCGGGGCGTATAGAACGAGTTGATCGCACCGCAGTCCCGCATGACGAACTTGGTGTCGCGCGGCAGCACGTAGGCGTTGCTGATGGCGTCCGTGAACTTTTCGAAGCCGGCCTTGGCAACGATGTTGAAGATGAGTGCCCCCTCGTTCGTCTTGGACGGCTGTATGTCCACGATCACCCGCCCACCCTTCGCGTCCGCTGGCGCGTCGCCCGGATTGACTCGGGCGTTGGCCCGGCGATAGGGGCGGAGCAGCGTCTTCCAGGCATCGCCACGCCGCGCCGCCATTTCGATGCACCCGCGCCGCCGGTAGTCCGGCATCTTCAAGTTGTCGATGATCGAACCAAAGTTGTCGGGAAACGCGCCATACAGCGTGCATAGCATCGAGGCGAAGCGGCGCTCGTCCGGCGCATGCTCGTCGTACCACGGCGCCTGCCGCCCAGACTCCTTGGCCTGCTTCGACGTAAACATCCAGAACTTGGCGCCCCCGAGCGCCAACGGCATCAATGCCGGCTGCTCGCGCACCGCCTGAACCCAGGACTGCGCAGCGAACTCATCGGCCATGTCCTCCTCCGGCCCGACGACCGGAAGCTTCAGCTCGCCCGCCATGAAGTGGCCGTACTCGTGATACATGATGAAGATATACGAGCCGACTATGTCCAGGGCGCGCTCCGGATACTTCGACGCATCGAAAGTAGCCGGGGTCGGGGCAGGGGCAGGGTTTGGCGTCTCCTCCTTCCGGCCGGGCCTGTTACCCTCCGCTGTCGTGGGCAGCCGGTCGTCATTGGCCGTCGGCAGCCGCTCATCCATGCCGCCCGGCGCCGTCACCGGCCCGGCAAAGGCGAAGTCGCGGAACACCGACCGTCCTGGCCCCGCCGCAATGATGCCGACCGCCCCGTCCAGCAGCGTCGAGTCATTCGGGCGTGGAAGGCTGAACACCCGCTGGCCGTTGGCGAACACCGTGACGTCGCTGCCCGTCTCGCTGACCTGCAGCAGCTCGCCCTCGGGGTGCCCTCCACCCGGCAGATCGGCGGCGGCCCGTATTTCCAGCGAGTCCGGATGCCTTGCCACCAGGCTCAGCCGGTTGCCCTCCAGCAGCACGGCATACCAGCGCGGGTCGCGTCCGCCTGCCCCCAGCAGCAGCCCGGGACGCCCGCCCTGTTCTCCGTTTAACCGGACCCCGACCGAGCGGCCTGCCGACCGGTCCCCCTGCCACGGCGCTTCATAGAACCGGACCACGCTGGCCTCTCGCGTTTCCGTCGAGAAGGCGCCGTCCCTGACCGAGCCTGTCCAAGCACCAACAGGCCCCAGCGAAACCTCGCTGGCCAGGGGACCAAGAATGGGGCCAAGGTCCTGCGCCCAGGCGGAAGCGCCACCGCAAACCGCACCGAACATAACAAGAAGCGGGAGAAACAGCCGCAGAGGGCTGGACGCGCGCCTTCTACTGGTCCGGTTCATGGGCGCTCTCCCAGAAATTCGCTGGCGAGATAGCGGAACCCGTAGGAAAAGCAATCACCAGAAGTCGAAGAAGCAACTTTCTTCCCGGCAACCCTGTGGGACCAGTCGCCGAAAATTCGCGCAACAACACGGCGATAAACAGCTCCACATGACGCCACAGCCTCATGCAGGCATCGTCAGCCCAGCCGGCGCAGCCCCTCGGCGCCAATAACCAGGATCGCCAAGCCGCACAGGCCGATCACCCCAGCCAGCGGCAGCACCGCAACCAGGAGCGGCGCCAGCACCAGTGCCGCAAGCACGCCCACCTGGCTGCTCGCCATCATGGCCCGCATTGTCGCCGGCACGTCGCCGCGGGAAACCGCAGTTTGCCGCAGCACCGCAATCGGGATGTCCTGCATCGGCCCTCCCACGGCAGCCAGGCCGGACGCCGCCATCGCCACCGGCAGCAGCCATCCCGCCGGCAGCGCCGCCGCAACGCCCACCCCGGCAATGCCCAAGCCCAGGCAAAGATTGCCCGAGAAAATCTGCCGCGCCGGGTGCGCCGGCATCGGCCGGCTGCCGACCACCAGGTTGCCGATCAGGTTGGTGCAGCCATAGGCCGAGATCACCAGACCATACGCGCTCAACGGCAGCCCGGCCGCCTGCGTCGCCAGCGGCAGCAGCAGGAAGTATGCGGCATACCACGCACCATTCAACACGCCGGAAGTCACCACGACATATGCCAGCACAGGATGCCCGCGCGCTGCCCGGAAGCCGTGCAGGAACCCGGCCAACCCACCGCCAGCGAGCGTGTGGCCGATCGCCGGGATGTCATGCCGCCGCCCGATCGCCCAAACCGCCGCAGCCGAGGCCAAGAACGTCAACGCGTCCAGCGTCAGCAGATGCTGCAACGGCAGCGCCGCCGAAAGCAGCCCGGCCAACGCCGGCCCCAGCAATCGCGCAATCCGCTCCGTCCCATCCAGCAGGGCATTGGCGGCCGGCAACAGCCCGCGGTCCGGCAGCAGCGGCGGCAGCACGGCCTGAAGCGCCGGGCGGAACACCGCCATCCCCGCCGCCAGGACAATGACCG
This sequence comes from uncultured Acetobacteraceae bacterium, assembly GCA_964245505.1. GTDB lineage: Bacteria > Pseudomonadota > Alphaproteobacteria > Acetobacterales > Acetobacteraceae > DASWOJ01. The sequence goes on along the minus strand of CAXTOB010000354.1, from coordinate 2,531 downwards.
CCACCATCAACGCCGGCGCCGGCGGCCGCCCAACGGCCGTCCAACCTGCCACGACAAGCAGCAACGCCGCCGCCCGAGCCAGATCGGCCCAAACCATCGCCCGGCCCGGCGGCACCGCATCGGCGATCCGCCCGCCAAACGCCAGCGTCAGCAGCCCGGCCATTGGTCCCAGCGCCACCAGAAACCCCGCCCCGGCGCCGAACGCCTCCGTCGCAATCCACGCAAAGGCGACGTTATACGCCTGGTCCCCCACTGCAGACAGCGCCAGCCCGCCCCACAGCAGCGCCATCGCCCGATGCCGCAACGGCTGCAGCAGAAGCATGAATCAGGTCTTGCTGCTACCAAACGCCGGATCAGCCACAGGGCCAGCCGCCGGGTCAGGCGCCCGGTAGTCTGTCAGGCTGATGCGCTTGACCTCGAACAGGTCGCTCGTCCGTGCATACCAGCCGGCCCCATGCATCCGCCCAATCAGATGCAGCCTCGGCGTATCGATGTAGCAGCGGTCCCGGTCGATCACCGCGTCGTCGCGGACGTGCATCGCCAGCACCTTCCCGACCACCATCGTGCGCCCTGCGCCAACCTCGATGGCCATCATCCGCTCGCATTCCAGGGCGACCGGGCTTTCGGCGATCCGCGGCGGCTTCACGTGCGTGCTCGGCAAGGTATGCAGCCCGGCCTCGGCGATCTCGTCCACACCATGCGGAAAGTCGATGGCGGTGACGTTCATCGCCGCGGCAGAGGCCTCATCCACCAGGTTGACCACGAACTGGCCGGTTTGCCGTATGTTGTTGCCGGTGTCCTTGGCGTCGCCCGGCGCGCGCCCGCCGATGCCGAACACCACCAGCGGCGGATCGCCGGACATGGCGTTGAAAAAGGAATACGGCGCGGCGTTCAACTCTCCCGCCGCATCCTGTGTCACCACCCAGGCGATCGGCCGCGGCGTGATGGTGGCCACCAACAGCTTGTAGCAGTCCTGGGGCGCAAGCGCGGCAAAGTCGAACAGCATGGATAAGGCTCCGGTTCAGGCCATCAACGGCAGGATCGACAACGCCAGCAACCCGGCCATCGCCAGGTTGAAGGCACGCAACTGCCGGGGAGTGTGCAAGACCCGCGCCGCCCCGGCGCCGATCAGCGACCACAGCAGCGACGCCGGCAGCCCGATCAGCCCGAACACTACGGCCAGCGTCAGCACCTGCGGCACCATCGGCTCGGTCGTCGCGGTGTAGGTGGTGGTGGCGGCGACTGCCAGGACCCAAGCCTTCGGGTTTACCCACTGAAACAGCGCCGCCCCGGCAAAGGTCATTGGCGGCCGTGGCTGGGCATCGCTGGCCACCGCGCTGCGCGCGATGCCATAAGCGATCCAAAGCATCCAAGCCCCGCCGACCCAGCGGAGCACATTGTGCAGCGTCGGGCTGGCGGCGAGAGGCCCGGCCAGGCCCAACCCAACCAGTGCGACCATCGCACCAAATCCCAAGGCAATCCCAAACACCTGCGGCAACGTCCTGCGTACGCCGTTAGCCGCCGCCGAAGCCGCAAGCAAAGTATTGTTCGGCCCCGGTGTCGCGGAGGCCGCAATGGCAAACAGCACGAAGGCTAAAAGGTTCGGCGGCATGGATCAGCGCAACACGAGGCTTGGCCACCGGAAAGGGACGGCGGCGCAGGTCAGGCCCGCGCCGCCGGGTTAGGCCTTACTGCGGATTGGCAGCGGGAGCCATGGCGGGAGCAGCACCGCCCGGCGCGGCGCCGCCACGCGCAGCGGCCAGGCTCTGCGCGTTAAGCTGATCCACGGTGGAATTCTGGGCGTCGCCGCCGCCGCGGGTCGTGCGTCCGGCCATGGCGCCATGGCGCATCGCAGCAGGCTTCGCTGCGGTGTGGTGGGCCATGGCATGGCGGCGGGCCTGTGATGTCGCTGCATCGGCGCCGGAAGCGGCGAAGCCGGCAGATACAACGAAAGCGGATGTTGCAAGGATCAGAGTGCGGAAGGTCATGAAAAGCTCTTTCGGCGGGAAGGGCGGGGCTCGGCGGCACCGAACGCCGTCATATTTGCTCGTTTAGCCACGCCCGGCAATGAGATGTGCACACATGTCACACTCAAGGACTTTCGAGTGTCGCTAATACAACACTTATTCCTATATCTAGTACTGCCCCCGGCTCAAGCTGCTAGATGGCGCAGCCGTTCACTCCCGTCTTTAAAACGCCTTCAGGGAGGCGGTTGAGCAAGGAACGATGCCGACCAGCGTAACAAGGTGCAGCAGGGCGAAGTCAGCCTATGCGCTAAGCTGGCTACCGCCGCCTCAAACCCCATCCAAACCCCGACAAGTCCGGAAAACACCTCACCCCGGTCCGCCTCCGGGCAAGGAAGCATCGGTAACCAGCCCATCCCGAACATCCCGCGCCTGGGCAGCCGGATCACGCTCGGCCACAGGCCCAATCCCCCCGCCACCCGGCAGCTCCAGCACCAGACGGTCACCCGCAGGGATCAACTGATACCCCTTGGTCCGCAGCGCCGCCCCGCTCCGCAACCGCACCAC
>CAXTOB010000353.1:5885-6732 GCA_964245505.1 uncultured Acetobacteraceae bacterium | reverse complement strand
CTGCCCAGCCGCCGCTGCTGCCGACGAATGATGAGTACTTGCTCTATCTCATCTCTCACACTGTAAACCAACCCATCGAGGTGCGGATCACCACCCTTCCCGATGCCGTCGCCATGCGGATCGACATGCCCGACCGCACCTACATGCTGGTCAACCAGGCCGAGCACCGGATGGCGATGGTGGTGCCGGAAGAGCTGATGGTCATGGACTTGCCGTATCAGGCCGGCGTGCAGGACCAATTCCTGCTGAACAGCCGCATGAAGTTCACCCGGCGCGGCGTTGAAACCGTCGCTACCGTGCGCTGCACCTCCTGGGACGTGCTGCTGGACGGCAATCACGCCACCGTTTGCGTGACCGACGAAGGCGTGCTGCTCCGGTCCGTGAGCGTGGACGCCGACGGAAAGCGCAGCACCATCGAGGCGATCAGCGTCTCCTACACCCCGGCGCCTGCCTCCGATTTCCTGCCCCCCCAAGGGTTCGACCATATGGCCGGTCCGGGCGGGACCGGGGGCGGCGGAGCGGGTCCATGATGCGACCGGCCTTTTGCCTGTCTGTCTTGGCGCTGCTAGCTGCCACAGGTGCGGCGGCGGCGCAGGACCGGCCGTTGCTGCAGCCCAGCCGCGACGTAACCATCACCTACCGGGTTGAAGGCGCGGCGGCATCGGCCATCCCCGGCGGCATTGACGGCCCGTTGCGCCTGTCTTGGGACGCCGCCCACCAGCGCCTTCGGGCCGAAGCCGAAGGGCGTCCGCAGGCGGTGCTCGTGGACCTGCCGAACCGCACCGCCACCATGCTTGATGGCATGATGCGCGCTGCCATCGCGCTGCCGGTGCGGGAGCGCGATGGC
>CAXTOB010000353.1:3660-5875 GCA_964245505.1 uncultured Acetobacteraceae bacterium | reverse complement strand
ACCCTGGCCGGCGCGCAGCTGACCCGGCGCGGCGCCGGCAGCGTCGCCGGCATTGCCTGCACGAATTGGGATGTGGAGTCGCATCGCGGCGCCGGCACGGTCTGCTTGACGGCGGACGGCGTGGCGTTGCGGGCCGATGGCGCGGTGGATGGGCATAAGGGCAGCTTCACCGCAACCAGCATACGGTATGGCGAAGTTGCGCCGAAGCTGTTCACGACGCCGCCGGGCTACTTGGCCCTGGATTTTGCAGGGGTCGGCCGCCGGTGAGAAGCAGGGCCGGCCTCCTGGTGGTGATGCTGGCAGCCTCTGGTCCGGCATGGGCGCAGGACCGGCCGCCGACGACGCCGACACGCGACGTGGACGTGACCTACCGGGCGGGGCAGGGGGATAGGACGGTGCACCAGCGGTCCAGGTTCCTTGCTTCCAACCAGCGCCTGCGGGTGGATACGCCGACCCCCGGCGTTTATGCCATCGTTGACTACCGCGCCCATACGCTCGCGATGGTCAGCGACGCGGAACACGCGGTGCTGGATATGCCTGCCCCTGCCGGTGTGGCGCCGGGCGGTGTTCCGGCGGGTCAGGGCAGCGCCCGCTTCGTCCGCCGTGGGACGGACCAGGTGGCCGGGCTGACCTGCACCGAATGGGAAACGACTGACACAGTGGGTTTGCCCACGTTGGCTTGCTTCACCGATGACGGCGTCATGCTGCGTGCCCGGCGAGGCGCCCAACTGCTCGTGGTGGCCGACCGCGTCGCCTATGGAACGCAGGACCCAGCCGTCTTCATGGTGCCGGCGGGCTACGCCCATACCGATTCCCGGGCGCCCCGATGAGCGGCGTCGCGCGGTCCACGCCGGTCCGTACTCCCTATCAGCGATTCCTGGCGGAGCGTGCGCCCTGGACGGACCGGCGCGGACGTTTCGACGCTTTGCGGGCCACGGTGTTCGCGCTGCTGCTGCTGCCGGTGGCCTGGCTTGCCTACCGGTGGGGTGCCGGGCTGCTGGGTGCGCGTCCGCTGACTGAGGCGATCCACTCGACCGGCTACTGGGCAGTCTGGATTTTGATGGCGGCGCTGACGGTGACTCCGGCCAAGGCGGTGCTCGGCTTGCCGAACCTGGTCGTCGTGCGGCGGCAGATCGGCATTGCCGCGGGCGCCTATGCCGGGCTGCACCTGCTGCTGTATGTCGCCGACCAGAATTGGCGGCTGCTGACCGTGGTGACCGAGATCGCGGTGCGGTTCTATCTCACCATCGGCTTCGTCGCCTTCTTGGGCCTGGCCGTGCTGACCTGGACATCGTCGGATCACTGGGTCAAGCGGCTCGGCCCCAAGTGGAAGCGGCTGCAGAAGTGGGCCTATGCCATTGGCGTGCTGGCGGCGGCCCACTTCTTCCTGCAATCCAAGGCGGACGTATCGGCGGCGACGGTGGCCGCCGGGGTGTTCGCCTGGCTGATGATCTGGCGCCAGCTGCCGATGGGGCGGGACCGCGGCTGGCTGCCGCTGCTCGGCCTCGCCGTTGCGGCGGCGGTCGTGACGCTGGGGGTGGAGTTCGCCTGGTATCGCTTCGGCACCAAGATAGACCCGATGCGTGTGCTGCGCGGCGAGTTCGACCTGACCTACGGCGTCCATGCGGCTGGGCTGGTGCTGGTGCTGGGCATCGCGGCGGCCCTGCTGGCGGAACTGCGCTCCATCGGCCAGGGTGCATTCGGGGAGCGGCCGGCCTATGCCGTGCTGGTCTATGCCGCGGGGGCGCTAGTGGCGCCGGCCGTGTGCCTCACGCTCGGCTGGATGACCGACGACGTGCTGCCCGAGGGCGTGTCCCCGCTGTGGCCGGTCCTGGCGGGCATCGCGCTGTTCGCGCTGCTGGGATTGGCGCGGCACTGGCTGCGCGGCAGCGGCCGGGGTGGGGCGCTCGATCTGTTCTGGGCGGCGGCAGCGCTGTATCCGCTGGCGTTGCTGGATGACCTCGGAACGGTGGCGACGGTGTGCGGCGCCCTGGCCGTGCTGGCGGGCGGAGTGGTGGCCTGGCGGGCTTGGCCGGTATCGCGCGGCGCGGCACTGCTGGTGCTGCCCTCGGCCTTGGGCGTTGCGGCGGCTGCGGCGGTGCCGCTGCTCCTGGGTTAGCGTTATCAGACCGGGTTAAGGCCGTCAGCCAGCCGTCCGACAGAATGTAGGGCCGCGGAAAGCGAAGCGCCTCCCGCCGGAGACTGGCGCCTCAGT
>CAXTOB010000353.1:0-3650 GCA_964245505.1 uncultured Acetobacteraceae bacterium | reverse complement strand
TCGGGAGGCTTGCGCTGCGGTTCGGCGAATGGCGCCGCGCCTATCCGCCCTACGCCAATGCCCGCGCGGCAGCCTGCACGTCCGCGGCATGGCCCGGCACCTTCACCTTGCGCCAGATGCGTGCGATCCGGCCCGCCCGGTCAACCAGCACTGTGCTGCGGTCTATCCCCATGTAGGTCTTCCCATACATGGACTTCTCGACCCAAGCCCCATACGCCTCGGTGACGCCGCCGGGATCGGAGGCGAGCGGGAAGGTGAGCGAATATTTTTCGGCAAACCGTTCGATGGCCTTCATCGGGTCCTTGGACACCCCGATCACCTCCAAGCCGAGGCCGGCCATGTCGCCCAGCGCCTCCTCGAACGCCTGCGCCTCCTTGGTGCAGCCTGGCGTGTCCGCCTTCGGGTAGAAATACAGCACGAAAGGCCGGCCCTGCTGCCCGGCCAGGCTGACAGTACGCCCCTTGCTGGCCGGCATCTCAAACGCCGGCGCGGCGTCGCCCTCGGCAATGCTCATTCTGGAACTCCGATGTGCCTGATGAATGCTCCGCGGACCTGCGCCGCCGTTGCGTCCATGTTGGCACGCAGGGCTGGCAGGTCCAAACCCCCGGCAACGTGCAGCAGCGCCTCCGCAGCGGGAAGCGGTAGGTCGGCGGCGCCGCGCCCGACGGTGATGCGGACCATGCTCTGCACCGTGCGCCATAGGCGGCCAGCCTCCGTCAGCATCGCCGCATCGGCGCTGGATAGGTGGCCAGCAGCCGCAAGGGCCTGAAGGCCATCCCGCGTCGCCTGGCATCCGGGACGGACACCGTGCACGAGCTGCAACGTTTGCGCGATGAACTCGACCTCGATCCCGCCGCCGGGGCGCAGCTTGGTGTCCCAGGGGCCGGTCGCCGGTAGGTCGCGCAGCAGCCGCCCGCGCATCGCGGCGGCATCGGCCAGGGTCGCCGCGGGGTCGCGCGGAACGGCCAGCGCCTCGGCGATCGCGGCCTCTACCCGGGCGCGTATGGCCGGGCCGCCGGCGACGACGCGGGCGCGGGTCAGCGCCATGCGCTCCCAGGTCCAGGCGTCCTTGGCGTGGTATTGCCGGAAGGCAGCGAGCGACACCGCGACCGGACCCTTGTTGCCGGACGGCCGCAGCCGCATGTCCACATCATACAACGGACCCTCTGCCCCTGCCGCGGTCAGCGCCGCGACGTAGGCGTGCGCTGCACGGATGAACCACTGGCTGGACGGCGCCGGGCGGCGCCCGGTGCTCTCGGTCACGCGGGGCGGGTGGGTGTAGATCATCATCAGGTCCAAGTCCGACCCGGCCATCATCTCCCGGCTGCCGGCCTTGCCCAGCAGCACCACCGCCATGTCGCCGCCGCGCAGAGTGCCATACCGGTCCCGGTGCCCGGCCAGCACGGGCGGCAGCAGCAGCGACAGCGCCGCATCCGCCAGGGCCGAGCGCCCCAGCCCGGCCCCATCCACGTCCAGCCAACCCTCCATCTGGGCGACGCACAGGCGGAACTCCTCCGCCCGGACTTCGCGCCGGATGATGGCCAGCACGTCCTCAAAGTTCGCGGCGTCGGCAAGGCGGCCAGACAGCAAGGCGTGCGCATCAGGGGTGGCGTCGCCCGGATGCAGCAGCCCTTCCAGCGCCGCCGGCACCCGCGCCAGGTGGTCGGCCAATTGCGGGGCGGCGCCCAGCACGGCGGCGATGCGGACCATCAGCTCCGGGTTACGCTGGATCATGGACAGCAGCGGCACCCCGGCCGGCAGGCGCGACAGCAGCTGGTCCAGCCGGGCAAAGGCGGCGTCGGGATCGGCCTGCGCCGACAAGGCCCGCAGCATCCCCGGAAGCACGGCGTCCAGCAGCTCCCGCGACCGGGCAGAGCGCAGGGCGCGCAACCGGCCCGCATGCCAGCCGCGCAGGGTCGAGATCATCCCGGCGTGGTTCCTGAACCCCATGCGGTCCAGCGCGGCCACGGTTTCCGGCGGCTGGTCCATGCCGCTCAGGTCCAGCGTGCCCCCAGCGCCATGGGGATCGCCGGGCAGGTCCGGAACCGCCTGGAATACCGAGGCATAGCGATGCGACACCCGGGATAGATGCAGCAGCAAATGCGACTGCAGCGCCGCCGCGTCGGCACAGCCCATGAACGCGGCGAAGCGTTCCATCTCCGGCGGCTTCTCCGGCAGGGCATGGGTTTGGCGGTCGTTCACCATCTGCAGCCGGTGCTCGGCCCGGCGCAGTACGCGGTAGGCCACGGTCAACTCCGCGCCGGCCCGGCGCGGCAGGTGCCCGGCGCGGACCAGCCGGCGCAGCGCACCCAGGGTCGTCGGGTCCCGCAGCGCCGGGTCGCGCCCGCCCCAGACCAGCTGCAGGGTTTGCGCCGCGAACTCGATCTCCCGGATGCCGCCCTGGCCCAGCTTGAGGTTGAAGCCCGCGAGGTCCGCCGACAGCCCGCCCAGGCCCTTGTGGTCGTTGATGCGTCGCTTCATGCCATGGATGTCGGCGATTGCGGCAAAATCCAGGCCGCGCCGCCACACAAAGGGCCGGATCGCCTGCAAGAACCCGGCACCGACCTGTAGGTCCCCAGCCACAGGCCGCGCCTTAATCATGGCGGCGCGCTCCCAGTTCTGGCCCATGCTCTCGTAATATGCGATGGCCCCGGGCAGGGCGACGGCAGGGGGTGTCGCCGCGGGATCGGGACGGAGGCGTAGATCTGTGCGGAACACGTATCCGTTGGCGTCCCGCGCTTCCATGAGGGCAACTAGGGCGCGTGCCGCGCGTGTGAACACTGCGCCCAGGGTGTCGCCCCGCCCCGGCTGCGCATCGGGGTCGTAAAGCAGCATGAGGTCGATATCGCTGGAATAATTCAGTTCGCGCGCACCCAGCTTGCCCATGCCAAGCACCGTAAGGCCGCAGCCGCGGGCGGGATCGGCCGGGTTGGGCAGCGCGATCTCTCCGGCGTCGTGGGCCGCGCGCATGAGGTGCGCGACGGCGAGCTGCAACGTACGCTCGGCCAACTCGGACAGGGCGGCCGTCACGGCAGCCTGGCCCCACATTCCGCCCACGTCGGCAATGCCCGCCGCCAACGCGACCCGGCGCTTGGCCTGGCGCAGTGCGGCGGCTACCTGGGTGCGCGGTGCGGTGAACGGAACCGCAGCAAGGGCCGCCATCGCTTGCCCGCTTGCCTCGGCCGGCCCGGCGTCCAGGACAGTCGGCAGCACGTCGGCCTCCCGCAGCAGCAGGTCGGCCAAATAGGGGCTACCGCCGCCCAGCGCCGCAAGAGATGCCGCACCCTCGGGCGATGCGGCCAAGGCAGCATGATGCGGACCGAGCGCGGCGTAACGCTCCGTCAAGCGGTCCGCCGCCGCAGGGTCGCCGGGATGCGGCCATGAGTGACACGGCAGGGGTGCAGGACCGTCCATCGGAGCCGAAGGTGGCTGCTGCGCCGGTCCCGCGTCAACCGGCAACGGCGCCGAAGCCCCGGTCGGGCCTGCGCCGGCTTTGGCGTGGGATGGGGTGGCTGACCGGTGCGGCGCTGTCCCTGCTGATCGGGGCGGCGGTGGTGGCTGCGGCGGCGTTGTTGATGGTGGTCTGGCGGTCGGCGCAGGGCCCAGTGGACGTGACATGGCTCGTCCAGCACGCATCCGCCCACATCGGC
>CAXTOB010000352.1:0-6763 GCA_964245505.1 uncultured Acetobacteraceae bacterium | reverse complement strand
ACGTCGACCGGATCGGGGCCTGGTTCGCCGGACGCCCGCTCGCACCGACCCGAACTTCACGTTTTGCCGCACTCACCGCCTAAAGGACGACTTCGCCAACAGTGTCGGGTCGTTTGATGAAGTGGTACAGCCGGATCGGCCCGCGTACATGACATTTCAGCTTGGCACAGGATCATGATTGTTGCATCCAGCGAGCCTTGTGTTGCCTTTGTTGGAAGGCGGTGACGTGCAGGAGGTGACGCCTATGCTGGCATGGTAGGGTCAACCGCCCAGCCCCAGGCGGCGCCGGCGCTGTTCCGCGCCCGCTGGCTCACCCTCCTGACCATGCTCGTGCTGGCTGGGATCGTCGTCCTGACCGCGCTGTTCGCCTACCGCAGCGTCGGCGCCAGCCTTGCCGCCCAGGACACGCTCGCGGCGTCCAGCCGCGTGTCGCAACTCCTGTCCACCCTGCAGGACGCCGAGACCGGCCAGCGCGGCTACCTGCTCACCGGACGCGACGAGTACCTGCAGCCCTACGAGGCGGCCCGGGCCAGGCTGGGACCCGAGCTTGACCAAGTGGCCGCCGACCCCGGCCTTGACCCGGAGATGCAGGCCAGCGTCGGCACGCTCCGGCGGTTGGCGGCGGCGAAGATGGCGGAGCTGGCCGAGACGGTCCGGCTGCGCCAGGCAGGCGACCCGGCGGCGGCGCTCGCCCTGGTGCAGACCAATGCCGGCAAGGCCACCATGGACGAGATACGCGCCACCGTGGCCGAGGTGGAACGGCAGCTTTCGCAGCGGCTGCAGGCGCGCCAGGCCGCGGCGGACCGGGACGCCTGGCTGCTGCGGACCGGCACTTCTGTCGCAGCCCTGCTGACGCTGATCCTGACCGTGCTGGCCACGACGTACGGCCGCCAGCACGCGCGGGAGCTGGCAGCAGCGCGCAACGCGCTGCAAGCGGCCAATGACGGGCTGGAGCGGACGGTCAAGGAGCGGACCCGCGACCTGCGGGACAGCGAGGCCGGGTTCCGCACCCTGTCCGAGGCGATGCCCAGCCTGGTGTTCGTCACCGACGCCGCCGGCGCCAACATCTACACCAACCCGCAGTTCCAGGCCTATGCCGGCCTGAGTGCCGCGCAACTTATGGGGTCCGGATGGATGGCTGTCCTGCATCCGGATGACGCGGACCGAACGAGAGCAAGCTGGCAGCACAGCGTCGAGACCGTGACCAGCTACGAGGTCGAGTACCGCTTTCGCCGGCACGACGGCCAGTATCGCTGGTTCCTGGGCCGCGGCATGCCGTTGACGGGCGAGGACGGCGCAGTGTCCCGCTGGGTGGGCACCTGCACCGACATCGACGACCAGAAGCGCGCAGAAGCCGCGCTTGCCACCGCGAACACGTCGCTTGAGGTTCGCGTCGCCGAGCGGTCCCGCGAGCTGGACCGCATCTTCCGGCTGTCCACCGACATGCTGGCCGTCGCGGACTTCGAGGGAAGGTTCCGCAGCATGAGCCCGGCGTGGGAGCGTATCACCGGCCGTCCCCTGGGTGAGGCGCTGACCCGCAATTTCCGCGCGTTCCTGCACCCTGATGACCTACCCGCGGCAGAAGCTGCCCATGCCCGGCTGCAATCAGGCGAGCCGGCCGTTGGCTTCGAGGTCCGCTACCAGCGGGCGGACGGGTCTTGGTGCTGGCTGGCCTGGAGCGCCGTGTCGCTGGTCGAGGAGGGGCTGATCTACGCCGTGGCGCGGGACGTGACGGGGGAGCGCGACCGGGACGAGCAGTTGCGGCAAAGCCAGAAGATGGAGGTGGTCGGGCAGCTCACTGGCGGCATCGCGCACGACTTCAACAACCTGCTCACCGTCATCACCGGCAGCCTGGAGCTGCTGCAACGGCAGTTGCGCGAGGCGGAGCCGAGGCTGCTGCGCCGGGTGGACACGGCAATGGAGGGGGCGCGCCGGGCGGCGGCGCTCACCCACCGCCTGCTGGCCTTCTCCCGCCGGCAGGCGCTGGAGCCGCACCCAGTGGAGCCGAACCGGCTGGTGTCGGGCATGTCCGACCTGCTGAACCGCGTGTTGGGGGAGAACATCGCGCTGGAGGTGGTCAGCGCTGCCGGACTGTGGCGCGTGATGGCCGACGCCAACCAGCTGGAGAACGCGGTGCTGAACTTGGCCGTCAACGCGCGCGACGCCATGCCCGGCGGTGGCCGGCTGACCATCGAGACGGAGAACGCCTACCTCGATGACGACTACGCGGCCCGGCAGGCCGAGGTGACGCCGGGCCAGTATGCGATGATCGCCGTTGCCGACACCGGCCATGGCATGACGGCCGAGGTGCGTGCCAAGGTGTTCGAGCCATTCTTCACGACGAAGCCGCAGGGCCAGGGCACCGGGCTGGGACTGGCGCAGGTCTATGGCTTCATCAAGCAGTCCGGCGGGCACGTCACGATCTACAGCGAGACGGGCCAGGGCACGACGGTGAAGCTCTACTTGCCGCGCTACCGCGGCCAGGAAACCGCGACGCTGACGCAAACACAGATGCCGCCCGACGAGGACCTGCTTGGCCATGGCGAAACGGTGCTGGTGGTGGAGGACGAGGCGGGCGTACGTGCGTTCACCGTGGAGGTGCTGGAAGAACTGGGCTACCGGGTGCTGGCGGCCGAGGACGCCGCGGGAGCGCTGGCGCTGGTGGCGGCTGAGCCAGATGTCGCTTTGCTGTTCACCGACGTGGTGCTGACCGGGACGGTGAACGGGCGGCAACTGGCCGATGAGGTGGCGCGGCGCCGGCCTGGGCTGCCCGTGCTGTTCACGACCGGCTACACCCGCAATGCCATCATCCACCATGGGCGGCTGGACGACGGGGTGAACTTCATCGGCAAGCCCTTCACCGCGACGGGGCTGGCCCGCAAGGTACGGAGCGTGCTGGACGCGGCTGCTGCGACGGGAAGCATAGGGACGGTCCCCGCTCCGGGCTGAGGCTTGTTGGGCAAGCCTCCCCCTGTTTTGTCTGCTACCCGGGTGCAGGTATTGCATCCAGTGTGATCGTTGTTTGACGAAGCGGTACATCAGCCAATGCCGGCCCTACGTGGAGTGCACCCGTTCCGGTTACCAACGGTCGGCGATGGACAGGCCCTGGCCGTCCAGGAGGATGCGCCGCACACGGTATGCTTCGACCAACCGCATGAGGCTGGCCGGCTGGCGCTCGACATAGCCGGCATCATTTTCCAGGCGGACCATCGTCCGCCGGTGGATGCCTGCTTCCTCGGCGGCCCGCTCCATGTTCCAGTCAAGGAAGGCGCGCGCCGCCCGGAGCTGTGCTAGACTGACCATCGTACGCTTCCTTGCACTGGTTGTGCCATTCTGCCACTTTCAATTGCATAATAACATCGAGTTGATTTGCATGCGGGACTTGGGGGCGCAGCGACTTGTGACGGCTGCTGCCTCCGGGGACAGCGAGGTTGAAAAGCTCCGCCGCGAGATTGCCGAACTGGCTGCCGCAATCGCGGCGCGCGACACGTTCATAGCGGTCGCCGCGCACGAATTGCGCAACCCCATGCAGCCGATCATCGGCCAGATCGAGCTTCTGTTGAACGGGATCAGGGCAGGCCGTTGCCCGCCGGACCAGGTGCAATTGAGGCTTGAGCGCGTCCAGCACGCGATGCGCCACTACATGAAGCGAGCGGGCGTCCTGCTCGACGTGTCGCGCATCACCAGCGGCAAGCTACAACTCGAACTGGAGACACTCGACATCATCGCCCTCATGCGCGACATGGTCGCCGACGCCGCCGACGCGGCCCGGCGCGCCGGCAGCCCGGTCACCGTGACCGGGCCTGGCACCCTTACGGTCACGTGGGACCGCCTGGCCATAGAGCAGATCGTGGAAAACCTGGTTGCCAACGCCATGAAGTACGGCGGCAGCTCACCAATCGAGCTTTCCACCGAACTGCGCGGTGAGAGGGTGTATATCCAGGTGCGCGACCATGGGGACGGGATACCTGCCGCTGACCGGGCACGGGTGTTCGAGCGCTTCGAGCGGGCGGTCGGGCCGGGGGACCGGCGCAGCGGGTTCGGCGTCGGCCTATGGGTCGTACGCCAGCTCGCAGAGGCGATGGGCGGCACGGTCGCAGTCGGGGACGCCCCGGGCGGTGGCGCCCTGTTCACCGTGAGCCTGCCACAGCACGCGAAACAGGCAGCGTCGTGAGCGGCGCCAACAGCACCGGCCTCAAGCGGGTGCCGACCGGCGTCCCCGGCCTGGACACCATCCTGGGCGGCGGTTTCCTGCAAGGCGGCGTCTATATCATCCAGGGCACGCCCGGCACCGGCAAGACGACGCTGGCCAACCAAATCTGTTTCAACCACGCCGCCCACGGCGGGCAGGCGCTCTACACCACGCTGCTGGCCGAGTACCACGACCGCATGAGGCAGCACCTGGGCAGCATGTCGTTCTTCGACGAGGCCAGAATCCCCGACCAGGTCAGTTACCTCAATGGTTTCGGCACCTTGAAGGCGGACGGCTACCCCGTCCTGCGTGACCTGCTGCGCCGGGAGATCACAAAGCACAAGGCGACCGTCCTGATCCTGGACGGCTTCGCCACCGCGCAGCGCAAGGCGGCGGAGGAGCAGGACTTCAACGAGTTCGTCCACGAGTTGCAGGCTATCGCCATCGCCACCGACTGCACGATGTTCCTGCTCAGCAGCGCCATGGGCGTGAAGGAGACGCCGGAGTACACCATCGTGGACGGCATCGTGGAGCTGAGCGACCAGTTGCTCGGCTGGTCGGCGGAGAGCACGCTGCAAGTGGTGAAGCTGCGCGGCACCGACTGCCTGCGCGGGCGTCACGCCTTCCGCATCACCGGGGACGGCCTGGTGGTCTATCCGCGGATCGAGGCGCTGCTGGCCCGGCCGTCGCGCCCCGACCCGGGCGCGACCGAGACGGTGCCGAGCGGCGTGGACCGGCTGGACGCCATGCTGGGCGGCGGCGTGGCCGCGGCGTCCACCACGATGGTCATGGGGCCGTCCGGGGTGGGCAAGACCACGCTCGGGCTGCAGTTCCTGTCGCGGTGCGGCGCGGACGAGCCGGGCCTGTTCTTCGGCTTCTACGAGATACCGGCACGGCTGCGGGTCAAGGTGGACAGGGTGTGCCAGCCGTTGGGCGACTTGCTCGACAAGGGCGTGGTCGAGGTGCTGTGGCAGCCGCCGACCGACGGGTTGCTGGACGCCTACGGGGAGCGGCTGCTGGAGAACGTGCGCCGCCGGGGCGTGCGCCGCCTGGTCATTGACGGCCTGGGCGCCTTCCAGAGCGCTGCGGTGGAGCCGGTGCGCCTGAACCAGTACCTGACGGCGCTGATGAACGAGTTGCGGGCGCTCGGGGTCACGACGGTCTATACGCTCGCCGTGCCCGACATGACCGGCCCCTACATCCGGGAGCCGGTCCGGGACCTCACGGTCCCGTCCGACAACCTGATCCTGATGCGCTACGTGGAGGTGGGATCTCGCCTGCGCCGCATGATCTCGGTCCTCAAGGTCCGCAATAGCGACTTCGACCCGTCGCTATACGAGTACGTCACCACCGGCCAGGGCTTGCGCATCGAAGGGAGGCTCGACGGCGCCGACACGGCGTTGACCGGCCCGCGCCGGGAGGATGGCGCGCCCCGGCAGGAACCGGTCGCCAGGCGCGGGAGCTAGCTATGGCCGTGGTGCTCGTGGTGGAGGACGAGTTCGGCATTGCGGAGCTGTTCGACGCCGTTCTCACCGACGAAGGCTACAGCGTGGTGACCGCGATGAACGGCAGGGACGGGCTGGAGCTGCTGACACGGGAGCAGCCGCAACTGGTGTTCTGCGACTATATGATGCCGGTGATGGACGGGGCGGCGATGCTGGGCGCGATGGCGGCCGACCCCGCCCTGCGGGGCATCCCGGTCGTGATGATGAGTTCGATGCCCGAGGCGGTCGTCACCGAGCGGTGTTCGGGCTACGTCACATTCATGCGCAAGCCGTTCAAGCTGTTCGAGCTGCTGGACGTGGTCGAGCGGCTGCTCGGGAGGGGCGACGGCCGCGCGCCTTGACGCCGACGGCAGGCGTGCGGATCGCCCAAACGTCCCGCAGGTACTCACAGCCCCATACGGGAAGCTGGCGGGAGACGCTGCCACCACCCGTCAGCGTGCGATTCGGGCGAACCATGAAATGGCCCAAAGTGCACGGCCTGATTTCATCATGTAATCGCCAAGCTGTCCGGGATTTGATGAAGAACTCGGGCGACAGGCATTAGAATGCGTTGCTGAATAACCAAATCGCCAGCGCGGCGCTGTTCTGTTACAACCCTGCCACTGCTTGCCGGTATCTCGGGCGCAAGCGGCTGAGAGACCCCCAGGGCCATTCAGTTCTGCCGTAGCGGTCGGCGCGTGAGCGGCGGCGGGGTGACGTAGCAGCTGTATAGAGGCGACCTTCCAGCCAGCTTCGTGAGGTCGCCCTGTGCCATTTGCTGCCCTGCTTGCCGCACTCGCCGAAGTGCCTGACCCGCGCCGTGCCCAGGGCCAGCGCTACAGCATGCGACACCTGCTGCTGTTCTCGGTCCTGGCCACGCTGGCGGGCGCGACCTCCTACCAGAAGATCATCGCCTTCATCGCCCTGCAGCGCACCCATCTGAACGCCGTCTTCGGTGCCTGCTTCCGTCGTGCTCCGGCAGTCAACACCCTGCGCCACCTGTTCTTGGCCCTCGACGGCGGCGAACTCGAAGTAAGCGTCTGGTGATGGCCGCCTTGTTGGCCTGGGGCTGATTTGGTCTGCTTCT
>CAXTOB010000351.1:0-6807 GCA_964245505.1 uncultured Acetobacteraceae bacterium | reverse complement strand
TCACGACATAGGCCAGCCGCGTCGCCACCGCCGGCAGGTCGGCGGCATGAGCAGGCATGACGGCCAGCAGCAGCATCGCGGCGGCAGCCCCGGTCCGCAGCAGCCCACGCAGTCCCAGTGACAGCAGCAAATCCAACGCCAGCAGCCCGACCGCGACCGCCAGCAGCGCCGGACCAATCGGCCGCTCGCGCGGCGCGCCGGTCAAGGCGGCGATGGATGCGCCGGGCACCACGGGTGCAGCAGCCAGCACCGGCAGGGCAGCGCCGAGGTTGAGGGCTTGGCGCCCGCTCGGCGGGCCGTAGATTCCCGGCGGATGACGCGGCGACACGGCGGGATGGGCCAAGTCCAACCCGGTGATCCCCGTTGCGGCACGCGACGGCGGCGATAGGCTGCCAAAGCCGTCCAGGGTCTCCGACGGCGCGAGGAGGGTGTCGTCGGCAACCCCGGCCACCCCAGCCGATAGATCAACCAGCCGGCGCAGCATGTCCACGAACAGGCCGGATAGCGGCAGGTTGGACCAGTCGGCATTAGCGGTGACGTGGAACAAGACCACCTGCCCCTGCCCATGCGGCGCCGCGGTCACCAGCGGCGTGCCGTCGGTAAGGCTGGCCCAGGTGCGTTGGGCCAGCACCGCTGTGGGCTCGGCCAGGACCTGCCGGCTCACCAGCACCTCCGGCGGTACCGTCAGTCCGGTGAAAGGCGACGATTCCGGGAATGCCGCCAGGGCCGCCGGCTGGCTCCATGACAGGGCGCCCCCCAACTGCCGGTCACCGGCCAGCAAGTGAACTGGCAGCAGCGGGTCGGGCGCGGAGCGGACCCCGCCATCCTCGTCCGTCGTCCCGGCTTCCGCCAGGCGCGGCCCGGCAAAGCGGATCAGCAGCCCTCCCTTCGCAACCCAGGTGTCCAACGCACGGGCGTCGTCCCCGTCCAGCGGCACGTCGGCCAGCACCAGCACGGATAGCTCGCGCTGCAGCAGGGTGGCCAGCGTGCCCTCCCTCAGCTCACTGGTTGGCGCCAAGGCACGGCGGACATAGAACAAGGGACCAATCAGCGGCGTATCGGCGCCGGCTTCGGCCGATACCAGCCCTACGGGGCGGCGGCGTGACCGCTCATCGAGTAGGGCGACATTGCTCGCAGACGGTGGGCCGGCAAGGACCAGGCGCGCAAGCTGGTTGCGCAACTCGGGCGGCAGCACGATCGGGATTTCGGCAGCGCTGGCGCCGGCGTGCAGCACGCCCTCCGCCCGCGCCAGCGTGCGGCCGTCGCCGGTCTGGGCCAGCACGGCCAAGGGCTGGTCGGCAGGTTGCGGAAGCGCCTCGACCTGGGCAGTCAGGCCCTCCGCATCAGCGTGCGGCGGGCGCTGGACGCGCACCGGAGATAGCTCAGTCCGCATTTCCGTCACCGGCCCGGCTGCGGCGAGCGCGCGGGCAAAAGCATCGTCGCCCGGCGCCGCGATCCCGTCCGAGATCAGCACCACAGAACCGGCATGCACACCTGCGAGGGCCTTCGAGGCAGCGGCCCGGTCTGGGAGCCAAGGCTTGGGCCGCAAGGCTGCCAGGCGTGGGCGAAGCTCCGGCACCGGCGAAGCTGGGGGCAGGGCGGAGTATCGGCCTCGCCCGGTGCAGTGGTCAGCAGCAGCGCAGGGCGGCCGTCCCGGGCGGCTCGGTCCAGGGCGGCATTCGCGGCGGCAACGCGGGCCGGCCAATCCGCGGCACTTGCCCAGCCATCATCCATCACCAGCAACAGGGGGCCAGAGCCCGGCAGGGTGCTGCCGGCGTCCAGCACCGGCCCGGCCAGACCCAGGATCACCAGCCCAGCCGCCGCGATCCTCAGTGCCAGCAGCCACCAGGGCGTGCGGGCCGCCGTCGTTTCCGGCGAGCGCAGGCCGGCCAGCAGGCGGATAGCGGGAAACGACTGGGTGCGCGGCGCCGGAGGAGTGACGCGCAGCAGCCACCACAACAGCGGCAAGGCAGCCAGCGCAAGCAAAAGCCAGGGCGCGGCAAAGATCATATCTGTTTACTCCCTCTCCCCTCGGGAGAGGGCTGGGGTGAGGGGGCCTTGAGGCTTTGACTCCGACCTGAACAGACCTCTGTCCAGCAGCACTGGAGGTCTCTCAATCCGCAGCTAGACCCCCTTACCCCAACCCTCTCCCGGCGGGAGAGGGAGAAGAGTAGCGCACCTCTTTTCGCAACGCCCGACACACTCATGCCGGGGACAGCGCGGTGTAGAGGCCCAGCAACGCCGCCTCGGGCGGATGGTCCGTCCGGTGCGTGCCCATTGTCCAGCCGGCGGCGGCGCACATCGCTTGCAGGGCGCGTTGCTGCTCCGCCAGCGCCTCGGCATAAGCGCCGCGTATGCCCTCCACCCGCGGCACGACCTCGTCCGCCTCCTGGCGCAGGCCGCGGAAGCGGATACGGCCGTTATAGGGCAACAGGGTTTCCGCGGGGTCCAGCACCTGCAACAGGTGGCCCGTCGTGGGCACCGCTGCTAGGGCACCAACCGCATTGCGAAGCTCGGCGATGGGCGCCAGGAAGTCGCCGATCAGCACGACACGGGCGTGGCGCGGCACGGCTGGAACCGGCGGCACGCCGCCATCCGGCTGCAGGTCGGCCATTGCCTCGGCAACGCCCTCCAGCGCGGCACGCCCGCCACGCGGCCGGGGCGCGCCCCCAAGCAGACGCACGCGCTCGCCGCCGCGCAGCAGCAAGGCAGCCAGGGCGAGCAGCAGCAATTCGGCCCGCTCACGCTTCTCGGGCACCGCGGCGCCGCTGCGCCAGGCCATCGTCGGGTTGGCGTCGCGCCACAGGAACACCGTCTGCGCGGCTTCCCACTCGGTTTCCCGCACGAAGTCACGGTCCGACTTGCCGCTGGCGCGCCAGTCCACGCGTGATAATCCGTCGCCCTGCAAGAAGGGGCGGTATTGCCAGAAGCTATCCCCCTGCCCGACCCGGCGGCGGCCGTGCACGCCCTGCGCCACCGTGGCCGCCACACGCTGCGCCGCAACCAGCAGGGGCGGCAGGCGAGCGCCCAGCGCTTCTGCCCGGCGAGCCTGCGTTGCCGGCATTACAGCCCTCAATCGGTCAGACAACGGCGCCGACCAGGCCGGTAATGACCTCCGACAGCCCAACGCCCTCAGCGCGTGCCGAGAAATTCAGCGCCATGCGGTGCCGCAGCACCGGCTGCGCCAGCGCGGCCACGTCGTCCATGCTGGGGGACAAGCGGCCGTCCAGCAGAGCACGGGCGCGGCAGGCCAGCATGAGGGATTGCGCGGCGCGGGGTCCAGGACCCCAGGCGACATGACGGCGCACCGCATCTTGACCGGCGGTTTCCGGGCGTCCGCCGCGGACCAGCTTCAGGATCGCATCCACCACCGTCTCGCCCACGGGAACCCGGCGGATCAGCGCCTGCGCCGACATCAGCTCCGCCGCCGTCAGCACCGGACGGGCACGGGCGCTGCCGGCCCCGGTGGTCGCCAGCAGCATCGCACGCTCGGCGTCCTCGGACGGGTAGCCCACGTCCACCTGCAGCAGGAACCGGTCCAACTGCGCTTCCGGCAACGGATAAGTACCCTCCTGCTCAAGCGGGTTCTGCGTCGCCAAGACATGGAACGGCTTGGGCAGGGGATGGTCGGCGCCGCTCACCGCAACCCGGCCCTCCTGCATGGCCTGCAGCAGAGCGGACTGGGTGCGCGGGCTGGCGCGATTGATTTCGTCGGCCATCAGCAGCTGGCAGAACACCGGACCCGGCACGAAGCGGAAGGAACGGCGGCGGTCTTCGCCTTCATCCAGCACCTCCGACCCCGTGATGTCGGCGGGCATCAGGTCCGGGGTGAACTGGATGCGCTTGGGAGCAAGGCCCAGCACAGTGCCTAGCGTCTCGACCAGCAGGGTCTTACCAAGGCCGGGCACGCCGACCAGCAGGCAGTGGCCGCCAGACAGGATCGTCACCAGCACCTGCTCGATGACCTCCTCCTGGCCGAAGATGACCCGGCCAATCTCGGCACGGGCGGCGGCGGCGCGGTGGCCCAGGGCCTCTACCTCGTCAAGCAGGCGGTTCGGGTCGGTGATGGAATCTGACAACGGCAGCATCCCTCTTTTATCTGCTTCAACGATCTGCGCCCGGCTGGGGCTTTCATCAAGCAGGGGAGGCTACCTATATCCAGGGCGGGAACGGAAGCACGGCGTTGCCCGGAGACGCAGACGTGAACGATGCCATGCCCATAGGGCACCATGCCATACCTGATCTACCGATGAGCCGGGCTGCGGCCCTTGGCTGTCCCTCCACATCCTCCACCTTTACGACGCGAGGCGGGTCCTCCCACGTGCGTCCTGCACGGGTGGAATGCGGGGATCTCCCCTTCGTCATCAAGCGGGATGGCGTCTGGCTGTATCGGGGCAGCCCGATTGGCCGGAAGGAACTGGTCTGCCTCTTCAGCAGCGTATTGCGCCGCGATGCCGCCGGCGACTACTGGCTGGAAACCCCGGCTGAGCGCGGCCGGATCGAGGTTGAGGACACACCTTGGACCGCCGTCGAACTGGACTGGACCGGAGACGGCCCGCGGCAGGTGCTGTCCTTCCGCACCAACGTGGATCAAGTGGTGACCGCAGGGCCGGATCATCCCATCCGGGTCAAGCATGACTGCCTGACATGCGAACCCATTCCTTATATTCTTGTGCGCGCGGACGGGCAGCCCTTGGAGGCGCGTATTTGCCGGGCAGTCTATTATGAACTGGTGGCTCTCGCCGTCCCAGGGATGGTTGGCGGACGCGACGTGCTGGGCGTCTGGAGCCAAGGACGCTTCTTTTCCCTGGGCGACCTGCCGGTCGGCCTCGACGCCGACTGAGTTCAGCACCGCATGGACTTGACCGCGCTGCGCCTGCGGCTGCTGGGCGCCCCTGATGCGCGTCCACGGGATGACGAGGTTTTTGCCGCTCCGGCGACGTCCGACGACGCAATGGACCTGGTGGACCGGCCCCTGACCAGGGCCGCCGTGCTGGTCCCGCTGGTGCACGGGGCGGAGGCGGGCGTGTTGCTGACGCTGCGGACGCCGCACCTGAGGAATCACGGAGGACAGGTCGCCTTTCCTGGCGGACGTACCGAGCCGGAGGATGCATCAGCCGAAGCGACCGCGTTGCGGGAAGCGCATGAGGAGATTGGGCTGGAGCCGGGGCAGGTGGAGCTGGCCGGGCGGCTGCCAGACTACGTAACCGGCACGGCCTACCGGATCACCCCGGTGCTAGGTTTGCTGCCGTCCGGGCTGGCGCTGTCGCCATGCGAGGGTGAAGTCGCAGCAATCTTCACTTTGCCGCTGTCCACCCTTTTAGACCCCACCGCACCTCAGCGGCGCAGTAGGGAGTGGCGCGGGCGGCAGCGGGAATTCTGGGTCTGGCCGCATCCAGAGCACTATGTTTGGGGCGCCACGGCGGCGATCCTGGTACACCTGGCGCAACGGTTGCGCGCGCAGGGGACGTAAGAGTGCGGTTTGCCGAGTTGGCGTTGTTCTTCGCGCCCTTGTGTGCCTACGCGCTGTGGCGCCTGGCGGCCACCCGCGGGCAACCTGGGCCGACGCCGGCGGTGCTGACAGGCATCCTGGCGGGGCTGGTGCTGTGCGGCGCCGGGCTGGCGTGGTTCGCCGTATCGGAACGTGGAGCACCAAGATCGCACTACGTGCCAGCGACATTCCAGAACGGCCAGGTCGTGCCGGGCCATGACGAGTAGGCCGGCACTGCTCCCTCTCCCTCCGGGAGAGGGCCGGGGTGAGGGAAAACGCCAACGCTGTCCCGTCCGTCCCAGGCCGGCTGCCCCAGAGGACGTCCCGTGCAACCTTCTTCGCCCCAACCCTCTCCCATAGGGGAGAAGGAGCCGGTGCAGCCCTCCTTTCATATCCCGCCGCCCGACTGGGCCAGCGACCCGGCACTGCTTGCGGTCATGGCAGCCCTGCCGGGCGGGCGGCTGGTGGGCGGCTGCGTGCGGGACGCCATCGCCGGCCGCCCCGTCAACGACATGGACCTGGCAACGCCGGAGCCGCCAGAAGCAGTGATGCGCGCGCTGCAAGCCGCCGGGCTCAAGGTCGTCCCGACGGGGCTGCAGCACGGCACCGTCACTGCCGTCAGCGGCGGGCGGGGATATGAGGTCACCACCCTGCGCCGGGACGAGAGCACGGATGGCCGCCACGCCACCGTCGCCTGGACGGCGGACTGGCGGGAGGACGCGGCGCGGCGGGACTTCACCATCAACGCCATGTCCATGGGGCGGGACGGGGCGGTGTGGGACTACTTCGGTGGCGTGGATCGCCGAGGATTACCTGCGCGTGCTGCGCTTCTTCCGGTTCCATGCGCGCTATGGCCAGGGTCCGCCGGATGCCGAGGCTTTGACTGCCCTGCGCGGCGGCATCCCCGGCCTGGCCCGGCTGTCGCCGGAGCGGGTGTGGAGTGAGCTCAAGCGCATCCTAGCCACCCCCGACCCGCGCCAAGCGGTGACACTGATGATGGAATTGGGCGTGCTGCCTGCACTGCTGCCGCCGCCGCTGGACCCGGGTCGGCTGGACCGCCTGGTGGCTGCCGGCGCGCCTCCCGAGCCGCTGTTGCGCCTGGCCGCGCTGTGCCCAGCCGCCGGCGCGCCGCTGGCGGAGGCGCTACGGATGTCCACCAGCGAACGCAGCCAGCTATTGGCGCTGCATGGCCCGGCGCCAGCGCCAGGGATGGACGACGATGCATTGCGCCGCTTGCTGGCGGACGCTCCGCCGGGCGCAGTGCCAGCACGGGGGTGGCTGGCCCAGGCGGCCGTCGGCGGCGATGGTTGGCCGGC
>CAXTOB010000350.1:0-6811 GCA_964245505.1 uncultured Acetobacteraceae bacterium | reverse complement strand
TGCCGGGACTTCGACGCTGCCGTCGCACTGCTGCGCACGACGCCGGTCTGCTTGCCGGCGATCTTCACGTTGGCCAGTCCCGGCGCTGGCGAGGCGCTGGTGATCGAGCGCACCGCCGATGCCGCCTTCCACCCCGCCGACCCTGCCGCGGCGAACCACTGGGCGGCGGCCTCCGGCCCGGCCGGGCGTCCCCGTAATCGGACCAGCAGGGAGCGGCGGGACGCCATGCTCGGGCTGCTGGGGACGCCGCCGGGCTGGTGCCTTGACTGGGTGCGGCCGCCGATCCTGATGCCGGACACGCGCCTGGCGATGATGGCCAGCCCGCACACTGGGCGGATGCTGCTGCAAGGGTGGGAGAAGGGCGGCCCGGCGACGGCGGTGCTGGACTTGCACTAACCTGCCCGGGGCGCCCTGATGGCAGGCGCCTGCACCTATCGCATGGTTTCGAGGTCGCTTCGTGGAGTCGCTGTACGGTGCGGGCGTTGGAACCCGGCAAGCGCACGTCCCATAAGCACCGGGCGCTCGCCAAAGCGGTGCGGTTGCTTTAGCTTTTTCTGCAAAGATTGGGGGAGGTTGCAATGTCGGTCCTGTCCAAGACGCCGCGGGTTCGGGCGATCCAGCGCACGGCGCTCGCCATGCTCGTGCTGGCCGGCGTGGTGAACTACATCGACCGCGCGACGCTGGCCGTCGCGAACCCGCTGATCCGGGAGGACCTGCACCTTTCGATCGCGGACATGGGATATCTGCTGTCGGCCTTCCTGTGGTCCTACGCCTTCGCGCAACTGCCGACCGGCGCCATGGTGGACAAGCTCGGGCCACGTCTGCTGCTGACGGTTGGGCTGTCGCTGTGGTCGTTCGCGCAGTTGCTTGGCGGGCTGGTGCAGAGCTTCGGGCAGTTCTTCGCCGCGCGCGTGCTGCTGGGCATAGGCGAGGCGCCGCAGTTTCCGACGGGCGCGCGGGTGGCGCGGGACTGGTTCAATCCGCGGGACCGGGGCCTCGCGACCGGCATCTTCAACTGCGCCTCCACACTGGGGACGGCCATCGCGGTGCCGCTGCTGACTGCGCTGATGCTGGGCTTCGGCTGGCGCTGGATGTTCGGCATCATGGGCGTCGCCGGGCTGTTCGTGGCGGTTCTATGGTATGCCGTCTATCGCAACCCGGAGCAGGTGCCGCTCACGGCGGAGGAGAACGTGTATCGCACGCAGGGCGATCCGCCGGGCCAGCGCACGCGGGTGACCTTCGCCGAGTGGAAGCAGCTATTCCGCTTCCGCACGACCTGGGGAATGATCGGCGGCTACTTCGGCTGCATCTATCTCACATGGATCTACACTGCCTGGCTGCCGGGCTATCTTGAGATCCAGCGGCACATGAGCGTGAAGGGCACCGGCATCTATGCCGCGATCCCGTTTGCCTGGGGCGTCGTGGGCGGCGTGCTGGGCGGTTACCTGGCGGATGTGCTGGTGCGCCGGGGCGTGTCGCCCATGGGCAGCCGGAAATACCCGGCGGCGGTGGCGCTGCTGGGTACGTCGATCTGCACATTGGCGGCGGCGTATGTAGAAAGCAATGCGCTGGCGATCGCGTTCATTTCGGCCTCGCTGTTTCTGGTCTATGTGACCAGCACCTGCGCGTGGGCGCTGTCCTCGGTGGGCGCACCGACCAACTGCACCGCTTCCATCGGGGCGATGCAGAATTTCGGCGGCTACCTCGGCGGTGCACTGGCGCCGACGGTGACGGGGTTGATCGTGCAGAACACCGGGTCGTTCGTCCCTGCGCTGGTTGTGGGCGCGGTGATCGGGGTGGTGTCTGCCGCAAGCTATGCCTTCGTGGTGAAGGATCCGATTACGGCGGCGGACCTCGGCGTGCCGGCCTCGCCGGACGTGCCCGTTCCGACTGTGGGGCTCGCGGACTGAGCGCCTCGGGCCGGACCGTTCTGCTGGGCTTCGCGGGGCGCTGGGCTCGCAGCGGTTGCCGAGGCATAGCAGACGCTGCCCGGCAACACATGCTGCCCGTGCGTTGATACCAGCGCGAGGAACGAGGAGAAGGCCGCTGCGGTCCGGCATCGCAACGTCCGGTATCATGGTCGAAAAATCGTGCAGCTTCGTCCCCAAGAAGGCGAGGCCGAGCAGCAGCGTCGCCCCAAGCCAGACATAAAGGTCCGTCGGGCGGCGGCCGTGTCTCATGACGAGCGACGCCAGGCCAAAGGTGAAGCTGCCCGACAATAACACCGCCGTCTTGATGAACGCACTGGTGAGCCTGAACTCCCGTGCCGGTCCCGGTGCGCCGGCCGTACTGGGCAACTTCACGCCGTAGGCCGCGAACAACAGGGCAAACAGCACGGCGTCACCAAATGGAAACCTCCTCAAACCAGTATGCCTCCGCCAAACCCGGCGCGGTTCAGCTCCACCACGTCGGCTCTCGCGGAGCGTCACGCGAAGCCTGCCGTGCGTGAGTAGTTTCCGAGCCTATGATCTCCGGCCCGGCCAGCCGCATTGTGTGCTGCGCCGGTGCTCCGGCGCCGTCGCGCCAAACAAATCAGCTTCGCCCTCGACCGAAGCGGCAGCCCGCCGCGACCCGCCATGGAGCGAGCTGGAACGCCGCCTTCCACGCGGCGCACCACCGCCTGTGTCTTGGCCATGATTTCAAACGAAGGGAACGCACCATGCTGAACGTCGTATCGTCACTGAAGGGGTTCGACATCCAGGCAAAGGATGGCGTCCTTGGAACCGTTAGCGACTTCCTGTTCGACGACAGCACCTGGAAGGTGCGCTGGCTGGTGGTCGATACCGGCAAGTGGCTGACCGGGCGCAAGGTGCTGATCCACCCGTCGGCAGTCGGCCATGCAGATTACGGGTCGCGGGAACTCACCGTCGCGCTGACGAAGGCGCAGGTCAAAGACAGCCCGGATATCGCCGAGGACCGGCCGGTCTCACAGCAGATGCAGAGCGACCTATACGGCTACTATGGTTGGGACCCGCTCTGGGGCGGCGGGATGTACGGCGGCGGCCTCTATGGCGGTGCAATGGGCGGGATCGCCTCGCCGCTGTCCACGCGGGCCTACTTTGGCGCAGGCGCCGTGCGCGAAGCCGAGCGGGGTGAGGTCAACCATGATGAGGGCGACCCCCACCTGCGCAGCATCGCCGAGGTCACCGGCTACCACGTCCATGCCCTCGACGGCGACATCGGACACGTGGAGAACTTCCTCGTTGACAGCAAAAGCTGGGGCGTCCGCTACCTTATTGTCGATACCGCCAACTGGTGGGTCGGCCAGCACGTGCTGCTGGCGCCCTATGCGGTCAAGGAAGTGGACTGGTCAGACCGTCACATTCAGCTCGACGTCACCCGGGACAAGGTCAAGTCCAGCCCATCATGGAACCCCGCCAACATCATTGATGGCGACTTCGAGCGGCGGCTGCACAGCCATTACGATTGGCCGGGCTACGGTTGGTAGTGGAACCGCGCGTCATTTGGCGTTGGCGGGCTGCGGCGAAGGCCCTGACCGGACGGAGGTGCGCCATGCCAGCAAATGATCCTCCATGGTCCAGTCTGCGCCGCGTGAGCAGGTCCAGACGGGCGTTCGCCTTCATTGCCGTGTTCGGCGGCATGACGGTGACGGCGGACCCAGGGCTGGCCGAGGCTGCGTCGGAGACGTTCGGCCCTGGCAAGGTCGAATGTCAGCCTCTTGGCGCAGGCCAGTTTGACTGCCTGCTGACGTCGCTCAGGATTACCCAAGACGGCAACGACGTGGCGACGTTCAGCCTCGCCACCCTGCCTGCGGCGGAACAGGCGATGTTTCAGAAATGGTGTTCCACGGCCGCAGATGACTGCACGGTGAATATCCAGGGAGTGAGGCAGACTCCGGAAGGCAGCCGCTTGTCAGCCGTGACCTCAATTCGCTGGACACGCCTTGAGCCTCCCAGGGATCAGGCAGCCGCCGGAGTTGCCGCACATTGAACTGCTCTCACCCGGCGCAGGTCGTTTTCAAAGTCAACTGCTACCAACCGCCAAGGGTTCTGACCTGTCGATCCCAACTGGTCCCTGTCATTGCGAGCCGGCTTCGGTGCAGCAATCCGGGACGGCGAGATCTGGGCGTGCAGCCTGGATAGCCACGCCGCAAGCGCGGGCCGCAATGACGATGCCCTTGTCAGTGGTCCGGACTTTCAGCGGTGGCATGAGGCGGTGGTCTGTTTGGTGTTGTGGCTCGCGGGTGAACTGAGGTCGGAGAAGATTTCTATGCTGATTGAGAACAAATACGTGGCGATAGCCGGCGCCCTTGGTTTCCTGCTCGCGCTTTTTCTGAGTCACGGCAGCCTCGTCGCCGCTTTTGCCGTTTTCGCGTTGGTTGCCGGCTTGGGATGGGCCGTCCGGAAGTTCTCCTAAGCAAACCTCTGGAGGCTTGCGCACCGATGAAGACCTACGCAGGCTCATGCGGCCTGACACGGCCGCAGGCCATCTGTGTGACAGGCCGCATGAGCCTGCTTAGCATCCAGGGACAAAGTTGGCCGAGGTGTCAGCAATCCAACATACCGCACCTGCGGCAGCTCGGTAAGGCAGGGGTGGGAAGCTTCCTGGCGCCGCAATGGTCATTCCTCCAGATCATATGAGACTTATACCAACCGCCGAAAGTTCTGACCGCTGACAAGGGCATTGTCATTGCGAGCCGCGCTTGCGGCGTGGCAATCCAGGACTGCACGCACAGGCCTCGCCGCTCTGGCTTGCCGCGCCGAAGCCGGCTCGCAATGACCAGGGCCAGTTGGGATCGGCAGGTCAGAACTTCTGGCGGTTGGTATTAAGCCCTTTGAATATCTTAAAGCCTTTCCCGAAACCCTTGGTCCAACCGAAAGCGGCTTTGAGTAGATTTCGATCCTGCCGCCGCACGCCGCCCTCGTGTCAGTCATGCCGCCACGGCGCCGCTTGCCAGAAAACTCCGAGTACGCCGTCGGTCAACGCCTGGAGAACCTACGTGGCCTTCTTGGACCATGCCGGACGGTGCAGCGCCACCGGCGTCCTCAGCCACCAGTTAGAATTGCTGCCTGCGTCCGTACCAGCCTGCCTAGCCCTTCCTCTGTGCACAACTTCCCGGAGGTTTGCTGAGGACCAGCCGCTCGTCAGCGCACTTCCGGCAGATCCGATGCGCGGATACGCCCGATCTGGCTGAGGAACACCAAATCCTGCCCCGCCCCCTGGGCCTGGGATACGCCGCTGATCCGGTGCTCGCCGCTGTCATAAACCGTGACGGCGCCCCTCTGCTCAAGCACCACGCGGCGTGCGTCGGGGAAGCAGGCATAGCGCATCCCGTCCTGCGACCCGGCGGCAGAGGGCTGGCCGAGTTCTGCCGGCCACCACTCGCGCCGCGATGCTGCGGGTATCAGAGGGTCCGCCGGCATGGCCGCCAGCTCGGCGCAAAGCGCTGCGACACGGTCGCGCAGGGATACGTTGAACATGTCGCCCACCTGCGTCATGCCGCCCGCCGACCATTGGCCCATGCCGCCCAGCTCGGGGTGGCTGAACTGCGCCATGCGTCCGTTGCCGCGGCGCAGGGCGTCCTGCAGCGCCTGCACCGCCCCGGCGCTCACGCCATGCCGGGCCGCCAATTCGTCGAGTGAACCCATCCTGTCCTCCTATCCGCTTCGCTGGAGATGTGCTGCATCTAGCGCGCGGCGGCGCGGATGGCTTCTGCTTGCCGTGCGACCCTGACCCGCATGGCAGCGGGACCGGACGACGCCTTGCTCTCGCTTGCCAGGGGAGTGCAGGGCACGGAGACTATGGTTGCCAGGAGGGGATGCGGCCATGCGGACCACCACCATGCCGGTTGTCTTGTTGAGAACTATCGTGCTCTTGGCGGCTGCGGTCCCGGCCAGCGCAGCGGAGCCGGCGCTCACCCAGGTGACGCTGTCCACCGGTGGCGTCGGCCAATACCTGTTCGCGGCCGAGGTGGACGGGGCGGCTACCTTGCCCCTCGACGTGCCGCTGGACCAGGTGGACGACGTGCTGAAGTCGTTGCAGGTGGACGACCCCGCCGGCAGCCCGGCCAATGTGCGCCTACCGGGGCGGCAGCCCTTGTCGGAAAGCTTCCGCACCTTGCCCTTCGGCCCCGACGCCTTCGCCTCGCCCGAGGCGCTGCTTGGCGCGCTGGTCGGGGAGGCGGTGAACGTCCCTGGTGCTGGCGTATCCGGCGACGCGTCCGGCACGATCCTGGCCGTGACGCCGTTCGACGCCGCGCTGCCCAACAATGGCGGCACCGTGACCCGGCACCGATTGACGCTCGCGACCGCAACGGGGATCGAGACCCTGGTGCTGGAGGACACGCCGGCCCTGGACCTGCCATCAGACGCGTTGCGCAGCCAGGTCGCCACGGCGCTGCGGGCCATCGCGGCGCAACGGGTGCAGGACCGGCGGACGCTGCAGGTGGCGCTCGGCGCCGGTGGGCCGCGCACGGTGCGGTTCGGCTATGTCGTGCCGGCGCCGGTGTGGAAGGCGTCCTACCGCCTGACCGTTCCGGCTGAGGGGCAGGACGGCCCGGCCCGGCTGCAAGCCTTCGCCGTGGTGGAGAACCTGAGCGGACGGGATTGGCGGGACGTGGAGGTCGTGCTGACCAGCGGCCAGCCCGTGTTGTATCACCAACCCCTGTATGAGGCGGTGTTCACCAGCCGGCCGGAGGCGCCGGTGGAGGTGCCGAACCGCCTGACGCCCGCAGTGGACGCCGGGGCGGCTGGCGGGTCCGGGAAGGCGGCACAGGACCAGGAGGAGGACGGGGCGCCCGGGGGGCCGCCGCCGCTGCCTCCCGCGCCGATGATGGCTCTCGGCCGTGCGA
>CAXTOB010000349.1:3550-6837 GCA_964245505.1 uncultured Acetobacteraceae bacterium | reverse complement strand
CGTCCGCGGTGCGGTCGAGCGTGCGGCATTCGGCGGCGAGGCCGGGCGCCGCCGAATCATCGGCCTGCTAGGCGCCGGCGCCGTCGCCGCAGCCCTGGACCACGCCTTCCCGATCCTGCGTGCGCAGGAAGCACTGGCCGAAACCGCAGGCACGCCGGAAAAGAAGGACCTGAAGGTCGGCTTCATCCCCATCACCTGCGCCACCCCCATCATCATGGCGGCGCCGATGGGGTTCTACGCCCACAACGGCCTGAACGTGGAGGTCGTCCGCACCGCTGGATGGGCCGTGGTCCGCGACAAGTCACTGAACGGCGAATACGACGCCGCCCACATGCTGTCGCCGATGCCGCTAGCGATCTCGATGGGTGCCGGGTCGAACCCGATCCCCTGGAGCGTCGCCGCCATCGAGAACATCAACGGCCAGGCAATCATCCTCGCCAACAAGCACAAGGACAACCGCGACCCGCGAAACTGGAAGGGGTTCAAGTTCGGCATCCCCTTCGACTACTCGATGCACAACTACCTGCTGCGCTACTACCTGGCCGAGGCCGGGCTGGACCCGGACCATGATGTGCAGCTCCGCGTGATCCCACCGGCGGACATGGTGGCGAACCTGCGGGCCGAGAACATAGACGGCTTCCTCGGCCCCGATCCCTTCAATCAGCGGGCGGTGTTCGACGGGGTGGGCTTCATCCACGTCCTGACGCGTGAGCTGTGGGACGGCCATCCCTGCTGCGCCTTCGCCGTGTCGCGCAAGATGGTCACGGAAGCGCCGAACACCTACCAGGCGCTGCTGCGTTCGGTCATCGAGGCGGCGGCCTACGCCAACAAGGCGGAGCATCGCAAGCAGATCGCAGACGTAATCTCCGCCCAGAACTACCTGAACCAGCCGCCTACCGTGGTGGAACAGGCGCTGACCGGCACTTATGCGGATGGCCTGGGCACGGTCCAGCGCGTACCGGACCGCGTGAGCTTCGAGCCGTTCCCCTATCAGAGCATGGCGTTATGGATCATGACCCAGATGAAGCGATGGGGACAGGTGAAGGGCGACCTGCAATGGCGTGACGTGGCGCAGCAGGTTTACCTCGCAACCGACGCCGGCGCGAAGATGAAGGAGTTGGGCCTGCCGGTGCCGGACAATGCCTACCGGTCCCACACCATCATGGGCAAGACCTTCGACCCGGCGGACCCCGAAGGCTACACCAACTCCTTCGCCATCCGACGTGCATAAGCCCGACACCCTGAAAGCGCCCGCTTTCCTTCTCCCTCTCCCTCCGGGAGAGGGTTGTGGTGAGGGAAAGGCCACAAGCCCCAACCCTCCCAATCAAGCAGCGACCAGCGACCATTCTGGCCAGCATGGTGCTGCCTGGCTTCCCTCACCCCAACCCTCTCCCAGAGGGAGAGGGAGCAGAGCTTGCGAACTTGCTCTATCTCCAGCAACGGCCGGAGACCTCGTTTAGTGCCCCTCCGCCTACGCTCCGCCCTGCTGCTGCTGACCATCCTCGTCCTGTCCCTGGGCACCTGGCAGATCGCCGCCACTCCCTCCGCCGCCAACGGCCCGGCGCTGGACCCGGAATACGCCAAGCTGATCGGCGCCGCCGCGCAACAGGGCCAGCAAACCCCAATGCCGCGCCCATCCGACATCGCGGAACGCGCCTGGCACCACCTCAAGGACCCCTTCTACGTCCGCGGCACCAACGACCAGGGCCTAGGCAACCAGCTCGGCTGGTCCCTGCTGCGGGTCTCCCTCGGCTTCGGCCTAGCGGTGCTGCTAGCGGTCCCACTAGGCTTCCTGATCGGCATGAGCCCGGTGCTGAATGGCGCGCTGGACCCGATCATCCAGGTGTTGCGCCCCGTAAGCCCGCTCGCCTGGATGCCCCTGGCGCTCTACACCATCCGGGACAGCGGCATATCGGCGATCTTCGTCATCTTCATCTGCGCCATCTGGCCGATGCTGCTGAACACCGCGTTCGGCGTGGCTTCCGTCCGGCAGGAGTGGCTGAACGTCGCCCGCACCCTGGAGGCGGGTCCATGGCGCACCGCCTTCACCGTCATCCTGCCCGCGGCGGCCCCCACCATCATGACCGGCGCCCGCATCAGCATCGGCATCGCCTGGCTGGTGATCGTCGCCGCCGAGATGCTCGTGGGCGGTACCGGCATCGGCTACTTCGTCTGGAACCAGTGGAACAACCTGAACATCGCCGACATCGTGGTCGCCATCTTGCTGATCGGCCTGGTCGGCATGGCGCTGGACCAGATGCTCGGCTGGGCCGCCCGCCGCGTCAGTTGGCGGGAGTAGCGCAATGGCCCGGCCCTGGTTGAGCATCGAGGGGATCGCCCGCCAATACGCCGGCCGCCCCGTATTCCGGGACGTATGGTTCGGGGTCGAGCGCGGCGAGTTCGTGGTGCTGATCGGCCACTCCGGCTGCGGCAAGACCACCATCCTGAACATCCTCGCGGGTCTAGAGGCGCCCGACGCCGGCGCCATCGTCATGGACGGGCGCGAGATATCGGGACCCGCGCTGGACCGAGCCGTCGTGTTCCAGTCCCACGCCCTGCTGCCGTGGCTGACGGCGCTGGGCAACGTCGCATTCGCCGTCCGCAGCCGCCACCGCGACTGGCCCAAGGCGCGCGTTCAGGAACAGGCGCGGCAGGTGCTGGACCTGGTCGGCCTAGGCGACGCCGCGTCCCGCAAGCCGTCCGAACTCTCAGGCGGCATGAAGCAACGCGTCGGCATCGCCCGTGCCCTCGCCGCCACCCCGGCGCTGTTGCTGATGGACGAGCCATTCAGCGCCCTGGACGCCCTAACCCGCGGCACCCTGCAGGACGAGGTGCTGCGCCTGGTCGCTGGCGGCCAGCAGACGGCGTTCATGATCACCCACGACGTGGACGAGGCGATCCTGCTCGCCGATCGCATCCTGCTGATGACCAACGGTCCCGATGCGCGTGTGGCGGAGGTGGTGGTGAACACCCTGCCCCGGCCACGCGACCGGCTGACGATCCACCGGACGCCGGGCCACTACGCCCTGCGCAATCACATCGTTGACTTCCTGATGACGCGCAGCCGGGCGCTTGCCGGCACGCGCCCGCCAGGCTGGACCGGCCGCACGGTGCCGGAGGTCCGCCCCGCCGGCCTGCCATCAGCCGGCCCACCCCTGACTGATCTGACGAGAAAGGAAACCGCAGCTTGAACGACGCAAAAACCGCCCTGGGCATGAAGATCAAGGGCATCAAGAAAAAGAACGGCTGGACCTGGACAGACGTCGCCGAGAAGCTGGGCCAAGCCC
>CAXTOB010000349.1:0-3540 GCA_964245505.1 uncultured Acetobacteraceae bacterium | reverse complement strand
GTGTGGACCTGTGCCGCTTGCCTCGGCCAGATGAGCATGACGCCGGGTGTTGCTGAAAAGGCCGGCGTGCTGTTCGGCCTATCGGACGAGGAGATCAGCCTGCTTGCGGAGCCGCCCTATCGCGGATCGCTGCCGACCGCAGTACCGACGGATCCACTGATCTACCGCTTCTACGAGTTGATCCAGGTTTATGGCACAACGTGGAAGGACCTGATCCACGAGGAGTTCGGCGACGGAATCATGAGCGCGATCGACTTCGACATGACCCTGGAGCGTCAGCCCGATCAGAAGGGCGACCGCGTGCGCATGACTTTGTCTGGCAAAATCCTACCCTACAAACACTACTAAAGCCGCTCTTCCTCCCCCTCTCCCTCCGGGAGAGGGTTGGGGTGAGGAGGTTTCGGTTGCGGAAAAAAAAGATTCCGGTCCAACCGGGCCAAGGCTACTCATCAGTTAGCAGAATGCCTGCCCACCCCCTCATCCCGGCCCTCTCCCACCGGGAGAGGGAGAAGCAGCTACTCTCTACCCAACCCCCGCCACGTAGGCCTTAAGGCTGTCCACCTCCTGGTCCTGCTGGCTCAACCGCGCCTTCACGACATCGCCGATGCTGACGATACCGAGCAGGTGCTCGCCATCCATCACCGGCAGGTGCCGGAACCGCCCAGCCGTCATCATGGCCGTGGCCTCGGCCACCGTCGTCTTGGGCTCGGAAGTGTGCAGCTCGGTTGTCATCAGTTGTGCCGCAGTCATCTCCAAGGTGCGCGCACCCTGCTCGGCCAGGCTCCGGACGACATCGCGCTCGCTGAGTATTCCCAGCACCTGCCCAGCCGTATCAAGGACCAGCACGGCGCCAATCCGCCTCTCCACTAGGATCTGCACGACCTCGGCGACGGTCGCCGTGGGACGGACATGGGCCACATCGGACCCTTTCTGCTTCAGGATGGCTGCAACGGTCATGGACGGTTCTCCAACCTACGGGATCGCCGACTGTGCACCGTCACCACCCCGGATTGCAAACACCCGCTTAGCAGGTGCAGCAATCCATCATGACAACCTTATTCGGCGGCGTGCGCCGGTTGCGAGGACGGCGCCAACTGCGTTGCAACCAGGTCGGCAAAACGCCCACGCTTGGCGATCAGCGCGTCGAAGCTGCCGCGTTCGACGATCCGGCCGCCGTCAAAAACCAAGATCTCGTCGGCATCCCGCACTGTGCTGAGCCGGTGGGCAATAATGAACGTCGTCCGCCCCTTCATCAGGGTCTGCATCGCCCGGGATACCCGTGCCTCAGTCGCGGCGTCCAGCGCGCTCGTCGCCTCATCCAGGATCAGAATCGGTGGGTCTTTCAGCAACGCACGGGCAATCGCCAGACGCTGCCGCTGGCCGCCGGACAAGGTAGCGCCACGTTCGCCCACCACGGTAGAGTAGCCCTGGGGCTGGCGTATGATGAACTCATGCGCGTCCGCCAGCCGGCACGCCCGCTCCAACTCTTCATCGGTAGCGTCGTAGCGGCCGATCCGCAGGTTCTCGCGGATCGAGCGATTGAACAGCAGGCTCTCCTGGAACACCACCCCAATGGACCGGCGCAGGCTTTCCAGCGTCACGCCGCGCAGGTCCTGTCCGTCAATCCGCACGACGCCCTCGATCGGGTCCCACAGTCGTTGCAGCAGGTTCATCGCCGTGCTCTTGCCGGCGCCGGTCTGGCCAACCAGCGCGACCGACGTGCCGGGCCGGGCGGTGAACGAAACCTGGTCGAGGATGCGGGGACCGCCGGGGTAGGCGAACGACACGCCCTCGAATACCACCTCACCCTGGGACGCATTCAGCTCCGACGCGTCCGCCAGCTCCGGCACGGAGGACTTGGCATCCAGCACGCCGAAGAAGTCCTCCAGGATCGGCAACTGGAAGAACAGGCGGGACGCGAATTGCACCGCCGACTCCATCCGCCCGATCAGCAGCGTCGCAAAGCCCATGAACGACACGATTTCCCCGACCGTCGCCTGGCCATCGATGTGCAGCAGGGTGCCGATCACGACGATGGAGATGACCGCCAGCGTGCTGCTGGCGCGCGTCAGCACGTTGACGACCGCCCACCACGTCAGCACCGGAAACTGATAGCGGATCACGTCATCCACGATCTGCCCGAACAGGCGGCTTTCCGCCTGCAGCCGGGTGAACGACTGCACCACCATGACGTTCGCCAGCGCGTCCTGCGCCGTGCCCGCGAGATGGGAATGATAGTGCTCGACCCGGCGCTGCCCGGCCTCGGTCTTGCGAACCACCAGCGTGGTCAGCGTGACCAGCACGACCACCAGCACCACCAGCGTCAGCGCCAGCCGCCAGTTGAGCAAGAACGTCAGCGGCAGCAGCACGACCACGGCGACGATGGTGGACAACTGATCCTTGAAGAAGGTCAGCCACAGCCCGAACAGGCTGTCCGACCCGCCCAGCATCACCTTCATCAGCCGTCCCGAGTGGATGTCGCCATGGAACGACAGCGGCAACGACAGCACATGCCCGAAGTACCGGTTCATCACCGCCAGGCGGTTCCGGTGCGCCATACGCTCCGAGTGGAGCGACGTCGCAATGTTGGCCAGGATCGCACCGGCACCAACGGCGAACCAGATGGCGAGCAGTTGCCCCGCCTCCGTCCACAGGGCGCTGCGCTCCATGGTATCCGACCGTGTCAGCAGTCCGATGACCCGGCCAAACAGCAAGGGATCAAGGAACTGCAACCCGGCAACAAGGACGTTGGCAAATCCCAGCATGGCGACCAGCCGGCGGTCACCGGCGAGGACGGCCAGGGCGCGACGGTAAACTTTCGTAAATCGCATGTGACCATCCGCAGCGGGCAAGTGATGGGAAAGCATTCAACATAGGCGGTCCTGGCGCCTCCGCCGGTCCCGCCGCTATCGTCGGCAGACAAAAAGGCGAGAACACGGCAGAAAACGACGGTTAACGGCCGCGGTTCAGAATCTTTCCGCGGTGAACCAGCGACCCGGTGCCACGAACTCCTCTTGTGCCTCGATCAACAGGATTTCGCGCGACTTTGCGGCCAAAGTACGGCGGAGCAGGCCGTGCACAGCGCTTCCCGCGGCTTCCAGCGCTTCCGCGGCATGGCCAGTCCGCAGATGATGAAACAGGAACAAGGCGGCGATGGCATCCCCGGCGCCGTTAACTTGCAATGGCAGCAGCGGCGTGCGCAGCAGCCAAGCCTCGGTCCGGCTGGCAGCCAGCATGTCGGTGGCGTCGTCCGGCGTGTCGTCGGTCCGCAGGCTGGTCACCAGCACCGTGGCCGGGCCGGACGGCGCCATGGCGGCCTGCAGCGCCTCCACTGCGGCCGCGGTGTCCGCGCGCGTACGGATGGTGCGCCCGGTAAGGTATTCGAGTTCAAAACTGTTGGGCGTCAGGATATCGGCGGCGGGCACCGCCTGGTCGCGCATCAGCTCCGGGATGCCAGGGCGGACGAAGACGCCGGGGCCAGTATCCCCGATGACGGGATCGCAGCAGTAGAGGGCGGCGGGGTTGGCGGTGCGGACCCGG
>CAXTOB010000348.1:0-6890 GCA_964245505.1 uncultured Acetobacteraceae bacterium | reverse complement strand
TCCTGGCGTGGAGATTGTCGCCCGTGATCGGGCGAGCGCCTATGCCGACGGGGTCCGGCAGGGTGCGCCTGCTGCTGTTCAGGTCGCCGACCGATGGCACCTTCTCCGCAACCTCGGTGACGCCGTGCAGAGCCTTGCCGACAAGCACGGCGCCGCGGCGGGTCGTGCTGCCCAGCAGGTCAGGGCGCATCTACAGGCGTCCACAGCGACGACGCCGTCGCCCTCAGCGATACCGGTCCTGTCAGCGCCAACCAGGGCCGAGCGGACCAGCATGGCCTCGCGTGCGCGGCGCCAGTCTCGATACGAGGAGGCTGCCCGGCTGCGGGCTGCCGGAGCGTCCATTACACGTATCGCGGCCGAACTCGGCACCGAGCGCAAAACGGTGCGACGGTGGCTCCGGCTCGGCCACCCTCCATCGTGGAAACAGCTCCAAGCGGCAGCATGCTCGACCCGTTCGTCGATATGCTGACGAGACGATGGAACGAGGGATGCCGCAACGCGGCCCAACTCTGGCGTGATCTGGTCACGCTCGGGTTCCGCGGACGACCGAGCACTGTGCGGCACTGGGTCGGCAAGCGTCGCCGAGCAGCAGGGCATGACGGTCTCACGGCCGCTCCTCTTCCGCCCATCTGGCCGGTTCCGCGCGGCTATCGGCTGGCCCGGTTGCTGATGTCCAACCCATCCACGCTGAAGGCCGAGGACAACCTGTTCAGAACCCGCCTCCTCGAAGACGAGCCAGTGCTCGGCACCGCCGTCGCCTGGGCGCTCCGCCTGAACGAGCTTCTCCGGCGCAAGGTAACCGGAGATCTCGGTGAGATCCTCACCGCAGCGGACAACACCTTGCTCGCGCGATTTGCGGCGGGCCTCCATCGCGACTTCGCTGCGATCAGCGCGGCGCTCGAGCTGCCGTGGACCACCAGCCCCGTCGAGGGACAGATCAGTCGCCTCAAAATGATGAAGCGGACGATGTATGGCCGCGCCAACTTCAATCTCCTTCGCGCTCGCGTCCTGCATGCCGCATAGCGGGACGATCAGCACGCAAAGTGCGGGAGAACCCGAAATTCATTGTCATTGCCACTTTTCACACGTATCCCGAACTTACCCCGTCCACCGTCGCTTTAGTGGAGCGCATCATGGCCGCCAAGCCGCATCCCGAGCAGGGCTTCCGCGCCTGCCTCGGCATCCTGCGCCTGGTGCGAGGCTACGGCCCTGAGCGGCTGGAGGCGGCCTGCCAGCGCGGCATCGACATCGGCGCCCAGACCTACGGCTCGGTGCAGTCGATCCTGCGCCACGGCCTTGACCGGGCCTTTCGCCCCGAACCCGCGCCGGACGAGTTGCCGGTCCAGCACGGGAACATCCGCGGCAGCGGCTACTACCATTGAGGAGCACACCATGCTGACCCACCCCACTACGGACCGCCTGCGCGAGCTCGGCCTTGTCGGCATGGCCCGGGCTCTCGAGGAGCAGCGGCGACATCCCGACGCCGCCGATCTCGGCTTTGCCGACCTCGGGGCCGACTACCCCGACCGCCTCAACAAGCACCGCACCGCCAAACGTCTGACCCAGCGCCTGACCGCCCTCGGCTACGATGTCATGCTCCAACCCAAGCCTGCAGCCTGAGCCATCCATGGAGCATTGTCAGCACCCCGGACCCGTACGACCTATCGTAATTCTGGGTCAACCCGTTTTTGGCTGCTGAGAAAATCACACACCGACCACACACAAGATGGCGAGACGGTAGCTTTTTGATGCATTGTTGCAGGTGGGAAAGCTGGCCATCATGTTCAGCAAACCCTACGACACAACTCTTCACCATGTCGCACCACAATGACAATCTACCTGTCTCAGACCTCCCGCCGGCGGTTCTCGCCATGGAGCAGCTTGGCAGGCTCGCCAGCGTGAGAATACTGGGCGAACGCCTTGTCACGGCTGCGGCGCAGATCACAGCTGGGTGGCAGAAAGCCGGAGCAGATGCGGAGGCGATGCGAGAGCGGATCACCACTATCCTCTCAGACCTGGATGACGGCGTGGTAGCAGCCGAGCAGTTTGCCAGCGAGGCGGAGACGGTCCAGCAACGTATCGCGGCTTGGGCGCAGGTAGAGGCGCTCCAGGCGTTACAGGAGGCGCTTACGATCGTCGCCGAGCGGCTGAAATGAGACAGGCGGCAATGTCACGCTGGCTTTGCCTTGGCCTCATGTTCGCCGCCGTCGCCCCTGCTTGGCCGCTCGGCGCGCTCGCGCGAGAGGGGCACTATTATCGCTCGGTCGACGGTCCAAGGTTCACGGTCCCACACATGGCAATCAAGATTACGGGGCCGTGACGGCACGGTGCGGCGATGGCAGCCGGTCGTTCTCGCATCATGCGCGAGGAACGTGCTCGCATCATGGCGGCGTGGCACGCTAGGGATCATAGGATGATAACAAGTTCGGCGCCGAATGATTTAGACATCTACCGGTGTGCTCGGCTCTTGATCGAAAGGCACGGAACGTCGGAGGCAGCCCGGCACGCGTTGCAGCGTGGCATTGAGTTGGAGGGCGATTTGCTGGGCCAAGCGGTTTGGATGCACATCTTCGAGGCTGTAAAGGTGCTTGCAAGGGAGCGGCCGAATACGGGCGAGCATATCCACTAGCGGCTTGGGGCCGGACGGAAAGCGTTCGGAATTGGTTGCCGAGTCGGGATGGCGACAGCAACCATCTATTAATCTTTTCTGGTTATGATCGCGCTTGTGTAGGCCCACTCTGAAGGTTCACAGACGCTACGGGACGGGTTGATCGTCCCGCTCCAGCCCTCCCCATTGCCAGGGTTCCCGTAGTCGTGGGCGATGGAAGTAGCACTGGCGCTGCGCCGTTCGCCGCCACAGGAGCGTTCCGCATTCTGTGGCGGCGGGCGAGCTTTAACCGGTGTCGTGCAGATGTCAGGGCAGCGGCAACGTGGTTTCTCTGAAGCTGGGTGATACCGATAGCATCAAGGAACGACGATGATCGTGACAACCTTGTGTTGCTGGCCGTTGTTGTAGATGCCGTCTAGCGCCACCGTGTCGGAGCCGGGTTTGCGCGCCGTGTAATCCACGCCCGTCCCGACGAAGCGCGAGCCGAGGCAGGTGCCTGCAAGCGAGTGGTGCGAGGTGTAGGGGGCGCCCTCGCGCTGGGACAGCGTCCCGAGCTTCGGAGGCTGGACGACGTCGATGGAGTTCGGCGGCGTACTGGTCACGCAGTCGCTCTTGTGGCCACCGAACACGGCGATCTGATGCGTCTCGCCCACCCTGACCTGCAAGGTCGACCGTCCATCCGGCTCCTGCGCAGCAGCCTGAGTGCAGGCCAGGCAAGCGGCCAGCAGGGCCGCCGGGGGAAAGCCGGCCAGGGTGAGCAAGGGGCGAAGGCGCATGGGGCCAATCCAGGTCTGGTTGGGGTGCGTCATTGCGACCGATTAAGGGTCAAGTCGGCAATACCCGTTTGCAAGATTCCGTCACTCCCATGAGAACAAATCAAGAATACAACGGTCAATTTGGCCGCTGGCGCCGTCTCCGCCCAGCGTGGGAGCATCAAGTGCCCCATGGGTTATGACACGAGCGAGATGTCTCCGAACCATCAACCGGACAGCTGTAGACCGGAAAGCGGGATGTACCATCTTACCCATGATGCGGGGCGGCACCATAAAAGTCTCCCGTCCCACATCCGCGATCGTGTCCGCTGCTTCTTACGGCCCGTTGAGAGAACGCCAGTTGTGCGGCATGCCGAAGTAGCCGTAATGGCCGCGCAGCACGCTGCTATACCAGCGGTGTTGCTCGGACAGCCAGTATTTGGTGGGTTCCGGCTCGCCGGGCGGCCACTCGACCAGGAACCACTCCTCCGGACGCGGTTCGGTGCGGTTGTAGTCGCAATGCCCCGGGCGGACCCGGATGGCGGCGAAGCGGGAGCAGAGCGTCGCGTTGCTGCCTTCGCGCCACGTCCATCACACACCGCCCCAATTGCCACGGCGCACAGGATGCTCAACCCAGGACCAAGCCGGAATGTGGGGGTGGGCTTCCACTTACGGCGCAGCCACGCTTCGGCGGCCACCTGTTCGCGGTTGGGCAGCAAGGCAATCATGCGCCGGCGCTCCAAGTCGCAGACGATAGTGCCGTAACGATAGTTTAACTCGGGCGCCAACTGTTTAAAGGGATGGGTCCACCTCAGCGGGGGGTGTCGCAGACACCGACGCCTTGATCTCACTTCGACGGCGTTGCCTGACTTGGGTAGCGTTCCTTCCAATCGGACAACTCACACCATCGCTGCTCTTAACCACTGTTGATCGGTAAGCTGACCAATCGGACTTATCCAGTCGCTCAAGGCCGTTCACGACTTTGAAGTCGTTAAGCATAGCATCGGTGTAGGCGAACCGGGGTAGCGGCTGGACCTGGAAGAAGGGAACCTCCATGCTGATGGCAATGGGGCTGTGAGTCCTAGTCAGTCGTATGTTAGTGAACAAAGGCCCGAACCACGCGTCGGCTTCGACCACGCCCTCAAACACTTCGTACCCGCCACTACGAGGAACGTGGATGGGCGAGCGGATTAGGATACTCCAATTAGACCGCGTTCGGGCAATCAGACCGGACCACACCTGGACAACTCCTGGTTCGGGCAATGCCGCCAAGAATGGGGGTGAAAAGCCTTTCAGGTCCCGCGGAGCACTTGAGTCAAAACGGTCCGAGAAGTACGGATATTGTGCCGTTGTCAGGTCAAACCAACCGTCGGCCCCATCGTAAGTCCAGCAGATATCCGTGCCGTCCCAGTACAAGCTGAAACTCATAGGTGGATAAATGTACCATCCGAGTGAGGATGCCGTTGTGATCGCCTCGCAATACCGGAACGCGCGAGTTGGGAGGACACCGCCGGCGGCCCGGTCAGCACGATGGGGAGGACTTGCTCCATCGATCAACTGATAGAACCTGATTAGAGATTCGCCTTGCTCTTCCATGATCTATCCTGTTTCCAAGTCAAGCCAGAGACAGGTCCCGAAAAACCTGTCTCTGGCCCGAGTGGCTCGGCCTCGTGTCCGTCCTAGCGGAAAAGTGGCCCCTGGCCGCCGATACGTACCTTGCGGTTATCGGCGACATACAATGGACTCTGGCCACCCACTCGCACGTTCCCGTTATCACTGATGCATATCGGAGAAATTTTCCGGGCGAGATGCGAACTCGTCGTCTGCAAGTCGTTAGCTACTCGCAAAGCCTGATTGCTGGATCCTGTTTGGCTATCAATGTTCTGCTTCATGTTTACTCACCTAAGTTATCGGAAAACAACATCGTCTAACCGACCCTCATTAGCACTGAATGGGGAAGGACTTTATAGGCCGAGGTGCCTTTCCAATTTCTTAACGTAATTACGGTATATTAGAAATACTGTGATTATGATATGGTAAGGACTAATGACATGTTAAAAAAACTCCTAACAATATCTGTTATTAGTCCTACTTTCTTAATAGGAGTAAGTAATAGTGTGGCGGTATCTTCAATTTATTTGAATCAAGCTCTTGTTCATAGGGTAGCGCGGGACCTACAATCACATGCTATAGTAAACGTCATGCCCGCATCGACGCTTTTTGGTTATGCTTCAGGAGTTATTTACTGCTCTTCAGTGGCAAAGGATCTAAGCGATCCTAGTGCATTGCTACGACATTGGCTTCTACTTACCTTTGCTCTGGGCGCGTGTGCCCTCGCACCCTCATCGACATTGTTGGTCGCCTCGTGTTTCCTTGCCGGAGCAGGTGCTGCCCTCACTCAGCGGCTGCTCTGTTGCGCGACGGCGGCGGTCCCGAGTTCTAAGCGGGCGGCAACAATCGGGTGGATCGTCGCATTTGGTTTATGTGGTATCGTCTTCGCCCGGTGCTGCGGATCAGCAGTTGCTGACCTATTAGGGTGGCGGGCCGTCTTCTGGATGCAAGCAGGTGCAGCCTGCGTCTCTGCGCTGATATCCGTAAGCGTTGCACTGAGGAGCCATGTTCCAGGTTCTACGGCTACCACGTCTCTTCCCGGCCCAATATCTATCTGGAGGGAGCACGAGCCACTCCGGCGAGCCGCCCTGCAACAGGCCTCAGTGTTCGCGGCGTTTAACATGAGTTGGGCAGCTTTTCTCAATACAACACATTCGGCGGGTATGATACC
This sequence comes from uncultured Acetobacteraceae bacterium, assembly GCA_964245505.1. GTDB lineage: Bacteria > Pseudomonadota > Alphaproteobacteria > Acetobacterales > Acetobacteraceae > DASWOJ01. The sequence continues at coordinate 748 of CAXTOB010000348.1, read as the reverse complement.
AAGCCTTGTGTTGGCAGCAGTCGCGCTTGCCGGCGCAGCGACTGCGGTCGCAGCCGGTCAATGGTGCGTTCTGTGGCGGATCGATAGAGTCGCTAATACAGGTGTCCTCGTCGTCGCCCTGGCCGCTACAGCCCTCGGAACATGGTGCGACAGTCGAACCGATTACTTAGGTATGATGCTGTTGGACTGCGCGACGCAGGCTGCCTTGGTCTCTAACCAAGCTCGCGCACAAGCATGTACGACCGAGTCTGCCATGCGAGGGCGTCTCGCAGCATGCCAGACGGCCGTCTCGTTCACGGGAGGAGCACTCGGGTCCGCCGTGGGTTTCTGGCTGCTTGAGACACATCTTCCTTCAACCGTATGGTTACTTGCTGCCATTCTTGCCGTGGGAGGATGGTTGGGCAGCGGAGGGCTAACTCTTCTAACGGGTCAGACGAAAGGGCGCATTGTCTCACGTTGATTGTTGTTTATCAGCATCGTTATCTAAGATTGTTTATTCTCGGCAGAGAAGGATTAGGTGTTTGGTCCCGGGGTGAGGTGGCGCGGATCTAGTCTGAAGATGTCTGGCGTGGTCGTCCAGGCTTGGCAAACGGCTTCGAAGGGTGTTTTCCAGCGCAGTGCTTTGAGGTGTTTGGCTGGAGTGGCCCCTGTTAGACCGGACACGGGGCTGGTTGGGATTGGCTGCGGATGAAGTCACGAGGTGAGCGCATTCGCAAGCCGCTGTGCGGGTGGTTCTCGTTGTAGTCCT
>CAXTOB010000347.1:4644-6897 GCA_964245505.1 uncultured Acetobacteraceae bacterium | reverse complement strand
AGCTGGCCCGCGTCACGTCGCCGCTCCATGGTGAACGTCACGATGCTCGACGGCCAGCCTGTCGCCTCGCACATCGCATGCGACGCGCCCGGCACGATCCGCACACCTGAAACCTGTCGCAAGGCGCCGTCAACATCGCCAACCGATCTCGCCAGTACTCCCGGGATGTCCGCGACGCGCGATGCCGACCGCAAGCCGGCAAGAGCTGCCACCCAGCGCAGTAGCGGCCCGAGGCCGATCGAGGGTGCCTCACTACGCCCCGCGGCGATCAGGCCGGGCGGGGCAAGAACGGCCCCGGAAAACGCCGGGCCCTGGAAGAACTTTGATCCGGTCACGACGACCGGCCAGCCCTGACGCAGGTACGACCGAACGGCAGCAGGCGTGATACGCGCCTGGCAGGCGTCCACGATCACCTCGGCTCCTCTGGGCACCTCCAGCGGCGCAACCAAGCCGGTTTTGCTCCCATGGGTGACGTAGATGACGGGATGGTTCCGCGCCGAAACGGCGGCCTTGGCGAACCTGCCAATCAACTCATCGTCCGCGATCGGCGATCCGTCGGGCCTGCGTAGCGGCACCTCGACCGTATCGATGGCAAAGGATGTGCGTGGCCTGCCGAACCCGTGTGCAGCGTCAAAGCCGAGACACGCCGCCGCCTGCCGGACGCCCGTGCCCGTCTCCGACTGGGCGGGTAAGACGGCCGTCATGGGCCGCCCGCCAAGCCGGTCGCCCATCGCCGATGCCACCCATGCGACGCCATCCGTGCCGGACGCCTGGAGAACCACCTCGGCCAGACCACCAATGCCGAAATACGCGGCGATTGCGGCCCGGATTTCCGCCTCCCAGAACGCATGCCGCTCCGCCGCATGCCGGCCCGGAGCGGAGGTAATATCGCCGTAGCACCGCAGACTGTCGGCATAACCCTGATCGCAGACGGGCGTGGCCGTGCACGATCCAAAGCAGGCCAGTGCGTTGTCCGGCGACGGAGGGCACAGGTATTTGCTCACGCCGCTTATGCGGTCCACTGCGATGCGGCTGTCGCCCCCAGACGCAAGGGCAGTCCGAAACTTCGCTGGACCGCCGGGATACGGGAGCGAACGAACGACACGGGCGAGATGGGACATCGCGACGATCCTTGCTTCGGTCCCTCCGAATAGCGCAGACGCTTGCGAACAGCGCACGCAAGCCAGCGGCCGAGGCCAGTGGCGGTGCCCATAGTCCCCTTCTGCATCCATTGCTCATTCTGCGAAGCCTACGTCACGTCCTCGGCTCAGCAACCGTGCCGGTTCTCCACTGCGTTGCGACCCCTTTGGGGTGCTTACACCGCTGACGCGCCGTCTTCCGTCTCCGCAGTCGCAAAAGATTGCAGAAAGAGACGACACTATGACCACCAAAACTTCCGCCCTCACCCGCACCGCACGCAGCATCCGCCGCGCCATCAACCGCCTCACCAACCGGCTAACCCGGAAGGCAAAGATCAAGCTCGGCCTCACCCTCAGCTTCCCGCCGTTCGTGAAGTTCGCCCTGGATTACACGGCGGACCTCAGCAAGCCGGCGAACCGGCTGCCCAAGCCGGCCAACGACAATAAGCCGCGGCGATCCCGCAAGCGCACCGCCTAGGCGGTGCACGCAGCCGGAGCCCACCAGCTCCGGCTGCCCCATGTTCCTCTTGTGCGATCACGCCTATTGCGCAGCGACCGACGTCTGGGCGGTCTGCTGTGAAGCTTCCACCTGTGCCTGTTGCTGACCCTGACGTTGCGCATATGCCAGAGCGGCAGCCGCGACCGGCCCCGAGGCCTTAGACTGTTCAAGCGCCTCGATGGCGTTGAGCACGGCGAGCTGCTGTTGCTGGACAATCAGCTGCTGTTTGGCGACCGCAAGTAGCTGGGGATCGGTGACGACCGTCTGCGCCGCCGCGAGTTGAGGCGCCAGCGCGAGCCCCGCCGCGAAGATGATTTTGCGAACCATGATTAAGACCTGCCTTCGTTCGATGACGCCGCCAGCCGCGGCAAGAAAAGCCCTAAAGGGCACACTTGCGAACAGCGCAGACTTTCGCGGCTGGCGATCACCAGTGGCTAAACCTTTTCACATTTGCTTGTTCTGGCCGCTTCTTACAGGAGGCTAAACGGTTCGATCCAAGCGAGTTGCAGGGAGGCCTTCATCCGAGGCGTGAGGATCGGTCGTGCTCGCTTATGGAATCGATGCGTCTATGAGGCGTTCGGCGCCAGTGCCCCGTCCGCAACCACTCGCCGCCAG
>CAXTOB010000347.1:0-4544 GCA_964245505.1 uncultured Acetobacteraceae bacterium | reverse complement strand
AGCAGCCATTTCCATGACCTCCAGGCCGCCCTGTCGGCTGGCGCCGACGGCGGCCTGTTCTTCTACGCGTTCGACCTGTTGCACCTGGATGGCTGGGATCTGCGTGCTTGCGCGCTGCGCGACCGCAAGCGGCTCCTCGAGGCCGTCGATGGGTGGGACAATGCCATCCGATACGCCGCACACGTCGACGGTAATGCAGAACGCCTCCGGCGTGAGGCGTGCCGCCTCAAGCTGGAAGGCATCATCGTCAAGCGCGCCGACGCACCCTATCGGGCCGGCCGCAGCACCGACCGGCTCAAGATCAAATGCCTGGGCCGCGAGGACCTCGTGGTGCTCGGCTGGACGCCGCCCGGCGGTTCCCGCCAGGGCATCGGCGCCCTTGCCGTCGGGTTCTACGATCCCTCCGGCCAATTGCACTATGCCGGCCAAGTCGGCACCGGCTTCTCCGACAAGGAATTGCTGGCGCTTCGCGCCCAGCTCAAAGCCCTGGCCTTGCTGCCGCCGCCCTCGCTTCTCGTCGCCGGCGATCCGCCCGATCGGACCATCCGCTGGATCGCGCCAAGCCTGGTTGCCGAAGTCAGCTTCACCGCCTGGTCAGGCGAGGGAAGGGTGCGCCACGCCATCTATCAGGGCATGCGCGAAGACAAGGCGGCAGAAGACGTCGTGATGGCGGTTCCCGATCCGGAGGCGATACGCCGCGCCGTCCGTCCGGACGGCGCTGTCATCAGCGCACCCGCTACCCGGTCGCGCTGGAAGGGTGCGGTTCCTCCGTTGCGGTCTGGCACACGCTAATCGGGCTTGGTTTCGGTAAAACCCGCGGACCCTCTTTTGGGTAACGAAGATAGCCGCGCTCCTCCCATTTCGGCGCGACGATTTCGATGAAGATAATCGACGCACCGCCAAGGCCCATGTACAGCACGAATAAGATCAGCCGGATCGAACCGGCTGTATACTGTAGCTCATACATGCTTGCGCCCAATATCAGAGTCATCGCGCTGATCGTTGTGAAGCTTTTCGCGATAAACATTCTGCTTGGGCTTCTCATCCAGAAGCTTAATGCGATCAGAGCCCAATGCATGATGACGAGGCACAACATGAAGATTGGCAGTATGGTGTAACCCGCGATGACCAAGGCAAATGTCACTCGTAAGACTACCGGATTGGCGACCACGTATGCGATCAGCCCAGCAACCGCTGTAAGCGCGACTGCCCAATTCCTGATCTGCGCCGATAAATCGCGCTGGCTAGCCTTGGCTGATCCCGGCTCGTTATCGTTCGACATCATTATCTCTCGCCTGCGAAGGCACTACCCTGCTGCAACTATTTGCGAACGGTGCACAGCGCTCCGGACGCCTCCCTATCGGGACCGCTACGCAGCTTTCCTAAGCTCGGGCGGGTCTGAAGAAGCCCCGCCTCGCCAAGGAAAGTCGAGCCGCCAAGAGGCGTCTCGCCGCATGCGCGCTAACATCGCTGGCGCAAGAAAGAGAGGCGTCCCAGCGGCAACCCTTCGGCACCGTCTGGTGCGATCCAGAACCCATTCCCCCGACGCCGGTTGCGCCAGGCCCTCGGAGTGCGATCGGGTTGCCCCGGGCTCCATCTCGCGGGTGAGGGCAGGGTGATGAACACCCCCGGCACGTCCACCTTCTCCCGGTAGCCCTATCCACCCGGCGGCCACACGGCACTGTCCGGCATGCTCGGGGCCGATCGAGGCGCAGTCCTCATCCGTCGCGGGCGGGTTCCGGGACAGGGTTCACGTTCATCGCCGGGCACCGGCTGGGTCGGGCTGGCAACCCCTCCGGGCGCGGTCGTGGCGGCCGGCGACGCGGGGTGGATGGACACGGCGCTGTCTGGGTGACGGCGGATCGGCGTAGGGAGCGACGCTCTCGGTGTGTGCGGACGGGCGCGGCGACGGGGGCGGCCCTGTGATGCGTGGTCTGCGGTGTAGGCCAGGTTGCTGGATCCGGCAACCGCCAGCATGGTGGGCAGCGTCACGGCTGGGATGCGGGCGGCGGGGGTCCGCGGTCAAGGCGGGTCGGAGCTTGCGGCGGCCACCATCTCTCTGTCCCTGTCCAGGGTTCACCGGCACAGGACGCCTGCGTCACCCCCTCGGTCGCGCGCGGTTTGGGCCGGGCGTCTGACCCTGCAACCCCCGCTTCGCCGCCCAGGCGCAAGCGCGCCTGTCATGGCGGGCGAAGCGCCTGCGGTTCGGGCGGCACCGTGAAGTTGCGCCAAAGCAAGCGCGCAACTTCCGCACCACTGCCACCCTCAGGGGTTTCCGGGACCAGCCTTGCCCGACCCCAGAAAACCGCACCCGAGGGGGAGGACGCAGGCAGTGGGCCGGCGGAACCCCTCGGCAGCGAGAGAGATGAGATCATGGCCGTCAAGAAGTCCGCCCCGAAGACCGCGCAGAACACCACCACCCGCAAGGAGCCGGTCCGCCAGGCCATCACCCTCGAGGCGGTCATCGCCCGAGCACCCCACGGCGCCCTCGCCGAGAACCTCTCGCGCACCTTCGGGCTCGACTGCCCCGAATACGCCGCCATCCGCGAGGGCACCGAGGAGAACATCGTCCGCAGCGCCAACGTCCTGCGCGACGACCTCAACGACAAGGCCATGGAGATCCACCTGCAGCGCGTCGTCGGCAGCTTCGTCAGCTCGGCCTTCGGAGCCTCCACCTTCTACCAGACCAAGGTGACCGCGGCGAAGGACCTCACCATGGCGTCCCAGAACGACAGCCGCGACGAGGACCGCGACCCGGTCTCCGGCTTCCAGAGCAAGGCCGAGAACGCCCGCCTGTTCGCCGCCCAGATGGGCCTGCAGGCCTACGCGCTCCTGGCCGCGGCCGAGGGTGCGGTTCACGCCTACGCCCACATCACCGGCGAAGACTGGAAGCCCTACGAGGCCCCGATGTCCGCCACCAGCAGCACCAGCCGCAAGTCGGCCGCCGAGGAGATGGGCGCCTTCGGATAACCACCACGGGCGGGGGCCGAAAGGCTCCCGCTTCCCCTCCGCCGTGAAAAGAGACGGAGAGAGGGGAGCATGAACCAACCAACCCGCGCTCCGCGCGCCCTCCGGGCCTCCGGGCCGCGCGCGGCAAAGCCGCGCATCCAAGCGGCCCTACGGGGTGGCGGATGAGAAGGAAATAGAAAGATGGCCACAGTTTACGGCGGCTGCATCGAACCAGAAGGCTGGGACCTTGAAGACGAATACACGACCGAACCATGCCCAAAGTGCGGGGAGCCGGCGCTGCACTGGCGCTGCGAGCGCGCCGAAGGGTCCCTCAACATCTACACCGGACTCGCGTGCGTCAGCTGCGGCCACGAAGAAGGCGAGCGGCCCGATGTTGAGTGAGCACCCCACCCTTCCGCCGACGCCCTCCCCAGGGAGGGCTGGCGGTCTCGACGGAGAACGGACGGTAAACCTCCAATCTAACGCTCAGGGAGGCGTGACATGACCGACGAGGAAGATCAGCCCGGACCCAAACTCATACGCAACGAGCAGCTGAAACTCGCCGCGACGCTGTTCAACAACGTTGCGGTCGCCTTCATCGTCACCGGCTTCATCGTGCCGATCGTCGCCCTGGCCTACCAGGCAACAGCACCCAGGGGGCGCTACTGGATCGCCTACGTCCTGCTTTGGCTTGCCATGGCGGGCCTGAACCATCAAATTGCACGTCAACTCCTGTCAAGGATGCGGCCATGACAAGTCTGGAGATTTTCGGCCTCGTTGCCCCCGTCTTCATCACGGGCGTCGGCTGGCTCTACGCGCAGTGGATCATTCGGCACTGAACATCCACACGACTAGACCGCCTTCTTCAACGTCGGCGACGCCTTGAAGCGCACCGTCTTGCTGGCCTTGACCTTCACCTTCTCACCCGTCCTTGGATTCAAGGCGGTCCGGGCCTTCATTTTGGCCACCCTGAACGTGCCAAAGCCGGGCAAGGTGAACCCGCCCTCCTTCTTCATCTGACGGACGATCGCCTCCATCAATTCGCCAGCCGCACGGTTGGCTGTCACCCCCGTCACGCCGGCCGCGTCCTGCAGCACAGCCGCGATAAAAGCCTTCGACACCCGATGTCCCTCCGCTTCAGATCTGCAGCGCGGCATAGCTGCATTCGCCGCGCCGTTCCAAGGCTGGAACCGATCAGGGACGGACGGCTATTCGGTCTCTTCGAGCACGTATCGCCGGTATGCCGTGATCCAGTTGACCGCGATCTGCCGCTGCGCCTCCGCCAGCGGAAGCTGGCCACCGCACACGAGGTGGTTGAGCGATCCTTCCACTTCATCCTTCCGGTCGGCTCCCCATCCGTCCGGAGCGTCGCGCAGCTCAATCCATAAATTCCGAACGTCACTCGGTGCACCGCCAAGTTCCAACGGAACAAGATGGTCAAGCTCGTAGTGGGACAGCCGATGATCCAGATATCCACTTTCCCAAACCAGTCGCCGTTTGATGGCCTCCGTATACTCGAAGGGTGGACGCACCATGCGCGTCCACCCACGAACGCAGATCGTGTCGCCGATGTTGTCCTGCGTCACATCGGGATT
>CAXTOB010000346.1:0-6906 GCA_964245505.1 uncultured Acetobacteraceae bacterium | reverse complement strand
GCGGCCTCCTTCCCCACCCCCGTGCCGGACAGCGCACCTGTTCGGGGCCGGCCCGGCCGCAAGCCGAAGGCGCGGGATGCGGCTGCCGCGCCGTCCCTCCTCGAACAGGCATTGGAGCAGCAGCCGGAGGCAGACAGGGAGCAGCCGGCGCCGACTGGCGACGACGCGCTGATTGCCGAGATGGCCTATCCGGTCAGCGCCGACGAGAGCAGTGGCGCCTCGGCGGGCGACGCCGCGATGCCGCCCGCCCAGAACGCCCCTGCCCGGGACGCCCCCGCCCTGGCCAAGGCCGCCGCCCGGTGGGACCGGGCCACCGACACCGTGGAGTTCGACTGGCCGGAGATCAAGCGCACGGCGTCGCAGAACGGCCCCAACCAGGTCATAGCCAAGCTCTTGGTCGCCGCACGCGCCGAGGGGGCCAACTCGCGCTGGCCGTTGTAGCCGGCAGCCCTCTGACGGTTGCCCACATCAGGAAGGCTTAAAGGCACCGGCAGGACGGAAGGTCGCGCCAGCATCGCTCCTTGCAATATGACGATCAGGGCTGACATCCCGCGCGTCGGTGCCGGATGTACGCATGTGAACCGTCGTGCATCGCATTCGCAAGCACGTCGGTGAAGGTCTCCTCAGCCACAGGAGATCAAAATGCGCATCATCCTTCTCGCGTCGTCGTTCCTGCTTGCGCCCGGCCTGGCCCTCAGCTCGCCGCAGTGCGTCATCCCTGCCGCGGCGGCAGCCCCGCCTTCCGCCCCGTCGGAACTCCAGGCACCCCCGGTCGAATCGGCGCAGGTTCCTGCCTCCACCGCCGCTGCGTCAGCGCCGATGATCCCAGCCGACCAGGTGAACCGGACCCCGGCCCTGCGCCGGATCGCATCGCGCGGCGCACAGCTGTTTGACCTCGGCATCGAGCACGGGCTGCGCGGCGTCTTCGCCCGCAACGGGTCCACTTTCCAGGTCTTCTACGTCACCGCGGACGGCCAAGCCGCAGTGGGCGGCGTGATGTGGACCGCGGACGGGCAGAACGTCACCAAGCGCCAGGTCGCGCCCATCGAGGGCACCATACCCACCGTCACCATCACTGGCCCGACCGCCCCCTCGCCAACCACCACCGCCGCAACGCGCGTCGCAGCTCGCGTCCTGGGGTCGCCGTTGAGGGCGGTGGAGGGCACGACCTTCGGCACCATCGGCCCGGCTGCCGCGCCACGGCTGTATGTGTTCATAGACCCGTTGTGCAGCTTCTCGGTCCGCGCCATGGAGGCGCTCCGCCCCTACGTGGCGAGCGGCAAGGTGCAGCTGGCCGTCATTCCAATCTCAGTGCTGGACCACGAGGACCAGGGCCGGAGCACGGTCGCCGCCAAGGCCATGTTGAGCCAGCCGCAAGATGCCATGGTCAGGGCTTGGGGCGCCAACCTGCTGGGCGACCCTGCCGCCCCCGGAGCCGATGCGCTCCTGCTCGCCAACATGCAGGCGGCCGAGAGCATTGGCCTGCGCGGCACGCCAACCTTCGTGTGGCGCAAGCGCGACGGCTCGGAAGGCAGGGCGGACGGCATCCCGGGCGACCTCGACGCCCTTGTCGCCTCGATCGGAGGCTGAGCCGTGCCGCAAGACCTGAACCTCAAGCCCGTGCCGCCGAAGCGCAGGGCCGGGCTGTGGCGCACGCTGTGGTTCCTGCTGAGCGGCCCCGTGGCCGCCTTCGGAGCCAAGAACATCGCCGAGGGCGCCCACACCATCAACAAGCTGGCCGACACCATCAAGGCCGGGCCGCAGCCAGACCGGCGCGTCCGCACCGACGAGGACAGCGTGCTCGACCTTGCTGCCATCGCCTTCCTGAGTGGCAGCAGCGAAGCCGAGCTGGAACGCCAGCTCGCCAACCGTCGTCGGCAGACCATCTGGGCGACGCGTTGCTACCTCGCCGGCGGTTGCGGCTTCCTGTTGTTGTGGTTCTGGCAGGCGCTGCTCTCGCCCGCCTACGCCAGCTTCTCCTACGTGCTGGGCCTGCTGGCGCTGTGCGCGGTGTTCTTCCTGTCGGCTTTCCACAACGCTTTGGTCAACTGGCAGGCGCGCACGCGGCGGCTGGGCACGGCGCGTGAGTTCCTGCACGCGCCCGAGACCTGGTGGCCCTCGTGAAGGCGCAGCGGCCTGACGATCGCTCCGGCCGCAGCTTCCTGCAGATCCTGCGTTTCTTGCGCGAGCGGCTCGCAACGGAACCGGACGCCGTGCATGGCCCGGCACCGGTGCTGCGCTGGGCAATGGAGACATCCGACGCCGAGGGCGAGGCAAAGCGGAGCGCCACCGCTCAGTTCAACGGCTTCCGCCTGCTCGTGGTCGAGATGGGCCAGGCGCTCCTGACGGGTGAGCCCTTGTTCCTGCCACTGGTGAGCTAGTGCCTCGGCTGGGGACCGGAGCCGGACAATGTGCGGGTCGGTGGTCCGGCGCCTACGTTCGAGGACGCCAAGGCGCGGGCAGAGCTTGCGCTGCGCGTCCAGGTCCGCGCAGGGATGGACAGCTAGGCCGCGGCCTGGCTGTCCACCGTTCCGGCCGCCTCTTTTTAGAATGTCCCGGGTGGCCCGCTGAAGAGCGAGCGACCGGCACCGGTTGCCCAACTTGCTCCCTCGTAGTTCGGCCGGTCCCACTGCATCGCCGGCTCGGCCGGCTTCTGGATCGTGCCGTCGCGGTCATAGACTGGAGGCCGCCAGGTCGCGCGCGCCTCGCCATAGGCCGCGTACGGGTTGTAGGAGGGATAGGTGACGGGCGGAGGCGAGGGGACGTGGTAGTCGGCCACCGCTTTCAGGTTGCCGCCGCCGCAGCCGGCAAGGCCGACCAACGATGCTGCGGACGCGATGAGGAATGCGGGTTTCATGGTGTCTCTCCGGGGTTGCCCGAGAGACACCATCCAGGATGGCGTTGCGAACGCGGCTACTCGGCTTTAGGGCGCCGCCTCAGCTCTGCTTCCGCCCAATCCGCCCACGCATACATCTTGTCCCGGTCGCTCTCGACCTTTGCCGAGTGCGCCCGCAGTTCCCTTACCTCTCGCTGCAGATCCTCGACGTAGCGCTCCAGCTTCTGAACGTACTCGTCCGTCTCCTGAGCTGCCCGAAGAACCGCGTTCACGTCAACTGTGGCCGCTCTTTGCGGCGCGGCCCTCGGGCGGAAGAGCGAGGCTGATAGCTCGGCAAGATCGCTTGCTCCCCGGCTGGCTGCAAGCGAGCCGATCGCGAAGCTTGTAAGCGGGCTATCTGACAACTAACCCTCCTCTGTCTCTTTCGGTGAGGAAACATCCGACTGCGCCAGCAAAGTGCTATCGGTTCCACCTGGTCCCGGCTCCCTACTACCGTTTCCCGCTCCCGCGCCAGTGCCATCTGTCAAGAGGCGCTGACGTGCCTCTCCAGCACTGCGGCCAGCGGCGATCGTGGACTGGGCGCCGCCACGGACGGCGGTCAAGCTCGCCCCCATGCCCACCATGCCGGCGTCCTGGCTGAAGCGTTCGATGTCCACCCGGTTCGCGGGCTGGAAGCCTATCAGCTTGACGACCTGATGCGGCACCACGCTGATGAGCCGGAAAGCCACCAGTGCCAGCGTGATGTGCATCAGCACGAACATGCACAGCAGCACGATGACGCCCAGTAGGTTGGTCACGAGCCAGCCCTTGGACAGGGCGAAGCCCGCGGCGATGCCGAAGCCCTGCAGCATCAGCCACGACATGGCGCTGAACACGAAGTAGCCCAGGAACAGCCCGAACAGCATCAGCACCGGCCGGAACAGGATGTTGAATAGGAGGGAGTACCCTTCCATCCCCCGCCCGTGCAGGCCGTCGCCCTGGAAGGTCAGGTGCGCGAACATCCACAACGGCACCGCGATCACCGCCTCGCACACCAGGATGAGCCAGCCCGCGATCCCCGCGATCCACATGGCGAACGGGATCATCGGCAGCACGTAGGCAATCAGCAGCCCCGGCACGAGCATGCACATCAGCCCGTAGAAGATAGGCGTGCCGAGGAAGCTCATCACGAGGTGGCCGGAGATGGCTGCTCCGGCGCCGGCGAAGTTGAACGTCAGCACGTTCCAGGCGACCGCGCCCGCAGTCGCCGTCGTCGAGGCGAGCACCGCGGCCATGCCGAGCGCGGAGATCGAGACCAACACGAGCCACTGCCCGAGGTTGATGAGGGCCGCGAAGGGGTCGGTCCAGCCCCGGCCGGTGGTGGGCGACATGGCCGTGACCATGCCGTTCAGCACCCGCTCCGTGATGCGCAGCTTGCGGACGACCTGCTCGATGGTGCTGGCGCCGTCCTCACCCGGGGTCGCGCCGCTGAACAGCTCGGAGTTGCCACCCGGGGCGTCCAGCCCGTCCGTGGTCTGCACATAGGTGTTCAACTTGGCCTGGAACGTGAGCACCGCCTGTACGAGCGGCGCGAGGTCGCTGGACAGGCTGGGGCCGAGGCCATTGTAACTCGGCGTGTTCACGACCGGCACGGCCGACAGCAGCGACAGCGTCTGGCCGTTCAGCCTCGCGATCTCGACGTAGTAGGCCCCTGCCCCGGTCCAGCCCAGGGCGGACAGCTTGTCCTGGTTCGCCGCCAGCCCAAGCTCGCCGCCGCGGGCCGCGTCCGAGGTGGACAGGCCGGCGCGCAGGCTGCTCATGAAGTCCGTGGCGGTCTGGGTGAGCTGGGTGGTGTAGCTCGACGTCGCGCCCACCATGGTGGACATGAGCTGGTTGAGCGAACTCGCCTGGCGCGTGGACCAGAGCTGCTGGGCCACGCCCTCCGCGTCCGGGCGGATGCTCCCCTCGACCACGCTGGTCAGCGCCGTCTGCTGGGCGGCGGCCATGTCCACCGAGACGCCCGCGTAGTTGGTGGCGTTCGGATCGGGCTGCCGGAGGGTGACGGTCCCGCACACCGGCGAGCCCACGTCGTTGCCGTTGCTCATGGAGTACGACCAGGTGACATAGGCGCCGCTCATGTTGCTGCTGCCACCTATCGAGCTGCGCACCGGCTGCGGCGCTGGCACCAGATTGGGGTTGCCGGATGCCTGGTTGATGAGGGCGCGGCACAGCTCGTTCTGCATCAACCCGCTGACGATCGTCTTGGTGCCAGGGATCATGGGCTGGGCGATGGGCACGGCGTCGGGGCCGATCGCCTTGATGGCGTTCTCGTAGAGCGCGCGGCCCATGCCGATGCCCCACATGGAAACCTGCACGACCGCGGCCTGGCCGACGCTGAATCCGGAGGCGAGGGGGAACATCATGGCCAGCGCGAACACCAGGCGGACCGGCGCCCAGGACGAGGTGCTTTGGCTCAGCACGCGCCCGGTCTCGGCGGCGCGGTGGATCTGGATGATGGTCGCGTAGGCCATGAACGCCGCGGCGATGGCCATGATGTAGCCGGTGAGCTGGCCGACCATCTTGCCGATCACGGTGCTGGCGGCGCCGATGCCGGCCAGCGCGGTGTCGTTGGTGACGGGGAAGATGCTCCGCACCACCTGCGCGGCCCAGTCGTCGCCCGCCGAGAGGGCGGACCAGGTGGTTTGGTAGGCGTTGGCCGCGTGCGCGGCGTCGGCGCCGCCGACCAGGGCTAGGACAAGCAGGGGGGACCAGAAGCGGCGCATCGCATCCTCACGGGTTCAAGGCCCTCCGAGGATGTGACGCCCCGTTGCGAACCAGGTGCTACGGAACGGAAGCGGCCCGGTCAGGGCCGCATGCCTGGCGAGGACGACGCGCGCGGCCCCGCCTCCGCGTCGCGGCCGAACACCTGCTTCATGCGCTCGATGGCTTTGCTGAACACCTCGGACAGCTTCTCGCCCAGCTCGTCCATTACGGTCTTGCCCGGCGTGCGGCCGGGGATCTTCGAGGTGGCCTCGCCGACGGCGGCGTCGGCCTGCCCGAATCGGGCGTCGAGCTGGGTGGCATCGAGCTTGCGGGCCGCGTAGTCGGCGCCGAGGGCGAGCCGGTCCTTGCCATATTGCGCGCCCGTCTTCTCGACCTGGCTGTAGGAAGCAGCGAACACGCGGTCCTGCTGCAGGGCACCGTCGAACTCGGAGCGCAACGCGGCATACTTCCCGCCCGGCTGCATGCCGGTCATCACCGCCCGCATGCCGCCGGCCTCGGTGCTGGCGGCGGCCTCGATCTTGGCCAGCACGCCCTGGCCCGGCCCGGCCATGAAGGTTTTCAGCGCCTGCATGAGCGCCTGGCCGGACTTCTCGGACGCACGAATGAGCTGGTCAGTCCTGCCGTCGGCAAGGACCTTCTCGAAACGGCTGATGCGGCCCGCCATGTTGTGCGACGGGGCTTCCCAGGGCGGGGGCGCATCCGGGCCAGGCGTGCGCATCCTGTCCAGGATGGAAGCAATAGTGTTCTGGGACTTCTGCCTTCCTTCGGGCGTCGCGCTCCCTGCCACGGCTGCTTGCGCCCTCTCCTGACCGTATGCCCGTTCAGGAGCTTGCTGCTCTCCCCCACCGGGCGAGGGTATGGCCCGCACTTTCTCGCTGGTGCTTGCGGGTCCAGTTGCGGGTTGACCCTGCTCCTTGGCCGCAGCCAGCATTTCGGTCGCCTTTTGACGTGGTTCAGGCTGTTGTTAAGAATTGCGTTCGTCGGCAGACCGCTCGGGAGAGGGACGCCTGTCGGGTTCGGCGTCGGCCCCGGCCGAAGCCGCCGGACGCGCCGCCAGGCGCACCCGGTTCGCCAGCGCCTCGACTTGCTCGCGGACCTCCGGCGTGCCCTGGTCCGCGCCCATGCCGGCGATGATGGCGGCAGCGCGCCGGACGTCGCGCACCAGCCCGCGATCCGCGATGTCCGGGGTGCCTTGCACCAGCGCCTCCATCTGACGGTTCTTCAATCCGGGGCTGGTGGCCGCGAGCCGGGTCATCTCCGCACGCAGCTGGGGCGGCATCGCGGTCGAGCCCACGCCAACAAGCTTT
>CAXTOB010000345.1:0-7000 GCA_964245505.1 uncultured Acetobacteraceae bacterium | reverse complement strand
GCGTCATGGCGCGCAGGATGCCCCATTCGGCGATGCCCATGACCGGACGGCCGCCCGCCGCTTCCCGCACCGCATGCAGGCCGGGGTCGCTGAAGCACGCCAGCACGAACGCATCGGCGTCGTCGCGCGCCACCCACTCCACCAGCGGCATCACCACGCTGTCCGCGTCCCGCTGTGTAGCAATACCCGGCGGCCCCTCCGCCAGCCCCGCCACCGTGATCTCCGGCCCGCCCGGCACGCGCAACGGCGTCATCGCCGCATCGATGGCCGCGGTGACGGACGCCGACGAGTTCGGATTAATAACCAGGATGCGCCGGCGTGCCGTCACCGGGACGCGGCCTCGTGCCGTAGGAAGTTCGCCGCAATCCGCTCGCCCGTGGTAATCCAAAGATCGGGACACGACTTGGCATACGTCAGGAACTCACGCAGCAGGCGCAGCCGCATCGGCCGCCCGCTGCATTGCGGATGCAGCACGGTCGTCACCATGGCCCCCCAGTCCCTGATCTCGTCCAGCTCGTCCTTCCAGATCGACAGCACGTGCTCCTTCGGGAAGATCGGGCGCGGGCTGAACCGTGCGGAAAGCCCGTGCATCCAGTCGTCGTAGCTGGCGGTGACCGGCAATTCGATCGTGCCGGGCGAACCGTCCGCCAGCACATGGCGATAAGGCCGGACGTCATCACGGAACGAGCTGCTATAGGTGATTCCACGGGCCACCAGGGCAGCGCGCAGGGCCTCGCTAAACTCCCCGAACGGAGCGCGGTAGCCGGTGGGCACTACGCCCAAACGGCCTTTCAGCACCTCGAAGCCGCGGTCCAGCTCCTCCTCGATGTAGGGATCGCCGGGGTCGGGCAGCAGGTGATGGTAGCCGTGATGGCCAACCTCGTGCCCGGCACGCAGGATCGCCTCGCACATCGCCGGATGCGCGTCCACCGACCAGCCGGTGATGAAAAAGGTGGCCTTCAAGTCCAGTTGGTCGAGCAGTTCCAGCAGCTTCGGCGTGCCGACCCGTGCCTCGAAGCCGCCGAAGCTCATGGTCACCAGGCGCCCGGCATGGGCCGGGTCCTTGCTGGTCCAGGCACTCTCCGCGTCCACGTCGAAGGACAGGAACATGGCGGAGGTATAGGGGGCTGGCCAAGGATATTCCGGCGCGGGCGGGGCCTGATTGGCCGGGACGAGCGGGATGCCGGAAAGGGCCTTACTGTCCAGCATTGATCGTCGCCTTCTCGATGCCGTTATCCGTCAGATGCCACTTGGCCAGCAGCGCATGGTAGGTCCCGTCGGCGATCAGCGCGTCCAGCGCGCCGGCCACCATTTGCTGCAGCGCGGCGTCATGCACCGGCAGGGCGATGCCCGTCACCTGCGTGGCGATCGGGCCACCCAGCGCCATGTAGGCCTTCGGCTCCTGCTCCATCACATACGGCAATGTCTCGTTGCCCTGCACGGCGGCGTCGATGCGGCCCTGCTTCAACTGGGTGCGGGCATCGGCCGAGCCTTCCGTGCCGACGACCTTGATCGGGTTGCCCCGGCAGTGCACGTCGCTCCAGGCCGCGATCTCCTTGGGAAAGGACGTGCGGCGGCTGGCCCCGACGTTCTTGCCGCACAGCGCCGCCATGTCCCCAAACTCGCCGGCGCGGGACTGCTGTACAAAAAAGGCGGGTCCGCTGCGGAGGTAATCGACGAACGTGCTGGCCTCATGCCGGCTCGCGTAGTCCGTCATGCCGGACATGATGGCGCCGACCCGGCCGGTAGTCAGCGCCGGAAGCATCTGGTCGAAGCTGGTTTCCTGCCACGTCCACGTGACGCCAAGCTTCTTCCCGATCGCCTCACCCAGTTCCACGTCAAAGCCGGTAAGCTCTCCGGTGGCCGGGTCCCGGAACTCCAGGGGCGGGTAATTGGGCACGACGGCGACCGTTATGGCGACAGGCAGGCCGGCCGCAGCCGCCGCTGCGACCGGCAGGCACAGCAGGGCAGCCGCGGCAAGGGTCCTCATGGACAGCTCCTTCATGACCAAACGACCGGGCGGCCCAGCTTGCGGCCGGCATAATCCGCCAGGTCCACGTCGATACCCACCAGCTCGTTGGTTTCCGGCACAAGGTAGGCCACCGGCGGGAACGACGCGAACAGCGCGATGCGTATTGGCGTGGGCTGCGCGGCGGCGCCGAACGGCAGGACCGCCAGGGACGCCAGGAAAACACGCTTCATCATCCGATCACCGCCGAAAGAAAT
This sequence comes from uncultured Acetobacteraceae bacterium, assembly GCA_964245505.1. GTDB lineage: Bacteria > Pseudomonadota > Alphaproteobacteria > Acetobacterales > Acetobacteraceae > DASWOJ01. The sequence goes on along the minus strand of CAXTOB010000345.1, from coordinate 4,774 downwards.
GCCTTGGTGCGCGCCTCGCGCGGTTCGCCCAGCACCTGCGCGGGGGGGCCGGCCTCGACGATGGCGCCGGCGTCCATATACACCACCGTATCCGCCACTTCGCGCGCAAAGCCGAGTTCGTGGGTGACGACGATCATGGTCATGCCGCTGCGGGCCAGGTCCTTCATCACCACCAGCACCTCGCCCACCAGTTCCGGGTCCAAGGCGCTCGTCGGCTCGTCGAACAGCATCAGCATGGGACGCATGGCCAGGGCGCGCGCGATCGCCACGCGCTGCTGCTGGCCGCCCGACAACTGCGACGGATAGCTGCCCGCCTTGTCCGCCAGTCCGACCCGGCGCAACAGGTCCTCGGCTTCCGCCTTCACGTCGGGACCGCGGCGGCCCTGGACCTGCACCGGCCCTTCGGTGACGTTCTGCAGCGCCGTCATGTGCGGGAACAGGTTGAAGCGTTGGAACACCATCCCGGTCTTGAGGCGCTGCCGGGCGATCTGCGCCTCCGTCAAGCGATGCAGCTTCCCGCCAGCCTCACGCAAGCCCAGCAGCTCGCCATCCAGCCATATGCCGCCGCGGTCCACGCCCGTCAGTTGGTTCACGCAGCGCAGCAGGGTCGTTTTGCCGGAGCCGGAAGCGCCGATCAGGCAAAGCACCTCCCCAGCTTGGACATCCAGCGACACGCTCTTCAGCGCCTGGTAGCCGTTGAAGGATTTCTGGACGTCGCGGATGGCGACCAAGGGCCGGGTCACCGCGCCACGCCCCGGGCGAAGCGCCGTTCCAGCAGCATCTGCAGCGGCGTCAGGATCGAGACCACCAGCAGATACCAAAGCCCGGCGACGATCAGCAGCTCGATCACGCGGGAGTTGGCGTAGTAGATGTTCTCGGCGTTGTGCAGCACCTCGGGATACTGGATCACGCTGGCGAGCGAGGTGGCCTTAATCATGCCGATGAACTCATTCGCGAGCGGCGGGATCACCACGCGCATGGCCTGCGGCAGGATGATGCGGCGCAGCGCCCGCATCCGCCCCATGCCGATCGCCGATGCCGCCTCATACTGGCCGCTGTCCACCGAGAGCATGCCTGCCCGCATCACCTCGGAGGTGTAGGCGCCCTGGTTGATCCCGAGGCCGAGCAGCGCGGACAGGAACGGCGTCATGATGTCCACCGCGCGGCCCGACCACAGGCCGGGGATGCCGATGGTGGGAAACACCAGCGCCAGGTTGAACCACAGCAGCAACTGCAAAATGAGCGGCGTGCCGCGGAACAGCCAGGTGTATCCAGCGGCGACCGACGCCAGCACCGGGTTCGGGGACAAGCGCATCACCGCGACGATCACGCCCAGCACGATGCCCAGCGCCATGGCGAGCACGGCCATGATGACCGTGTTCTTGATCCCGTCCAGGATCACCGGCACGGTCAGGAAGCGCCCGACATAGGCCCATTCGATCTGCCCGTTCGCGAAGGCTCGCGCCAGGGCGGCTACTGCCAGGAAAATCAGGGCGGCGGCCAGCCAGCGTCCCCAGTGCAGGCGCCGGGCGACCGGCAGGCCCGACATGTCCGGGAACCCACCGGCCAGTGCGCCGTCCCCGCTCACTGCGGCGCCGCGTTCAGCAGCGGTTCGGCCACTGCGTTCGCCGACAGGCCGTACTTGGTCAGGACCGCCCTGTAGGTGCCGTCGGCGATCAGCCCGCGCAACGCTTCCGTCACCGCCTCACGCAGCGGCGCCGCGTCCTTGCGGAAGGCGATGCCCTGGTAGCCGAGCGTGAAGGGCACGCCGAGGACGCGATACCTGCCGGGTTCGTTCGACTGCGCATAGGGCAAGGTTTCGCTGCCCTGCACCGCGGCGTCGATGCGGCCCTGCTTCAACTGGTTGCGGACATCGATGCTGTTCTCACCGGCTACATACTGCACGGCGGGCTTGCCCGCGGCTTCGCAGGTCCGCTTGCTCCATGCCTCGATCTCGACGGGGAAGGAGGTGCTGCGCGTGGTGCCCACCTTCTTGCCGCACAAGTCCGCTTCGGCCTTCGCCGGGCTATCCGCCAGCACGAAGAATTGGGCACCCGTCGTCAGGTAATCGACAAAGTCGGCCGTCTCCCGCCGCGACGCACGGTCCGAAAAGCCGCTGATGATAAAATCGGCGCGACCGGTTTGCAGCGACGGCAAAAGCTGCTCGAACGGGGTTTCGCTCCAGACCACCTTCACGCCCAGCCGCTTCGCCAGCGCCTCGGCCAGCTCGATGTCCAGGCCGGTCAGCTGGCTGGTGGCGGGATCACGATACTCCATGGGCGCATAGGTCGAGTTGACCGTCAGCCGCAGCGCCCCGGCCTGCCGCACGTCTTCGGGCAGGTCGGCGGCCGTTGCGGACCCGGCGACGGCCAGGCCGCCGAATACAGCCAGGCCGCCGAGTACGGCGGCGGCAAAGCGATACCGCGGCATGTCATCGTCTCCTGTTGCTCAGATCGCATCGGGCGTCGCCGGCTCCACGACCCCGGCGCGCGCGGTGATGGGGCCGTACTGGGCGGGCTGGCGGTGTGCGGCAAAGTTGAACATCTTGTCCTTGCCCTGCCGGCACAGGTCGAGGTCGCAATCGGCCACCAGCACCTCGTCGCCCAGCGTCGCCGCCTCAGCCACGATCAGGCCGTTCGGATCAACGATGCAGGAGCCGCCGATCAAGCCCGAACCGTCCTCGTCGCCTGCCTTCGCCACGGCGACCGCCCAGGTGGCGTTCATGTAGGCGTTCGCCTGGACAACGAGCTTGGAATGGAAGGTCCGCAACGCGGAGTCCTCCGTCACGCCGCCGTTCGGGTCGTAGGCGGCGGAGTTGTAGCCGACGCAGACCAGTTCCACGCCCTGCAGTCCAAGCACCCGCCAAGACTCTGCCCAGCGCCGGTCGTTGCAGATCATCATGCCCATGATCGCCTGCTGCCAATCCACGCCTGCGCGAAAGGCGGGAAAGCCAAGGTCGCCATATTCGAAGTAGCGCTTCTCAAGCTGCTGGAACCGCGCGCCTGGCCGTGGCTCGACGGAGCCCGGCAGATGCACCTTGCGATACCGTCCAAGCACGGCGCCGTCCAGTTGGACCAGGATGGAGCAGTTGAAACGCCGCCCCTCTGGCGTCAGCTCGGCATAGCCGACGTAGAAACCGACACCGAGCGCTTTCGCGCAGTCGAACAGCGTCTGAACCGCCGGGTTCGGCATGTCCCGCTCGAAAAAGGTGTCGAGCGTGTCACCCTCCAGCAGCCAGCGCGGAAAGAAGGTGGTGAAGGCCAGCTCCGGAAAGACGACCAGGGTAGCGCCCGCCGTCGCAGCCTGTTCCAGCAGCCGGATCATGCGTGCGAGGATGTCGGCCCTGGTGTCGGCTTTCTGGTTAGGACCCATCTGCGCGGCGGCCACTCGGATCAATCGGGTCACTCTGCCTCCCAATGCAGCAAACAGCAGATATGCGGGTGTCTCTGGTGCTGGTTTATGCCGGATACCATCGAATTGCACGGAATGCATGCAGAAGCGATCATTCAAGCTATGCTAAATCCCGACAGTCTATCACTGGAACCTATATGACGTTGCGCCAGCTCGAAATCCTGCGGGCGCTCATCCGCCACCGCACAACGGTCGCCGCGGCCGAGGAGCTGGCCTTGTCACAACCGGCCATCAGCAACGCGCTGAAAATCATGGAGTCGCAGGCCGGCTTCGCCCTATTCCATCGCATCAACAACCGCCTGTTCCCCACCGTGGAGGCGCTCAGCCTGCATGAGGAAAGCGAGGCGCTATTCGCCCTGCACGCCAAGCTGGAGAACCGGGTGCGCGACCTGCGCGAAAGCCGGTCCGGCCGCCTGGCGATCATGAGCACGCCGCCCCTGGCCTACAGCATCATCCCGCCGGCCCTGAAGCGCTTCCTGGCCCACCGTCCGCAGACCCGCGTCTTCCTCGACGTGCGGCGCTATGAGGGCGTCATCGACGGCGTGCTCAGCCATGTCGCGGAGCTTGGCTTTGCGCTCGGCTTCTCGCATCAGCCGGGCATCGCCCACGAGGTGTTACAGCGCGGCGAGATGGTGTGCGTCGTGGCATCCGAGCACGCTTTGGCCCAGCAGGCGTCCATTGCGGCGGCTGACCTAGCCGGCCTGCCGTTGATCGGCCTGGAACGCGGGACACGCCTGGGCGAGGCCGTCCGCAGCAGCTTCGAGCAAGCGGGCGTGCCCTATGTCCCGACCGTGGAAGTGCGCTACTGCAACACGGCTTGCGTCCTTGCCGCGGCCGGCGTCGGCGTTTCCGTGGTGGACCCGTTCTCGCCGCTGCAGGGCGGCAGCCATCCGCTGGTGGTCCGCCCGTTCGTGCCCCGGACCCCGGCTGTCGCCCACCTGCTCTGGTCGGAGTCGCAGCCGTTGTCCCGCCTGGCGCATGCGTTCCTGGCCGAGTTCCGTGGACAAGCGGCCAGCCAGGCCCAGTCGGGCCGGGTTGGTTGACAGTGTGGAACTGGTCGAGGTGGTGCACCAGATCGCTGAGTGGGTCGAGGAGCCACGCCATCCTACCTAAGCAAATCTCTGGAGGTTTGCGCACAGATGAAAGCCAAGCTGGCTTGCACAGTTTGGCATGGCCGTAGGCCGCCTATGTGACAGGCCACGAAGCCTGCTTAGTACCTACGGGAAGAGGACGTTGCAAACGGCAATTCGTCCATGTCGCTGCCTGGCGGCACCCCAGAACTCCCTGAAGCGCCGCCAGCCCAATCAGACTAGTAGTCCGTCAGCCTTAAGCTGACGGGTATAGTTTTCGCAGCTTGATGCGG
>CAXTOB010000344.1:0-7003 GCA_964245505.1 uncultured Acetobacteraceae bacterium | reverse complement strand
GGCGGGGGTGGTGGCAGGGATGAGCCAGGCCGGGGGTTTGCATGACCTGGCACGCAACCATCCACACCCTGTTCCCCGCCATGTTCCCCGGCCCGCTCGGCGGATCGCTGGCGGGCCGTGCCCTGGACGCCGGGCTGTGGCGCCTGGACGTATGCGACATACGCGGTGCTGCCACGGACCGGCATCGCACGGTGGACGACACCCCGTTCGGTGGCGGCGCTGGGATGGTCATGCGCCCGGACGTGCTCGACGCTGCACTCGGCGCTCCGGACGGACGGCCATTGCTGTATATGACCCCCCGCGGACGCCCGTTGCAGCAGTCGCGCGTCCGCACACTGGCCGAAGGTCACGGCGTCACCGTGATCTGCGGCCGCTACGAGGGCGTGGACCAGCGCGTCCTGGAAGCCCGCGAGATCGAGGAAGTCAGCATCGGCGACTACGTCCTGTCCGGGGGCGAGCTGCCGGCGCTGGTGCTGCTGGACGCCTGCGTCCGCCTGCTCCCCGGCGTCATGGGCGCCGCCGACAGCGGTACGGAGGAAAGCTTCAGCGCCGGCCTGCTGGAATACCCGCACTACACCCGGCCTGCCGAATGGCAGGGCCGCCGCGTCCCGGACGTGCTGCTGTCCGGCAACCATGCCGCCATCGCCGCCTGGCGCCTGCGCCAAGCCCAGGACGTCACGCGTGCCCGCAGGCCGGACCTGTGGGACGCGCACGCCGCATCAATGGACACGGCGCCCGCCGCGCCGTAACACGCCTGCAAGAAAGGACTATCCCATGAACATCATCCAGCAGTTCGAGGCGGAGCAGATCGCCAAGCTCACCGCCGCCCGCGCCGTTCCCGAGTTTCAGCCCGGCGACACCCTGAAGGTCTCGGTCAAGGTGATCGAGGGCGAGCGGACCCGCGTCCAGGCCTATGAGGGCGTGTGCATCGCGCGTAGCAACAAGGGCCTGAACAGCAACTTCACCGTCCGCAAGATCAGCTATGGCGAGGGGGTTGAGCGCGTGTTCCCGCTGTACTCGCCGACCATCGCCGAGATCGCGGTGGTGCGCCGCGGCGACGTGCGCCGGGCCAAGCTGTATTACCTGCGCGGCCGTAGCGGCAAGAGCGCCCGCATTGCCGAGCGTGCGCGTGAGGTCGTGGTGCCGGTGACGGGCACGGCCAGCAGCGCCGCGGCCGTAGCACCCGCAGCCGCGGACTAGCCCCATCTAGGCCGCACGCTCCGCTTCGCCCGTTGTTGCGGGGAGCGGAGCAGCATTCAGGCTCTGGCCAGATTGCGCCCGCCCCGCCCTGATGACCGCACTTGTAAGCGGTTCGCATAACAGCGCCTAAGGACCAAATATGTAGGGCGGAAAAGCGTAGCGCCTTTCGCCACAGGGCGGCGCAAATTTGATTGGCGGAAGGCGCTATGCTTTTCCGTCCTACAGAACCGGCGGCAGCTGGGACGTTGCTGCCGGAAAGCACAGGAGAACCAACGCATGTCCCCAACCCCCCGCACGCTGTTCGACAAAGTGTGGGCCGCACACGTGGTCCAGCAGATGCCGGACGGGACGTGCATCCTCTACATAGACCGCCACCTCGTGCACGAGGTCACCAGCCCGCAGGCGTTCGAGGGCCTGCGCCTGGCCGGCCGCCGCGTTCGCCGTCCCGATGCCACCATCGCCGTCGCGGATCACAACATCCAAACGTCGGACCGCAGCGTCGGCATCGCCGAGCCGGAAAGCGCCCTGCAGGTGGAAACCCTGGAGCGCAACGTGGCCGAGTTCGGCGTCCCCTACTTCCCGGTGCTGGACGCACGGCAGGGCATCGTCCACATCATCGGGCCGGAGCAGGGCATCAGCCTGCCCGGGTTCACCATCGTCTGCGGCGATAGTCACACCAGTACCCACGGGGCAATGGGTGCTCTGGCCTTCGGCATCGGCACGTCTGAGGTGGAGCATGTGCTGGCCACCCAGACCCTGCTGCAGAAGCCGGCGAAGAACATGCTGGTGCAGGTGGACGGCACCCTCGCGCCCGGCGTCACCGCCAAGGACGTGGTGCTGGCCATCATCGGCAAGATCGGCACCGCCGGCGGCACCGGCCACGTAATCGAGTATGCCGGCGAGGTCATACGCGCGCTCGACATGGCCGGGCGGCTGACGATCTGCAACATGAGCATCGAGGCCGGGGCGCGGGCCGGCATGATCGCCCCGGATGATACGACCTTCGAATATGTCCGTGGCCGCCCGTATGCCCCACAGGGCGAGGCGTTCGACCGCGCCGTCGAATACTGGCGCACCCTGCCGAGCGACCCTGGCGCCCACTACGACCGCGTGGTGACCCTGCATGCCGACGAGATCGCCCCGATGGTGAGCTGGGGGACCAGCCCGGAGGCCGTGCTGCCCATCACCGGCTCCGTCCCCGACCCGGCCAGCGTCGAAGACGAGGCCGCGCGTGCCCAGATGGTCCGCATGCTGGATTACATGGCCTTGACCCCAGGCGAGAAGCTGACCGACATTCCCGTGGACGTCGTCTTCATTGGTTCCTGCACCAATGGCCGCCTGCCTGACTTGCGCGCTGCGGCCGGCATTGTCCGCGGCAAGCACGTGGCCCAGGGTGTCCGCGCCATGGTCGTGCCCGGCAGCGGCATCGTAAAGCAAATGGCCGAGGCCGAGGGCCTGGACCAGGTGTTCCTCGACGCCGGCTTCGAGTGGCGGGAGGCTGGGTGCAGCATGTGCCTGGGCATGAACCCGGACAAGCTGACGCCGGGCCAGCGCTGCGCCAGCACCAGCAACCGCAACTTCGAGGGGCGGCAGGGACCCGGCGGGCGCACCCACCTGATGTCCCCGGCGATGGCCGCCGCTGCCGCCGTTACCGGCCGGCTGACCGACGTCAGGAGCATTGGGTAATGCAGGCCTTCACGACGCTGACGGGCGTGGCGGCGCCGTTGCCGCTGGCCAACGTGGACACAGACAAGATCATTCCGGCGCAGTTCCTCAAAACGATCAAGCGCACCGGGCTGGGCGTCCACCTGATGCACACGCTCCGGTATGACGGGGCGGGGCAGGAGCGCCCGGACTTCGTGCTGAACCGGGAGCCTTATCGTCAGGCGGAGATCCTGATTGCGCACGAGAACTTCGGTTGCGGCTCGTCGCGTGAGCACGCGCCTTGGGCGCTGCTGGATTTTGGCATACGCTGCGTGATCGCACCCAGCTTTGCCGACATCTTCAACAACAACTGCTTCAAGAACGGCATCCTGCCGGTCGTGCTGCCACGGGAGGTGTGCGACCAGTTGATGGGCGATGCGGCGATGGGCGGCAACGCCCGGATCACTGTGGACCTGGCGCGGCAGGTAGTGATCCGTCCCAACGGGGAGGAGATTTCCTTCAACGTGGACCCGTTCCGCAAGGGATTGATGCTGGAGGGGCTGGACGACATCGGCCAGACCATGCAGCAGGGCGCCTCCATCGAAGCCTACGAGGGCCGTCAGCGCGAACAGGCATCCTGGATGCCCGGCATCACCGTCACCTGATCCCTGCCAGGCGAAGGCGCAGGGGAAGGATCAGCGGCCATAGCGGGGCCCAGCAAAGGCCTCGCCACCAACCTCATCCCACCAGCGCCGCCGCGGCGGCGGAGTGCCGAGCCATCAGCGCCGGCAGGTCCAGGCCGGGCACGGCGCCGTCCTCCACCACCCAGCGCCCGGCCACCATCACCCGATCCGCCCGGTGCGCCCCGCACAGCACCAGCGCCGCCAGCGGGTCGCCGGCGCCGGAGAACCGCAGCTCGTCCAGCCGGAAAAGCGCCAGGTCCGCGGCGGCCCCTGGCGCGATGCGGCCCAGCTCCGGACGGCCGAGGCATGCAGCAGACCCCTCTGTCGCCCAACGTAGCGCGTCCCGGTGGCTGACGGCGCCGATGCCGTTGGCGGCCCGCTGCACCAGGAAGGCGGCGCGTACCTCCTGCATCATGTTTGACCCGTCGTTGGAGGCGGAGCCGTCCACCCCCAGCCCGACAGCGACACCCGCGCGCTCCAGCGCACAAACCTGGCAGGTGCCGGACGCCAGCACCTGGTTGGAGCAGGGGCAATGCGTCACGCCCACCCCTGCGGCCCCCAGACGCGTCATGTCCGGCCCTGAGAAATGGATGCCATGCGCCAGCCAGGTGCCCGGGCGCAGCCAGCCGCACCCGTCCAGGTAGTCCAGCGGCGAGCAGCCGAACCGCGCCTGGCAAAATTCCGCTTCGTCCACCGTTTCCGCCAAATGCGTGTGCAGCCGCACCCCGGTCCGCGCGGCCAGCTCCGCGGTCCGCCGCATCAGCCCGGTGGTGACGGAGAAGGGCGAGCACGGCGCCAGCGCGATCTGCAGCATGGCGTGCGGCCGCGGGTCGTGGTGCCGGGCAATCAGCCGCTCACTGTCGGCGAGGACCGTGTCGGTGTCCTGCACGACGCTGTCGGGCGGCAGGCCGCCATCGCGCACCGACAGGTCCATGGAGCCGCGCGTCAGCACCGCGCGTATGCCCAGCCGGGCGGCTGCCGCGGCCTCGATGCCGATGGCGTCCTCCAGCCCGGCGGGGAACACGTAATGGTGGTCGGTCGTGGTGGTGCAGCCGGACAGCAGCAGCTCCGCCATCGCCACCGTCACCGCGGCGTCCAGGGCGTCCGGCGTTAGGCGTGCCCATAGCGGATACAGCGCCTGGAGCCAGGGAAACAGCGTACGGTCCAGCGCCGCCGGGCAGGCGCGGGTCAGCGTCTGGTAGAAGTGGTGGTGCGTGTTGACCAACCCGGGGATCACGACGTGCCGGCTGGCGTCAAACGACTTGGTTGGCCGGGACGGGGCGCCGCCGGCGGGCACCAGTTCAAGGATGCGCCCATCCTCCACCACCACGCCGCCCGGCGCGTCCGCCAGGATGGCCAGGGGATTGCGAATCCAAAGCGGCTCGGTGGGGTCCGGCATAATGGGATGGCATAGCAATTGCCGACTTCCTGCAAGCCAATGTTGCGCTGCAACGACAAGGTAATGAATGGATGCCGCGCCGGCCCCCGACCCAAGAGCCATGGTTGATTTGTTCAATCGGGTGTTCTGTATGGCATCCAGTAAGGCTGCGAGAAGGATCACCCAGATGGACCTGCCCCCGTCCAACCCCCAGCTAGAGCCGGGCACCATCCCAGCCGAGCCGCTGACCCGGCGCAAGGCGCCCGGCGACCTCCGCTCCGCCCGCTGGTTCGGCCCGGCCGACCTCCGCAGCTTCGGCCACCGCAGCCGCGCCATGCAGATGGGCTACGCACCAGAAGAATGGACCGGCCGGCCGGTGATTGCGATCCTGAACACCTGGTCCGACCTGCAGCCCTGCCACATGCACTTCAAGTCGCGGGTGGAGGACGTGAAGCGCGGCGTCCTGATGGCTGGCGGCTTCCCGGTGGAGCTGCCAGCGCTCTCGCTGTCGGAGTCGTATCTCAAGCCCACCTCCATGCTGTATCGCAACATGCTGGCGATGGAGGCGGAGGAGCTGCTGCGCGCCCACCCCATAGATGGGGCGGTGCTGATGGGCGGCTGCGACAAGACCACGCCCGCCCTGCTGCTGGGCGCGACCAGCATGGACATTCCCGCGATCTTCGTGCCGGCCGGCCCCATGCTGCGCGGCAACTGGCAGGGCCGGACGCTCGGCTCCGGGTCCGATAGCTGGAAGTACTGGGACGAGCTGCGGGCCGGGAAGATAACCGACCAGGACTGGCTGGGGGTGGAGGGCGGCATCGCCCGCAGCTACGGCACCTGCATGACGATGGGCACCGCCAGCACCATGACCGCTATTGCCGAGGCTGTCGGCATGGTGCTGCCGGGCGGCAGCTCCATCCCGGCCGCCGACGCCGGGCATATCCGGCTGGCGTCCGAAAGCGGGCGGCGGATCGTGGACATGGTGTGGGAGGACCTGACGCCGCGGCGCATCCAGACCCGCGCCGCCTTCGGCAATGCGATTGCTGTTGCCATGGCTATGGGCTGCTCGACCAACGCGATCATCCACCTGATCGCCATGGCCCGGCGCGCCGGGCACGATGTCGGGCTGGACGACTTCGAGCACTACAGCCGCCGGGTGCCGGTGATCGGCAACGTGCGGCCGTCTGGCAACCAGTATCTGATGGAGGACTTCTTCTACGCCGGCGGCATACGCGCGCTGATGCAGAACATCCGCGAGCACTTGGACCTGTCTTGCCTAACCGTGACCGGCCGCACGCTGGGCGAGAGCATCGAGGGCGCACGCACCTTCAACGACGACGTGATCCGCACGGTGGACCGGCCGATCTACGGCGAGGGGTCCTTGGCCGTGCTGCGCGGCAACCTGGCCCCGGATGGCTGCGTCATCAAGCCGGCGGCGATGGACCAGCGCTTCCTGCGGCACAGCGGCCCGGCGCTGGTGTTCGACGATTATCCCAGCATGAAGAAGGCGGTGGACGACCCGCTGCTGGACGTGACGCCCGACCATGTGCTGGTGCTGCGCAACGCCGGGCCGCAGGGCGGGCCGGGGATGCCGGAATGGGGGATGCTGCCGATGCCCAAGCGGCTGCTGCAGGAAGGCCACCGCGACATGATGCGGATGTCGGATGCGCGGATGTCGGGCACCAGCTATGGCGCCTGCGTGCTGCACGTGGCGCCGGAAAGCTGGGTGGGCGGGCCGTTGGCGCTGCTGCGGACGGGGGACATCGTGACGGTGGACGTGCCGGCACGCAGCATACGCATGGAGGTCTCCGACGAGGAGCTTGCGGCCCGGCGTGCGGCCTGGACGCCGCCGCCGCCCCGCTATGAGCGCGGCTACGGCCAGATGTTCACGCAGCACATCCAGCAGGCCAGCGAGGGTTGCGACTTCGACTTCCTGCGGACAGACCACGGGGCGCCGGTGCCGGAGCCCGCGATCTACTGAGCAGGCCTGCGCGGCCTGTCACACCGATTGCCTTAGGCCGTGCCAGGCCGCGCAAGCCTGCTTAGCTTTTTATCTGTGCGCAAGCCTCCAGGGGTTTGCTGAGGGACCAGACAGGAT
>CAXTOB010000343.1:0-7021 GCA_964245505.1 uncultured Acetobacteraceae bacterium | reverse complement strand
GGCCAGCACCACGCCAATGCCGGACGGATGCAAGCCGCGCTCGTGCAGCAAGCTGGGCAGGAACGGAGACGCCGCGCCGAAGGCTGCGAACAGGGTGCCATACAGCAGCACGAAGCGCGGCAGCGGCGCCGCGCGCATCTAGGGACCGGCCAGACGCACCCGGTCCCCAACCCGGAGTACGCCGGGGCGATAGACGGCGCAGTAGGTGCCAATGCGGTTGCCGAAACGCTGTACGACGGTGCGCAGCACGGCCGGGTCCTTGGCGGCGGTTGCGGCGTCGATGGCCACCATCGCGCAGCGCGGGATGGCCCAGTCCAAGCTCAATCCCGGAGCTTCCGGGCCGTCGCCGAACAGCAGGGTCCGGCCGCACCAATCGGCGTCGGTGCTGGCGGGGTCGTCTGGCTTGATGATCACGTTGGCGCGGAAGCGATCCAGGCCGACCGGGGCGCCATGCGCCTGGCCGACGGCGTCCGCGGTCGTGGTCGCGAGGACCGAGACGGGCATGGCGTCATAGGTGCCGCGCCCGGTCTGGATCAGGTGCAGCGGATGCCCAGCAGCCTCACTCAGGCGGCCGGACAGGGCCGGGTCCGCCAGGTCGAATGCCGTGCCGTCCGGCGCCGTCACCTGCACGCGGGTGCAGCGCGGGTCGTCCGGGTCGGCATATCGCGCCCGGTGCAGCACGAGCGCGGGCAGGTCGCGGGCAGTGAGCCAGGGGAAGGCGGAGGTGTTGTCCGCCTTCACAAAGGCAAATTGCCGGTCCCCATGCAGTCCGGTCCAGAACAGCTCGGCGGTGTCCAGGGGTTCGGCCTGCATGGACTTCACGGGGTAGCGATTCAGGGCGATGACGGTGCCGATGGGTTCAGGAGTAGCGGAGTCAGGGGTCATGGGTTCCGGGTTCATCGGGCCTGCAGTCTTGCAGAGTGGCGGCGGGCTGGCCAGGCAGAGGTGCGTCCCCACTGTCCTGCGGGCAGATAACAAAGTGTCGTTGCCGGATCGGCTCTCATCATGCGAGTGTACGGGTCCAAACACTGGGGCGTGCCGTGCAGAACAACGTCGGCCATACGAGATTCTTCGCCTACACCGGCCCACATAACGTGACCGAGATCGCGCATCTGGTGGGGGCGCCGGTGCCGGAGCGGTGTACCACCTTGCGCGGCGTGGCGGGCCTGCATGGCGCCGGACCGAACGAGTTGTCGTTCATCGGCCATGCCCGGCACGTGTCGGCACTGATGGCGACCCGGGCCGGCGCCGTGATCGTACCGCCGGACCTGCTGGGCCAGGTGCCGCCGGATACCATCGCGGTGGTGACGCGCAACCCTCATCTTGGCTGGGCGCGGGCGGCCGAGCTGTTCCATCCGGCGCCAGAGGCTCAGGCCGGCGTTCATGCGGCGGCCTTCGTCCACACCGATGCGGTCATCCATCCCACCGCGGAGGTCGGGCCGATGGCGGTGGTGGAGGCTGGGGCAGAGGTCGGCGCTGGGTGCATCATCGGGCCGTGCGCAGTGGTCGGCGCGGGCGTGGTGCTGGGTGAGGCGTGCCGGATCGGTGCAAACGCCACGTTGAGCCATGCGGTGCTGGGCGCACGGGTTTACATCTACCCGGGCGTGCGCATCGGGCAGGAGGGGTTCGGCTTCGCCATCTCGGACGCCGGGTTCCAGACGGTGCCGCAGTTGGGGCGGGTGCTGATCGGGGACGACGTGGAGATCGGGGCGAACAGCACGGTGGACCGCGGCTCCACCCGGGACACCGTGATCGGTGAGGGGACGCGGATGGATAACGGGGTGCAGATCGGCCACAACGTCCATGTCGGCCGTTGCTGCGCGTTTGCGGCGCACGTGGCAATCAGCGGTTCGGTGACGGTGGGCGACTTCGTGCAGATGGGCGGACAGGTCGGCATGTCGGAGCACCTGCGGATCGGCAACGGCGTGCGGATCGGGGCACAGGCGGGGGTGATCGGCAACTTGGAGGACAAGGCGGTGGTGGTGGGGAGCCCGGCCCAGCCGATCAAGGCGTTCTTCCGGCAGGTGGCGGTGCTGAAGCGTTTGGCGGCGCGGGGGTGAAACCTGCTGCTCCCTCTCCCGGAGGGAGAGGGTCGGGGTGAGGGAAGCCGCGGGACAGAGATTTGCCGTGTTGGAGGCTGTTGGTGCTGCTGTCGGAGGGGTCTACGCTGGTTGCCTCCCTCACCCCGGCCCTCACCCAGTGGGAAAGGGAGCAGGATGCCCGGGTTTAGCTGCCCCAGCCGGCGAACACCTGGCGGTCGCGGTTCTCCTGCATCAGCATCCGGAACCCTGGCAGCTTCTCGAAGCCCAGTCCACCAGGCACGCCGGTTTCGGGATCGGCGACCACCTTGGCATAGGCGTCGCCGCTCAGCTTCTCCCACTTGCCCGCGGGCTTTTTTGCCTCGACGTGGACGACGGTTGCCTTCAGCACCATGCGTACTACGGCCTCTTTCGGGTTGGAGGGCTTGGTCAGGCTCGGATGCCCGGCCACCATCGTCCAACCGTTGCCCAGCGCCCAGGCCTTGAGTTCGTCCGCCGTCATGCCGCCTTCTTCCGCTTCTGCTTGCCCGGCGACACCTTGCCGGCGCGGGCCTGGCTGGGGGCGCTGCCGGTCTTGGCGCGCTCCAGCACCAGCCGGGCATAATCGTCCATATCGCCATCGAACGGCGCCACCGTGCCGTCCGCCGCCAGCCACAGCCGGTCCGCCACCAGTTCCATCAGCGACCGGTCGTGGGTGATCAGGATGACGGCGCCCTGGTAGTCGTTCAGCGCATCCAGCAGGGCGCGGCGGCTGTCGATGTCGAGGTGGTTGGTCGGCTCGTCCAGGATCAGCAGATGCGGCGCAGCCATCGCCACCAGGTTCAGCAGCAGGCGGGCACGCTCGCCGCCGGACAGGTTCTCGACCGTCGTGCTCTGCTTCTCGAAGCCGATGCCCCACGACGCCAGACGGGAGCGGTAGGAGGTTTCGCTGTCCTCCGGACGCCCCCGGCGAATGATGTCGAGCGGCGTGTCGGCGGCGTCCAGCGCCTCGATCTGATGCTGGTGGAACCAGCCGACCTGGATGCGCCGCTCCCGCTGCATGTGCCCGGCCTGCAGGCCCAGGGCGCCGGCCGCCATCTTGGCGAAGGTGCTCTTGCCCGCGCCGTTCACGCCCAGCAGGCCGATGCGGTCGTCGATGTCTAGGCGAAGATTGAGGTTGCGCAGCACCGGCTCGGCGTCGCCATAGCCGACCGACGCACTCTCCAGCCGCATCAGCGGCGGCGCCAGCGGGCGCGGCGGCGATGGCAGCAGGAACGGCGCCACGCGCTCCTCGATCACGGCGGCGATCGGCTCCAGCTTGGCTAGGCGCTTCATGCGGGATTGGGCCTGGGCGGCCTTGCTGGCCTTGGCCTTGAAGCGGTCCACGAAGGATTGCAGGTGCGCCCGCTCCGCTTCCTGCTTCACGCGCGATGCCGTTTGCAGCCGCGCCTTCTCGGCCCGGCGACGCTCGAAGTCGTCGTAGCCGCCGGTATAAAGATCCAGCTTGCCGTCGCGCAGGTGCAGGATGCTGTCCACCGAGTTGTTCAGCAGCTCGCGATCGTGGCTGATGATGATGGCGGCGTTGGGATAGCGGCGCAGGCGCGCCTCCAGCCACATGGCGCCCTCTAGGTCCAGATAGTTGGTCGGCTCGTCCAGCAGCAGCAGATCGGGCTGGGCAAATAGGGCGGCGGCGAGGGCGACGCGCATCCGCCAGCCGCCGGAGAACTCCGACATAGGCCGGGCCAGGTCGGCGGTGGAGAAGCCGAGGCCGGCCAGGATCTCGCCGGCGCGGGCGGGGGCACGGTCGGCGCCGATCTCTTCCAGTTCCGCGTAGATGTCGGCGATGCGCTCGGGGGGCGCCGTGTCCAGCTCGGCCATCAGGCCGTCGCGCCGCTCGTCGGCGGCGAGGATGGTGTCGAGCAGGCTGACCGGCGTCGCCGGGTGCTCCTGGCTGACGGCGGCCACGCGGGCGCGGCGAGGCAGCGAGATCTCGCCGCCGTCCGGCTGCAGCTCGCCCAGGATCAGCTTGAACAGGGTGGACTTGCCGGCGCCGTTGCGCCCGACCAGGCCGACCTTGGCGGTGGGCGGCAGGAGGACGCTGGCGCGGTCGAAGAAGCGCCGTCCCCATGCGTTGAAGACGAGGTCGTCGATTTGGAGCATTTTCGGGATGTGCCGTTCGATTGGGGCTTGCCCCGGCATGTAGCGGGGATGGCCGGACATTGCGAGGATTACGTGACCGGTACAGGATGCCGGGAACCAGGATTGCGCCGTCATGCCCGACCAACCCGTCCACAGCCGCAGCATCACCGAGGCCCTGCTGACCGCCATTGCGCACAGCACGGAGCCGATGGCGCTGTCCGACCCGAATCTGCCGGACCATCCCATTATCGCCGTGAACCCGGCGTTCGAGACCATGACCGGATATTCGGCGGCGGAGATCGTCGGGCGCAACTGCCGGATGCTGCAAGGGCCGGGAACGGACCTGGAGACCGCGCGCAAGCTGGGCCGCATCATCGCAGCCGGCGATGGCTGCGTCGAGTGGATCGTGAACCACCGCAAGGACGGCGCCGCGTTCTGGAACCTGCTGTTCATGTCGCCGGTACGGGACGGGCAGGGTCGAATCATCCACTACTTCGCCAACCAGCACGACATCACCAAGGGGCTGCCGGAGCGGTTGTCGGAGGTGAACTTCGGCCGGGCGCACATGCCGGCGGAGATCATGGCGGAGTTCCAGCGGCTGGTGCACGAGATTGCTGCTGCCAGGGATGGACCCGGTCATGCCCGGGAGCTGGAAAAGGTAGTGGCCGCAGCGCGCCGGCTGGCGGAGGTGAGTACCACCCTGGCGCCAGGAACGGCGTAGAACCCGCTTACCGTCCGCCGGGGAATGGCCGGCTCAGGTAACGCGACCCCTTCAATCCGAATCTCCAGGGCGTGTCCCTCGCCTGGGTGATGCCGATGCGCGGACCGGCGACGATGGCGCAGGGTGTTGTTGGGGGCAGCAGGCGAAATGGCGGATGGTCCAGCGGCAGCCCGTCCAGCGCGGCGGTGATGCCGAGCGCCTGGCACAACCGGCCGGGGCCGGCGCAGGCCAGGCGCTCCGCGATGCCGCCGCGGCGGGCCTGCATGGTGGCCAGGCCGTACAAGGGCTGCAGCGCGCGGATCAGCACGGCGGCACCTGGCTCTGGCCCGCAGACCAGGTTCAGGCACCAGTGCATCCCATAGGAGCGGTAAACATAAGCATGGCCCGGCGGGCCGAACATGGCGGCGTTGCGGGGCGTGGGGCCGCGGTAAGTATGCGACGCCGGGTCGTGCCGGTCATAGGCCTCGGTTTCGACGATCAAGCCGCCGACGCCGTCCACCAGCAAGGTGGTGCCGATCAGCATTTGCGCGACCTCCGCCACGGGCGCCAGGAAGTCGAGTGCCAGGCATGCAGCTGCGCCGCTGCCAACAGGCTGATCGTGGGTATCGTCGGGCGCCATGTGCGATGCGGTCCTCACGTCCGGCACCGGCGGGCTCCGGCCCTGCCAGCAGAACGAGCGGCATTCCCGTTTGTTCCTGGGGTTGGCTAGATCGGTTTGTGGCCAGACTGCACACAAACCGGTCTGGCTCTTCTGTTTGCGAGCGAAGATTGCGGTTGGGTCCAATCGTTGCGCGTCCCGACGCAACTGCGATCAACGTTATCGCCGGCGAAAACCGCGGCCCTGTCCACGGCGCCATGCAGCCTTGTGCGTTGCCGGGCGTTGCCCCCGCATCAACCACGCACCCCCCGAGGATCACGATGGCACTTGGCTCCAGCATCGCAGACGCGCTTCCGTCCGGCATCGAGAAGTTGCGGCAGCAGATGGCAGGTTTGTCGTCCAAGGCCGCCGAGGCCGTGCCGTCCGCCGCCGCAGTCACGCGGCCCGCCCTGCTGCAGCAGGCGCTCGACAATGCGCCGGCGCTGCTGGAGTTGGGTACGGTGCTGCTCGGCCGCCTACGTGGGGTGCGGGACAACATGCCGGGCCGGCCAGCGCCGGCGCCAGTGCCGGCGCCGGCGCCCGCCCCGCCGCGCCGGCGGTTCCGGTTCCTGCGCCCGGTGGCGATCGGCGTTGCCGTGTTTGGGGCCGTGTATCTCATTAGCTCCATGGCCAACCCCGGGGCAGCCAAGCATCGCACGACGCGGCCGATGTAGGCCTCGCGCTCCCGGGTATCATGGACGAGAGCCGGGGGCAGCGGACGCATCATTCCGGACTAGGCGCTGCTGGGCAGCAACCGCTGCCGGTTCCGGCTGAGATGCAACAGAAGTGTCGCGGGCGCTTCGAGGTCACCGCTGTTAATGCGCGCCATGCATTACGTTGCCCTGGCTACCGACTACGACGGCACCATCGCTCATAATGGCGAGGTTAACGTACCCACTCTGGCAGCCTTGGAGCGCCTGCGCGGGGCCAGCCGCAAGCTGATCCTGGTCACGGGACGGGAGCTGGACGACTTGGTCCGCTGTATGCCCCGTTTGGACCTGTTCGATCTCGTCGTGGCTGAGAACGGCGCGCTGCTGTATTGGCCCGCGACCAAGCAGGAGCGCCCGCTGGCCGCCCCTCCCCCGCCGGAGTTTGCGGGGCGGCTGCGGGATGCCGGGGTGTCACCCTTGTCGGTGGGGCGCGTGATCGTCGCAAGCTGGGAGCCGAACGAGGGCAAGGTGCTGGCCACCATACGCGACATGGGGCTGGAGCTGCAGATCATCTTCAACAAGGGCGCCGTGATGGTGCTGCCGGCTGGCGTCAACAAGGAAAGCGGCCTGCGCGCCGCACTCCAAGAACTCGACATCTCGCCCCGAAACGTCGTCGCAGTTGGCGATGCCGAGAACGATTTCGCCTTTCTAGACCTTTGTGGGATGCCGGTCGCGGTGGCGAATGCCCTGCCCCGGCTGAAGGACGCCGCCGCCCTGGTGACGCATGGGGAGCGGGGCGCCGGCGTTGCCGAGCTGGTGGAGCTGTGGCTGGAAACCGACCTGGCCGAGGTGGACG
>CAXTOB010000342.1:0-7029 GCA_964245505.1 uncultured Acetobacteraceae bacterium | reverse complement strand
AGCCGGCGTCATCCGGCGGGTTGGCGTCCCAGGCCGGCGCGCGGTAGGGCGCGGCGGCAAGGGCCTGGGCGGCGGGGCTGACGTCGGCCTGCGGCACTGGGACCGTATGGGCCGGCAGGCTGCGCGGGCCGGGCTGGCTGTTGGCGGCGCCTTGGCTGGCCTCCAGCGCGGGGAAGCCAGGCGATGCGGTTTCGGCCAGCGCCGGGACGGTGAGCATGAGGGCAAGCAGCGACGCGCCGAGGTGTATGCGGATGACGGCCTCCTGTATGGGTCGCGCCTCGGGACGGGCGCGTGCGGGTCAGATTAAGGCCTGGCTGGGTGAGGGTGGCAACCCACGCCGGGTCGCCGGAGTGATGTGGCGCGGTTCACAAGCGCTGGCTTTCCGGCCTACTCTACCCAGCCGCCGTCACCCGTGCCCCACGCGGCACCAGCACTCCCGCCAGCAGCGTCGCCACCGCCACCGCCGCGCCCAGCAGGAACACGCCATGCAGCGCGCCGCCTAGCGCCGCCGTCAGCCGCTCCAACTCGGGCGGCGCCAGCGCCAAGCGGTGCGCCGGCTCGATCAGGTCGCGCACCGCGTCATGCGACGCAGGTCCCGCCCGGGTCAGCCCAGCATTCAGCACGCCGCCGAACGCCGCCGCTCCTAGGGCCTGGCCCAGTAGGCGGCAGAAGAAGAACAAGGATGTCGCGCGTCCCCGGTCTTCCCGCGCCGTGCCGGTCTGGATCGCGACATTGAACACCAGCGCGTGCAAACCCAGCCCGACCCCGGTCAGCGCCCCGGCCAGCGCTACCCATGCCGCGCCGTGCTCGGGGCGTAGCAGCGTGAAGCCCACCGTCCCCACGATCAGGCTTGCCGACCCGGCCAGCGCCACCGGACGGTAGGCCAGCCGGGTCATCATCCGGCTGGCGCCGATGCTGGCGCTGGTCCAACTGATCGTGAGGACGCCCAACACCACACCGGCGACTAGAGCGCTGCGGCCCATCACGCCCTCGGTCCAGGATGGCAGGAAGGCGGTGGCGCCGATCAGCAGCATCCCGCACAGCAGCGCCGACAGGTTGCCGGCTACGATCATCGGCGTGCGCCACAAATGCAGCGGCAGGATTGGGATTGCAGCCCGGCGCTCCCGCACGGCAAAGCCCGCCAGCGCCGCCAATCCCACCGCCACCAGCAGCGGCAGGCCGGTGCGGCCGAAGGACTCGTGCTGCACCAGCGCCGCCATGATCGCGCCGATGCCCAGGGCCAGCAGCCCGGCGCCGGCCAGGTCCAGCTTGGTGCGCGTTCCGGTCGGCGCGGGCTCGTGCAGGTAGCGGGCCACCAGCGCCATCGTCACCAGGCCGATGGGCAGGTTGACCCAGAACACGAACGGCCAGCCAAGCGTGCCGACGAAGAACGACCCCAGCAGCGGCCCGACGATGGCGGCAATGCCCCAAACGCCGCTGACCCACCCCAGCGCCCTGGCCCGGCTGGCCGGCGGCGTCACGTCGGAGATAATGATGCTGCCCATCGGCACCAGCCCGCCGCCGCCCAGGCCCTGGATGGCGCGGAACGCGATCAGCGACCCCATGCTCCAGGCGCAGCCGCACAGCAGCGAGCCGATCAGGAACACCAGCACGCTACCGATATATACTCGCCGCCGGCCGAACCCGTCCGCCATCCGGCCATAGATCGGCGTCATCACCGCCTGGGTCAGTAGGTAAATGCCAAAGGCCCAGGTAAACAGCTCGAAGCCGCCGAGATCGCCGACAATGGTGGGCATGGCGGTGCTGATGACGGTCACCTCGACCGCGGCCATGAAGGTGGACACCAGCATGGCGCCGACGATCAGCCGAGCATGCCTGTGCGGCGGCGGCCCGGTGTCCGGCGCGTCTGGATTGGGTGCGGCGCGGCCGGGGTGCGTGAGGCTCATGGAAGTGTAAGAAGGGGCGGTTGGGACAGCACGCAACCCAAATTGCCGCGGGCGACATATGGACGCTTGCGCTTTTGCATGGCACCGATGACGAGCAAAATGCAACCGCGCTGCCACTAATGCGTGCACGATGCCAGTCAAGGGTTTACTGGGCGCGGGACCAGCGCAATACGGGGGACAGCTTGATAACTGGCGCACTCTTCACACAATACTATCTGTAGGATGGCATACGCCAAACTGAATCTTACCAGTCCCTTAGTGCTGCTGACGTGGAGGCAGCCCGCCTGCGCCTGCGCCAATACTGGCAGGCGCTGACACAGATGCCTTCGGCTAGCGAAGCGGAAACGGAGGCCGAATTCATCTATCCCGTCTTAAGCACGCTAGGCTGGGAGTGGCTGGTTCAACCCATTGCTGACCGTCGGCGCCGCGATGTGGCCGACGCGCTTTTATTTCTGTCGCCAGAGGCTAAAAGTATTGCCCGGCCCTTGCCGCCTCTGCACCGCTTTGCCCATGGTGCGGTCATTGTCGAGAACGAGGCGCGGGATACCCTCCTGGACCGTGCCGCTTTGGGGCGTGAAGCGCCAGCCTCGCAAATCTTGCGCTACATGTCACGCGTCGAAGTGCAGTCGGACGGCCACCTTCGATGGGGCTTGCTGACCAACGGTGGTACCTGGCGCCTCTACTTCGGCCATGCCCGCTCTAGGGCGGAAGGCTTCGTCGGTGTCAATCTCGCGGACCTACTGGACCCGCCGCCGCTGGCGCCGCTGACCCTTCCTTCCGGTGCGCCTCCCGACCACTGGTTCCGTGTTTTCCTGCTTCTGTTCCGCCGCGAGGCTTTGGAGCCTGCAGGGGCTGCCGGCGTTACCTTTCTCGACGACGCCATGAGCCAGGGCCGCACCTACGAGGCACGCGTCACGGAAGAGCTGTCGGCGGCCGTCTTCGATCGCGTCTTCCCCAACCTGGTCCGCGCCTTCGCCCGTTACGACCCGAAGGTGGATACTGCGAGCGCGGACTGGCGGGCAGAGGCACGCGAGGGCGCCATACGCCTGCTCTACCGCTTGCTGTTCCTGCTATATGCCGAGGACCGCGACCTACTGCCGGTGCGGCACCCCGGCTACAGCGGCTACAGCTTGCACCGCCTGCGGCGAGACGCTGCGGAGATCGTGGACAACGGCACGGTGCTTGCGACCCACGCGACACAGCGCTGGGGGCGGTTGGCCGACCTGGTCCAGGCAGTTGCCTTGGGTGACGCTAACCTTGGCCTGCCCGCATACAACGGCGGTCTATTCCAGGACCGGCCGGGTGACATCCTGTCCCGGACCAGGCTGCCGGACGTGGAGCTTGTTCCCATTGTGGATGACATGTCGCGGGAGTTGCAGCCGGGGGCGGGACGGCGATGGATCAACTACCGCGACTTGTCGGTCCAGCACCTGGGCAGCATCTACGAAAAGTTGCTTGAGCATGACGTGGTTGAGGCCGCGGCCACCGGTGTGGCCTTGCAGCCTTCCCCCTATGCTCGCAAGGATAGCGGCTCGTTCTACACCCGGGAGGAGCTGGTCGGCCTAATCCTGCGCCGGGCCGTGGAGCCGCTGGTGCAGGAGCGCCGGGACGCTTTCGCAGAGCAGGCCGCCGCTGAAGCAGATGCCGCCGCGTTGCAGCGTCACGACTCGGCAGAGGCCATGCTCGGACTTCGCATCTGCGACCCGGCGATGGGGTCAGGCCACTTTCTTGTGTCCATCATAGACCACCTCACCGACGCCATACTGACCGCAATGGCGGAAGCGGATGTGGCGCTAGGGGGCGCCTACCGCTCGCCGCTCGCGGCGCGCATCGTGGACATACGCAGCCATATCCTGGCCAATGCACGGACCCGGGGCTGGACCGTCTTGGAAACTGGCCTGGACGACCGGCACATCGTGCGGCGCACGGTGCTCAAGCGCTGCATCTTTGGGGTGGACCTGAACCCGATGGCAGTGGAACTGGCCAAGCTGTCGCTGTGGCTGCACTCTTTCACCGTCGGCGCTCCGTTCTCCTTCTTGGACCACCATCTGCGTTGTGGCGACAGCCTGTTTGGGGAGTTTGTCGGCAAGGCCGTCGCACGGCTGCAGGACGAGTACGGGCTGGCGGTGTCCTCCGCCGTGGCATCGGCGCAGGCCGCAGCCGCCGACATGGCGGACGTAGAGTCCCGTGCGGATGCGGACATCGCCGAGGTCCACGCCAGCCGCGACGCCTTCGCGCAGGTGGAAGCCGCGACGGCGCCTCTGCGTGGCTTCCTCAGCCTGTACCACGCCTCGCGCTGGCTTCCGGCGACGAAGGGCGTGGAGGAGATCGGCCGCAAGGCGCTGTTCGGCGGCACCTATGGCGACCCGGTGGCGATCATGCAGGGTGCCCCCATGCGCGCGCCCCATGCCGGGGGCGCCCTGGTCCGCTCCGCCACGGCCACGCGGCCTGCCATCACGGCAAAGGAGGCGTTCCATGCCGCGGCGAACTTCGTCAAACAGGCGCGTGCGCTGATCGCGGAGGGGCGGTTCCTGCACTGGGAGGCCGCGTTCCCCGGCGTGTGGGACGGCTGGCAGACTGCCTCGCCCACCGGCGGCTTCGACGCGATCATCGGCAACCCGCCCTGGGATCGGATCAAGATGCAGGAGGTCGAGTGGTGGGCGGCGCGCGATGCCGACGTGGCCGCCATCACCCGCGCCAGCGACCGCAAGCTGGCCATCGCGTCCCGGCGCCGGGCCGGCAGCCCCTTGGCGGCCACCTACGACGACGCTGCGGACCGGGCGGCGCAGTCGGCGAAGGTCGCGGCCTTCCTGCCGACGCAGAAGAAGGACGGGACGCTCGTCGGCCCCTACCCGATGTATCCCTTGTTCGCCAAGGGCGACGTGAACCTGTACGCGCTGTTCGTCGAGCGTGCCGGGCAGCTTGTGCAGGAGAACGGGATCGTTGGCCTGCTGGTGCCGTCCGGCGTGGCGGCGGACAAAGGCGCGGCCATGTTCTTCCGCAGCATCAGCAACACCGGGCGGCTCGGCGCGCTGCTGGATTTCGAGAACCGCCGGCCAGACCTAGGGCTGCCGCCGTTCTTTCCCGCGGTGGACAGCCGGTTCAAGTTCTCCGCCCTCATCCACGGTGGCATCCACCGCCGCTACGGCCACGCCGATTGTGCCTTCTTCCAGCAGGCGCGGCGGCGGCAGAGCGCGGCGCCTTTGCCATCACTCTGGAGGAGTTCGCGCGGGTGAATCCCAACACCGGCACAGCCCCGGTGTTCCGCACGCAACGGGATGCGTCGGTGGTGCTCGGCATCTATCGCCGCTTGCCGGTGCTAGTGGATCGCCGTCCTGCGGCGCCCCAGGTCCTCTACCCCGTTGCCTATGCGCGGCAGTTAGATATGACCAACGACAGCGGCCTATTCCGTAGCGCGGAGGAACTGGAAGCTGACGGCGCCTACCCGGTGGTGGGAGGCGCATGGGAGCGCGGCAACACCCGTTATCTGCCGCTGATGGTCGGACGCTCCATCCACCTGTTCGACCATCGCTACGCGTCCGTCATGGAAGACGACTCGGAGGAGGCGGAGGTGGAAGACGATCCGGATGCCGCCGGGGTTGCACCTACCCGCACCCGCCGGGCCACGCGCAGCCGGAATGTCCATAACCCATACTCCAGCAGCCAAACGAACCCGGCGCAGCACGCCGACCCGGCCTTTAACCCGCGCCCGCGCTATTGGGTGGAGGATGCGGAGCTGGAGGACCGTTGGCCTGCCGGGCTTGAGTGGGCGATGGCGTTCCGTGACATCGCCCGGCCCACGGACGCACGGACCGTGATCTCGTGCATCGTGCCACGGGCGGCATTCGGAAACACCTTGCCGCTTTTGCTGCCGGCGCTGCCCGATCCGTTACCGGAGCGGTCCAGGAAACCCGATTCGATGGCTCTCTGGCGTGCGGAGTGTGACCGAGTATTGCTGGACTATAAAGCCAGCACCCCACTTCTGGTCGGCAACCTTGGCGCACTCGTCTTGGACTACGTTGCGCGTAACAAGGTGCAGTCCACGCACCTGAACTCATACATTCTAGAGCAGCTTCCCCTGGTGCCGCGGGATGGCTTCACGCGCCGGTTCGGCCCGCTCAGTGCGGAGCAGATCGTGCGGCGGGAGGTGCTGGCTTTGAGCTACACCGCCCACGACCTTACGCCATTCGCACGAGACCAGGGCTACAACGGCGAGCCGTTCGCGTGGGACGAGGAGGATCGGCTGCGCCGCCGGGCACTCCTGGATGCGGTGTTCATGCTGCTATATGGCCTGGACCGGGAGGCGGCAGGCTACGTGCTCAACACCTTCCTGATCGTACGGCGGCAGGAGGAGGAGCGGCCCGGCAAGCGCTACCGCACCCGCGACCTTGTGCTGCGCTATATGGCGGCGCTAGAGGCCGGCAACCCTGACGTTAAGATGGAGGGTTGATGAGGGGTTTAGCCGGGGTGCCTGTGCTGGCAAACCTCAGCTCCGGCCTGATATTGCCAGACCGTAGTTACAACTTCCATCCTGGGCGGCTTCCTAGCCATAATTGTGGTGAGTGCTGACCTGGGATGGCTGAAGGATCGGCCGCATAATCATGGGCGAACACCGCCTGCGCTGCCGACTTTCTTTGATCTGGGAACGGCGACGCCAAGGTGCCGAGCAGCGGACCCGGCAGCACCTCCTCCCGACCCGCAAGCGGTGCCGTGGCGCATAGGCCCTACACCAGCACCAGCAGCGCCAAGGCGTAGATCACCCCCGTCACCACGAAGGTGACGACCGTGTAGCCCATCACCCGCTGTATCCCGATCCCCGCCATCGCCACCACCGGCAAGGCCCAGAACGGCTGCAGCATGTTGGCCACCTGCTCCCCCATCGCGACGGCCATGGTGGACGCCGGCATCGAGGCATGCAGCGCCACCGCCGCCGGCACCACGAACGGCCCCTGCACCGCCCAGTGCCCGCCGCCGCTCGGCACGAAGAAGGTGATGACCAGCGAGCAGATGTAGCTCCAGAACGGCAGCGTATGCGCGTTCGACACCACCACGAACGCCTTGGAGATCGTGTCCGCCAGCCCGGTGCCCGACATGATGCCCATGATGCCGCCGTAGAACGGGT
>CAXTOB010000341.1:0-7049 GCA_964245505.1 uncultured Acetobacteraceae bacterium | reverse complement strand
TTGCTGAGATGGGTCGCCCGCAGCGCCGGCGCGGCATGAAGGCCGCTGCGGGAGGCCGTTTCAACGACGGAAGAAGACACCGCAGGAGCGGCTATCGCACGCTCGACATGGTGGCATCGCACCATCTGCCCGTCGTAGGCGCGCTGTTCCGGCACGGTGCTGCGGCAGAGCGCGTCGGCGAAGTCGCACCGGGGCGCAAAGACGCAGCCGGGCAAGACGCTGCCCGGCGGCGGCAGGAAACCGGGGATGGTGTCGAGCTTGCCATCCGACTTGCGCCGGCCCGCGGCAGGCAGACAGCGGAGCAGGCGCATCGTGTAGGGATGCAGTGGCCTGGCCAATAGCTCAGCACCCCGCCCCTCCTCGACCAGGCTGCCGGCATACAGGACGCCGATGCGGTCGCACATGCGCTCGATGATCGCGATGTTGTGGCTGATGAACAGGATCGAGGTGCGGAATTCCTGCTTCAACGCCGCGATCAGGTCCAGCACCTCGGCCTCGACCGTCGCGTCCAGCCCGGTGGTCGGCTCGTCCAGCACCAGCAGGGCCGGGTTGTTGGCGAGCGCCATGGCGATCACCACCCGTTGCTGCATACCGCCCGAAAGCTGGTGCGGATAGGCGCCCATCACACGGGCGGTGCCGGGGATGCGTACCTTCCCCAGCATCGCCTCCGCACGGGCCAGCGCGTCGCCCCGGCCGAGGCCACCAGTCTCGAACACCTCGGCGATCTGGCGCCCGACCGTCATGGACGGGTTCAGCGCGCGGCCGGGGTCCTGATAGACCATCGAAACCGTGGCGAGACGCAGCTTGCGCAGCCCCGCCGGATCGAGCCGCATCATGTCCTGCCCGTCCACGAGTATCTGCCCACCACGGACGAAGCCGTTGCGCGGCAGGGCGCGCAACGCGGCTAAGGCGGCGGTGGACTTGCCGCAGCCGCTTTCGCCGACCAGGCCAAACGTCTCGCCCGGCGCGATGCTGAACGACACGCTGCGCAGGACAAGCTGCTCCACGCCCCGGGCGCGGTAGCCGACGCTCAGGTCGCGCAGTTCGAGGGCTGGGGTCACTCGAGCGCCGCCTGGATGCCATCGGCGACCAGGTTGACGCCGACCACGAGCGACGCGGTGGCGCCCGCCGCAAAGGCCACCGTCCACCAGTAGCCGCCGGTGATCATGCCGTAGTTCTCGGAGATCGCGAGACCCCAATCGGCCGAGGGAGGCTGGATGCCGAAACCGAGGAAGCTGAGCGAGGCGACGGTGAAGATGGCATAGCCGAGCCGTACCGTCGTCTCCACTAGGATCGGCGGCAGCACGTTCGGCAGGATCTCCACAAACATGATGTGCAGCGCGCCCTCACCCCGCAGTTCCGCCGCCGCCACGTAGTCATGCGAGCGTTCGGCCAGCACCGCGGCGCGGACGGTGCGGGCGATCAGCGGCGTGAAGATGACGCCGATGACCGCGATCACCGTCGCCGAGGACGGCCCGAGCGCCACCAGCACCAGCAGTGCGACGACGATCAGCGGCAGCGCCAGCAGCACCTCGATCAGCCGGCCGATTACCGCGTCGATCCACCCGCCGACATAGCCGGTGAGCAGGCCGAGCGTGGCGCCGGCGACGGTCGCAAGCAGCGTCGCAGCGGGTGCTACCGAGAGGATCGGCCGGGCGCCGACGATGACGCGCGAGAAGATGTCCCGCCCGAGCTGGTCGGTGCCGAACCAGTGCGCGGCCGATGGCGGCGCCAGCGTGTGCAGCAGGTCGTCGGCATAGGGCGGATACGGCACGAGCGAAGGGCCGAACAGCGCACAGCCGATCCAGAACAGCAGCACCACGGCGCCCACCAGGAAGACCGGCGAGCGCAGCACGAGGCCCAGCCGGCTCGGCGTGGCGACGGCCGGCTCGGCAGCGGCCTGGCTGTCGGTCATCGGCATGGAGTCGAGCGCGGTTGCCGACATCAGGCGACCCCGTCCCGCAAGCGTGGATTGAGCACGACATACAATGCATCGGCGAACAGCGTGGTGACGACGAAGATGGCGCCGACCGTCAGGATGCCGGCCTCCAGCATCGGCAGGTCCTTGCCGCGCGCCGCCGTGAGGATGAGGCTGCCGATGCCTTGGTAGCGGAATAGCGATTCCACCACGACCAGGCCGCCGATCATGTAGCCGATCTGGCTTGCGATGACGGTGATGGTCGGCAGCAGCGCGTTGCCGAGCACGTGCCGTACGATGACCCTTCGCCGGGTCAGGCCCTTCAGCGTGGCCGTGCGAACGTAGTCGGAGTCGAGCGTTTCCAGCGTCCCCGCACGGGCCATACGGGCGATGTAGCCAAACAGCACCAGCACGAGCGGCAGCGCCGGCAGGATCAGGTGCCGGAGCTGCTCCAGCGCGTCCGTCCCCGGCCGGGTCGCCGCCGAAATCGGCAGCCAGCGCAGCCAAACCCCGAAGACGAGAATGAGCGCAATTGACGAGACGAACTCCGGCACAACCGTGAGCGACAGCCCGGTGACGCTGATCACCCGGTCCTGCCAGCGCCCTGGATGCATCGCGGCATAAACGCCGGCGCCGATCGAGAGCGGGACGACGATGGCGAACGCGACGGCGGCGAGCTTCATCGAGTTCAGCAGCGCATTGCCGACAAAGGAAGCGACGGGCGAGCGGAACACGAAGGAAGTGCCCATGTCGCCGGTGAGGAAATGGCCGATCCAGGACAGGTACTGCTGCACGAGTGGCTGGTCGGCGCCGACCTGGTGGTTGATTTCCGCCACCGCCTCGGCCGACGCGAGCGGGCCGAGGATGGACCGCCCGACATCGCCCGGCAGCACCTGCGCCCCGGCAAAGACGATGACGCTGAGCAGCACCAGCGTCAGCACGCTGAGGGCGAGCCGATGGCCGACCTGCCGCCCCAGCCGCGCCAGCATGTCAAAAGACCCGCATCAGCCGATCGTCGCCCCGGCCAGGAAGAGTTGCGAGATCGGGTTGACGCGCACCCCCTGCACATCCTTCGCCGTGGCGGTGAGATAGTCGTAGAAATAAGCGTAGATGACCGGAGTCTCGTCGAGCAGCAGGCGCTGGATCTTGCCCGCCGCCTCACGCTGGACGCCCAGGTCGGTCGCGGCGATGTAGCCCGCCACCAGCTTGTCATAGTCGGCGTTCTTGAAGTGCGCTGCGTTCCAGGCGCCGGTGCTGAGCAGCGGCGCGCCGAGCAGCACGTTGGGCACGCCGCGATGGCCGTAATCGGTGATGCCCATCTCGGAATCCAGCCAGTCGGACTGGCCATACTGGGCCTTGCCGTAATAGGCGGTATCCGTCTCGATCTTGAGGTTGAGCTTGATGCCGATCGCGGCAACCGCGTTCTGGATCAGCACCGCGTAGTCCGGCATCTCCATCACCCGCTCGGTGGTCAGCGTCGCCTCGAAGCCCTTTTCGTGGCCCGCCTCGGCCATCAGATGCTTCGCCTGTGCAATGTCGCGCTTACGCTGCGGAACGTCCTTATCGGTCGAGGGATACACCGGCGCGAACGGCGAATCATTGCCCGGCGTCGCCAGGCCCTGGAACAACCCGGTCACGATCGCATCGCGGTCGAGCGTCAGCGCGATCGCCTGCCGGACGCGCTTGTCCGACAGATTGGGCATGTCGTTCCGCAGGTGGAACTCACGGTGCACCGCGGACTTGATCTTGATGATGTTGATGTCGGGATCGTGCAGCACTCCCTGCGCACCCTGCACCGAGATCTGCTGGATCACATCCACCTGCCCGCCCTGCAGCGCCAGGATCATCGGCTGCTGGTCGGCGTAGAAGGTGAATTCCAGCCGCGCAGGCAGCGCCTTCTCGCCCCAGTAATCGTCGTTGCGCACGAAGCTCACGCCGACTTTCGGCACGTAACGGTCGAGCTTGAACGGTCCGGTGCCGATGAAGGTCTTCTCGAAGTCGCCGGCATAATCCGCGGGCAGTATGATCGCGTTATAGTTGTCGGTGGACACGATATAGGGGAAGTTGCCGTTCGGTGCGTCGAGATGGAATTCGACGGTCAGGTCGTCCACCTTGCGCGTGCCGCCCTTGGACAGCACGCCCTTGAACGCCGACAGCGCGTTGGAGCCGTTCTTCGGATCGGCCAGGCGATCCATCGTGGCGACCACGTCATCGGCATTCAGCACGTGCCCGTTGTGGAATTTCACGTTGGGCCGCAACTTGAAGGTCCAGACATTGCCCTCCTCGTTCGACTTCCAGGACAGCGCCAACATGGGCTTCAGCATCAGGTCCGACTGGTCATAGACCAGGAACTCGCCCGTTTGCTGCAACAGGATCAGCCCGCCTGAATTGGCCGTCGTCACCGGCTCCACGGCGCTGGCCGGCGTCTGCGACGCGACGCGGATGGTCGCGTTCTTTTGGCCCTGGGCGCGGGCAAGGCGCGTCGCGACCGGGCTCGCCGCCCCGGCCAACCCGGCAAGCAGCGGCGCCGCCACGCCGAACCGCGCACCCTCGCGCAGCAGGCCGCGCCGGTCGAGCCGCCCAGCCAGGAACTCGTCCACGACGTGGTTCTCGAGTGCGCCCGCCTGGCGCCGGAGCAGATCGAGGAACTTGGGCGATGGGCGCATGGCCGTTTTCCTTGTCTGACAGTGTCGGCCGCTTCTCCGGGCGAAGCAGGATCCCCGGAGGGAAGCCGGGCCGCTCGGCCGAGGTCAGCGCATATGCTGACCCCCATCTTGTCTCGCGGCCTCACGCGAAGTCAAAGCAGGAATAACACCCAGACTCGCCTACTCGGCCGCGATCGCCTGCCGCACTGGTCCGCCGGTCTGTTCGCGCACCTTGTCGCAATACCAATCTACAAATCGCAGAACGAGCGTTTCCGCCACCGGGGAGTACGGTCCCGGGCGGAAACCGGCCGAGCGCACGCCGCGCTGGTTGTTCTCGGCCAGCGCCCGATCCTGCAGGTTGGTCTGGTCCCACAGCTTGACCAAACCCTCAATGGTATAATCCACGCCCTCCACCGCGTCCTCGTGCACCAGCCACTTGGCCGTGACGACCGTCTCCTCGGTCGCGGTCGGCATGGCACTAAACATAAACACGTAATCGCCGAGCGCATGCGCGAAGCAGTGCGGCTCCAACGCCCAGCGCAACGAGCCGACGTCGCCGTCGCCGAGCCGCCCCATCACGCGCTTGACGCAGGGATGGCCGTCGATGGTGATGGACGTGGTGCCGGGATTGAGCGCGAAACGGCCGGCCTGCCACCACTTGCCTTCCGCCGGGCCGACCGGCAGCGCGCGCTCGGCCATCCGTTTGTCGTAGGCGTCGGTGATCGCGTTCTCCTCGTCCACGGAGAGCGACTTGCGTAGGACCGGAAAGGTGGTCGCCAACTCCGGATGGTTGGACGCGCAATGGTAGCACTCGCGCCCGTTTTCCATCACGAGCTTCCAGTTTGCCTTCTCCACCAACGTCATCTGATGCGCGAGCTTGGCCCGGTGCAGCTCGTGCGGCGCCAGCATCGGCGCCAGCGCGTCATGAAACTCGTTGAAGGCAGGCGGCGCATCGCCGAGACAGACATAGATCGACCCGGCCACGGTGCGAACCGCGACCGGCAACAGGTTGTGCTGCGCCGGGTCGAAATCCCCGCCCATATGGGCGGCGTGAACCAGCTTGCCTTCGAGGTCGTACGCCCACTGGTGATACGGGCAAACCAGCCGTGGTCGCTTGGAAGTGCCGTCGGCGCAGATCTGCGCGCCGCGATGACGGCAGGAATTATGGAAGGCGCGCAGCTTGTGGTCGCGCCCGCGCACGATCACGATCGGCGAGCGCCCGATCGTCAGCGCCAGCGAACTGCCGGGCGAGGGCAGCTCCACCTCAAAACCGGCCATGATCCAGGAATTGCCGTAAATCCGGTCCATGTCGAAGGCGAAGATTTCCGGATCGGTGTAGAAGGGCTGCGGCAGCGCGTGGCCCGGGCGGCGCTGCTCGATCAAGGCGCGTATGCGGGACAGGTCGGTCATGCGGCAATTTTCTCTTGGCTGGGAGCGGCGAGTATGGCTGAAAATCTCATGTCTTACTTATCGCTTTTCATGATCGTGCCATCTGATTTTGTGCAGGACGTCCGGCGGGGGTTGCCGCCCACGCGGCGAAACGGGCAGCCTCTGCGCCCAATGACCCGGCAAGGAGCCCTGCCCTGAAGCAAGAGCGTCCCAATTTCGACCGGCGCTGGCTGCCGCTGAACGCGCTGCGCGCCTTCGAGGCCGTGGGCACGCGGCTGAACTTTACCGCCGCGGCCCAGGCGCTCGGCGTGTCGCAGAGCGCGATCAGCCGCCACGTGATCGGGCTTGAGGCGCTGCTCGGCACGCCGCTGTTCGAGCGCCGGCCGCACGGGTTGACGCTGACGCCAGCCGGTGCCGCGCTGCTCCCGTCGGTGTCGAAATCGTTCGACCGCATGGAGCAATCGCTCAACGAAATCGTCAGTGAAGGCGTGGGCGAGCGGACGTTGCGCATCCATTTGCCGCCGAGCTTCGCGCAAAAGCTGGCGGTGCCGCTCCTGCAGGACCTGCGGCGCGAGATGCCCGGCATCGCGCTCGACATCGCCAGCCCCGGCACCGTCGGCGCACCGCCGCACGACGTGGACGCCGCCGTCGTTTATGCGCCGCCGCAGGGCGGGACGCATGTCTCAAGCCTGCTGTGGATGGAGCAGATGACGCCGGTGTGCCGCCGGGACAGCGCGCGCGGCGCGGGGGGGGACCTCGCGGCGTTTCTCGCCGGCTCCGAACTGGTGCACATCAAGCTCGCGCGCCAGCCGCGCTACCGGCAGTGGGAGGCGTTCACCCGTCAGGCCGGGCTGCAGGTTGACGTGGCGCGCGGCCTCGCCTTCGACACGGCCTGCCTCGCCGCGCAATACGCCCTGGAAAGCAATTGCGTGGCGCTGCTCGATGCCAAGCTGTTTGCGCGCGACCTGGAGCAGGGCATCCTCGTCGCCCCGTTCGATACCGTGCTGCAGGATGGCTACGGCTACTTCCTCAATGTCCATCCAGAGGACCTGGCCGACCCGGCCATCGCCGCCTTCCGCGCCTGGATCAGCCTGCGC
>CAXTOB010000340.1:0-7074 GCA_964245505.1 uncultured Acetobacteraceae bacterium | reverse complement strand
CAGTATGAGGATGTAAACCTCCGGATGTCCCCAGGCCCAGATGAGGTTCATGAACATCATCACGTTCCCCCCGCCCTCGTTGGTGAAAAAGTGGAAGCCGAGGTAGCGGTCCAGCAGCAGCATCCCGAGCGTCGCAGTCAGGATCGGGAAGGCGGCGACGATCAGCAGGTTGGAGGCCAGGGACGTCCAGCAGAACATCGGCATGCGCAGGTAGGTCATCCCCGGCGCGTGTATCTTGAGGATGGTGGTCACCAGGTTCACCCCTGACAGCAAGGTGCCCACGCCCGAGATTTGCAGCGACCACAGGTAGTAATCCGGGCCGACGCCGGGCGAGTAGGTGAGTTCCGACAAGGGCGGATAGGGCAGCCAGCCCGTGCGGGCGAACTCGCCGACGACGAGCGACACATTGACCAGCAGCGCACCCGTGGCCGTCAGCCAGAACGACACCGAGTTGAGCGTTGGGAACGCCACGTCGCGGATGCCAAGCTGCAAGGGCACGGCGAAGTTCATCAGCCCGATCACGAAGGGCATGGCGACGAAGAAGATCATCAGCGTGCCGTGGGCCGAGAAGATCTGGTTGTAGTGCTCCGGCGGCAGGAAGCCCGGCGCGTTGTAGGCCAGCGCCTGCTGCATCCTCATCATGATCGCGTCGGAGAAGCCGCGCAGCAGCATGACCAGTGCGAGCAGGCAATACATGACGCCGATCCGCTTGTGGTCCACGCTGGTGATCCACTCGCGCCACAGATATGGCAGCCAGCCCTTGAGGACGATGAGTGCCAGGACGCCGGCAATGGCGAGGCCAACCACGCCCGAGGCCACCATTGGCAGTGGCTGGTCGAACGGGATTGCCGCCCAGGTCAGTTTGCCCAACATGCTAGCGCTCTCCTGTGATGCAGATTGCGGCGTCGATCTGGGCTGTGCGCGCCGTGGCCAAAGCAATGACCGTCGGGTCAGCCGGTGCGTTGGTCGCCGATTTGGGCTTCGTCCGGGGACTGGGTTCCGGATCCGGACCCGGCCCGGGCGCCAGGTCCTGGCCGACGATTCTTTGGAACAGCCTGGGATCGGCCTCGTGGTAGGTGAACGGGCTGGCGTTGGTGCCTTGCTTGGCCAGCTCGGCGTAGCTCGCGGCGTCCAGCGCCGGGCCACCCTTGCGCGCGGCGTCCACCCAAGCGGCGAAACCGGCCGCGTCCACTGCCCGCACCTGGAAGTGCATGTCGGAGAAGCCGTCACCGCTGTAATGGGACGAGATGCCGCGGAAGGCACCGGGCTGGTCCGCCTGCAGGTTGAGCTGCGACGCCATGCCGTTCATGACGTAGATCATGCTGCCGAGCTGCGGGATAAAGAATGCGTTCATTACGCTGGCCGACGTCAACGAGAAGTGGACTGGAATGCCAGCCGGGATTACCAGCTCGTTGACGCTCGCCAAATGCTGGTCCGGGTAGATGAACAGCCACTTCCAGTCTAGCGCGACCACCTGCACCTCAAATGGTGCGACCCCAGCCCGCGACGGCAGGGGCCGCGCCGGGTCCAGCTCGTGCGAGCCGACCCATGCCACGCCGCCCAGCAGGGTGATCGTCAGCAGCGGGATGCCCCAGGTCACCAGCTCAATCTGCCCGGAGTACGCCCAGTCTGGCAGGCGCTTGGCGCGCGGGTTGTCCACCCGGAACCACCAGGCGAACGCCAGGGTCGCAAGGATGGTCGGCACGACGATGCAGAGCATGATCGCAAGCGAGTCTATCAGGAGCGTTTTGTTGGCCAGCCCAACCGGACCCGCAGGGTCCAAGACAGCAGGCGTGCAGCCAGGCGCCACGGCTGCAGCCAGGGCCAGGGCGCCGCGGGCAGCCCAGGCCTTGAATGACGCCCCGCGCGCTGGGCGGCTTGCGCCGCGTGTTCCCGGCTGGTTCGTTCTGTCCACCTGCTGACCTCCTCTGTCCACGATCCGGCGTCGCCGGCTCGCTGAACGTCATGCTCGCGCCGGCTCGTTGCGCCTTGGCAGGCGAGTCTCCTGGTAATGACACTGCTCCGGCCATGGCCGGAGCACTTGCCCAGAACAGACCTGACCTGCCGGAATCCGCCATGAAAGGTGCGGTCAGCCTGACCGGATGGCCTGGCTTGGAGTTGCAGGTTGTGTCCTGCCGCTGTACCATGCGGAGACAAGCACGTATGTCCTGCCGCGCTGGAAAAGCTGGCGGGGTGCTACAAGACCTTCGCCGAGTTTATGCTTGCGACTTGAGGGGGAAGCACATGCCATTCGACGGAGCGGACTTTCCAGAAAGGCGCGATCCGCCAAGGTGCCTGCCAAGCGATTCGGATGCCGCCACCGTCATCATTGTAACAATCGCTTTCAGCCTGCTCGTGGCGCCCATCTCACTGAGCGCGCTGGTCGATGTCATTTGTTACGTATGGGGATGATGACGACCAAAAGCGGCCATGGCTGCCACGCAGCAGAGACAGGTGCCAGTCTGCGGCAACGAGTTGCGGGCATGCAGGCTGCTCCGCCGAATGGGCCTACAGGTCTTTGGCCTTCGTGTCTCCTGGAGGCGCGCGGGCGCTGCTGACGGCTCTCCTGCCCTCTTCGGGTTGGCACCGAAGGGGGCCAGGCTTCACCGGACGGCGCGGGGTTAACCCGCGCCGTTGACCCCGACCGGCCCCAGGATGATCGCCATCGCCGAGATCCTGTTGGAGCGCACATCCCGCAGGTGGATGAAGTGGACGAAAGGCGGCGCGATGACGTGGACGGGGTCGGCCTTCTTCGCCATCACAGCCTTGCCCCTGAGCATCTTCAACCGTCCGCCTTCCCAAAACTCCTCCAACTTGTATTCAATGTTCAATGGAACGGATGTGTCCGAGAAGAAGCCTGTGATCGCCTTGATGCCTTTCACGCGCTTGACGCCGAACGTCAACTCTGCGCCGGGCAGGAAGTGATCGAAGCCTGGCCCGAACTCCAGGCTTCCCATCTCCCGCAGCAGCGAGTGGATCCAGTCCGGCGGCGCATCCCGGCGTTCCAGAACGATGCCCATGGCAGTCCTCGCTTTGCGGACAGGAACCGTGGCGGCCGGCTGTTCACGATGTTGGCAGCAGCCGGCCAGGGGTGTGCGGCATGGTCACCTAGGCGTGTGGGATGATGCGTCTCATGGATGCAGCCTCTATCTCACCCCGACATGGCACTTGTCACCCCTGCCTCGCCGCGCCCCTGGGGCCGCCCAGGCCGCTGGCGACGGTCGCGATGCCTGGTGCGGCCGTCAACGCCATCGCGCGGGCGCGGCACGCTGCACCTCTTCCCGTCTGATTTCTGAAAAGAGGCTGGCACCTGCTTGCCCCATCGGCTTCCTTTGGTGCGACCTATCTCTGAAAAAGCGACACCGAACCTTTGATGCCAGTGTTTGCGCGCCATGTCCGTAGCCGGCCCGCCTCAGCCGCCTCGGCGTGGTCAGCCCTCGAACTGGGTGAGCAGGCGGGAGATCAGGCCGTTGGTTGATCCGGGACCGCTTTCCGGGCCTATCGTCACCGTCGCGGTCATTCCAAGGGCGATGGTGACGGTGTCCGGTATGGAGTCGATGTGGACGCGCACTGGGATGCGCTGCGCCAGCCTGACCCAGGTGAAGACCGGGTCCACCGAGGCGAGGCCGAGCGAACCGGGTTGCGTGTTCGGCGTGTTGATGCCGCGCGCGATGCTTTCGACGTGGCCGATCACCGGGTCGCGGAAGCCCATGAGCGCTGCTACGGCGCGGTCGCCGACGCGGATGCCCGCGAGTTTGGTCTCCTCGAAGTAGCCGACGATCCAGAAGCTGTCGCTGTCCAGTATAGATATGTTGCGTGTGCCCGTGGTCGCGTAGTCACCCTGTTGGAGCTGGAGGTTGGTGATGTAGCCGTTGACCGGGGACAGCACCTTGGTCCGCTCGAGGTTGGTCTTCGCCTGGCTCAACTGGGACACGGCGGCAGCGTAGTTCGCCACTGCCATGCTCGCGTTGGTGGAGAAGTTCTGCTTCTCCTCCTGCGACGTGGACAGGGTCGTGAGGTCGGCGCGCCGGGTTGACTGCACCTGCTTGTTCTGCAGGTCGCTGTATCGCATGTTGACGTTCGCCTGCGCGTTGGCGACGTTCACCAGGTAGTCGGTCGGGTCAATCTCGTACAGCACGTCGCCGCGCTGGACGGCCTGGTTGTCGCGCACGAGCAGCGCCACCACCCGGCCCGACACCTCCGGCGCCTGGTTCACGACGTAGGCCAGCACCTGCCCGTCGCGCGTCCAGGGGCTAGTGAAGTAGTGGCGCCAGATTAGGGCGCCGGCCACCGCCGCCCCGGCCAGGACGATGAGGGTCACGGTGTAGCGGAACAGCACATGGGACCGGCGGAACATCTGCGCTTGAACCCTCACGTTGCCTCAAAGCCAGACAACCAGCATCCCAAGGATGCAGAGATAAATGCCTGCAGCCGTTAATGTTGGGTTCCAAGTCCAGCGGAACGCCCGTAGTTGCTTCATCAGGAACTGGATCGGCGCGAAGATGATGCCGGCGGCGAGCATATAAACGACCAGCGGCGACACGTAGATGCCGAACAGGTTGGTCTCGCGCCACATCGCCCTAATGTCCCGTCATGCCGTAGCTGACCAGCGCATGGTGCTGCTGTTCCAGCAGCAGCTTGGACTCGTACAGCCCTGACACCGCTCGCAGCACGGCGGCATCTGGCTGCGCATCCTGCCCCGCGGCGGCGAGCAGCCGCATGGCCGCCTGGTCCAGCCTGTCCGGCTCGGCGCTCGCCAGTCCCGCACGGGCAGCGCGTATGTCCTCCAAAGCGCCTGCGCTGCCTGACTCCGCATCGCGCAGCCCCAACCAGGCGCGACGCAACGATGCTTCAAGCTCCGCAAGGTCGCACAGCCGGCTCATCAGGACGGGGCGCTTGGCCTGGCGCGCATTGACCCAGAGCAGCGCCTGCGACAGCCGGTCGAAGGACTGCGGCAGCGATCCGGTCCGGCTAGGGGCGCCGCCCCATCGCAGCGTGCGCCGGAGCGACCACGCGACCTTATCAGCCGCCCGGAACAGCCGCTGCGACGGTCGCACGGGCAGGATCAAGCGGAAGGTAAGGAACGTGAGGCCGACGGCGATGGAGATGTTCAGCACCTCGTTCAGGAAAGAGGACAAGTCGAAGGTTTCCATGTTGGACGGCCCCAGCAGCAAAGTGAAGAATATCATGGGCGTCGGCCCGATCTTCACTGTGACCTTGTTGCGGAACGCCAGCCCGACGATGAAGGCAGCGGGCGCTACGGCCAGCGCGAACGGCACGAAGCCGGACGTAAGCGGCAGCACCAGGAAGTTGACAACCCCTGCCAGGACCGCCCCGATAGGCAAAGCCATCATGGGTCCGGTCGCAGCCTTCGACGGGTTGGGCTGCGTGGCCAGCAACGTCGTGAGCGCCGCGATCTCCACGAGGAGAAGGCCGACGCCGCTGACCCCGCCCAGCACGCAGAACACTGACCCCAGGCCAAAGGCGATGACCGTCCGGACCGCGTTCAGCAGCGCCGCGACGCGGTCGGGGTCCCCGTGCAAGCGGACGCCTTGCAGCGCCGGGCCGGGTGCGCCGGTCGCGACCGCCCTGAGCCAGGCCTGGGCATTGCGGTGCTCGCCGGCAAGGCTGGTCGCCCGCTCGGCCAGCATGGCATCGAGCGGCCCGGCTGGGAGTTGGCCAGGCAACAGCGGCTGGTCCCGCTGGATCGCCTCCGACACGGCATCGAAGCAGGCGCGGACCGCAGGTGACAGGCCGTCCGCCGGCCAGAGGCGGCTGATGGCCCGGCTCGCGGCCAGCATGTTGAGCATGGCGGCGATTATGGACTCCGCGGCAAGGTGCCGCTTCCGCCCGTCTCCCAGTTCCGCGCTGGCGTAGGTCGCCTGGGTTCGCAGCGCGAGGATGTCGGAAGCCTGCTGCAGGTAAGCGTCGTCCGCCAACGCCTTCCGCCCGGAAAGCGCATCCTGCGCCGTGCGGCGCTGGATGTCCAACTGTCCCCTGAGACCGGCTTCGAGCTTTTCCCGGTCGGATTCCACGGTGAACAGCGAGTTCACCAAGGCGACGCTGGCGACGCCGACCAGGATCGCCGCCACGCGGTTGAGCGTGCTGATCATCGCGCCGTTCGGCGTGTCGATCCCGATGACATCTATGATGCAGGCGGTGTAGCCGGATAGGGCCGCACCATACGAGCGGAAGTCTCGGAGCACCGTGGCGGTGTAGGAGCAGATGCCCATCCACAACGCGAGCGCCGCCAGCAGCATGGTCCGGTCCTGGGGAAAGGCCCCGACCAGGACAATCGCGACCGCTCCGCCCACGATGGTCCCCACTGTGCGGTAGAACGCCTTGCTCATCGCCATGCCAGGCGCGGGCTGCATCACCACGCCGACGCAGACCCCGGCGCTGGAGGCAGTGTCGAGTTGCAACAGGAACGCCACGAAGTAGGCCAGCAACAGGGCGCAGGCGAGACGGGACGCGAACGGGACAGCATCCGGCATGAAGCCTGGCAAGGGCAGCAACGGGCCGCGCACGGCTTGTGCAGCCTCACTCACGCCGGGGTGCCCATAGGCTGTTGGCGGCCCACTGAAGCGCACCGCCGCCCCATCTCAACGGGATCCGCTGAGCCAGGCACGCTCAGAGTTGAAGACGTGCGGTCTGTGATGCCGGTGCGGCTGGGCTGCCAGTGCGGCCGAGGAACGGTCGCCGCCCGCAAGTCCACGGCGGGACGCAAATGCTGCATCGGTCTGCAAGCGGGTGAACTGCAACGGCACTCTCCAACTACAGCCAGCATTCGCTTTCATGCCGCTTGCATGCAAGCCAAACCCGGCATCCCGGGCGTCCCGGCACATCGCTCACAACGTTAGAAGCATCCCGCACGAGTGCGGCAGGGTCGGAAAGTACTGAGCTACCCTTGGTCGGGCAGCCTCAGCAGGCAGCGGAACTGTGCCACGCCGCTGCAAGCCCACCAGAGTGACGTCCAGGTGCAGTCGCGCATTGTGTGGGAATGGCCTGCCTGGTTCGTCTCCGGTCGGCCAGGTGGTCTAAGCAGGCTTGCGCCGGCGGGGCCCCCGCAGGGCC
>CAXTOB010000339.1:0-7085 GCA_964245505.1 uncultured Acetobacteraceae bacterium | reverse complement strand
GCCGAGATCGTGGATGGGCGGGTCCAGAGGGAATGGCTGGTGACCGACGAGGTCTCCATCTGGAAACAGATCGAAGCTTACCTCGAAGGCAAAGCCGGCAGTGGGAGATAAGGCGGCCGACCCTTCCTGCTTTCCCGCTGGGAGAAGGCCAGGGAGAGAACAAACCTCAACAGCCCCACCGAATCTGCATGCTATTTATACTATCAGGTCTTCTTACACTAGCAGGTCTTCGCGCTGACCGAAACGTTGCTGAGCCATCATTGCAAGCCGTGCTTGCGGCGTGGCAATCCAGGACTGCCAGACCATTCTTGGCCCTCTGGATTGCCGCGTCGCTACGCTCCTCGCAATGACGAAAGCGGTCAGAACGAAGGACGTTTGCTATTAGCTTGATAACGAAATGATAATTCGTCGTGGATGAGCGTTACCCCGTTGCAGTCAGCGGGTCATAATTTTCGAAGCACTTTCTATTTAGGGTGACATGGCCGAAGCCGAGCTGATGGAAGTGTCGGAGGCCGCGCGAGCGGCCTCCGGCTTTCTTTCAGCGGTGAAGATCGAAGCGGTCGGCTTCCATCATCTTGACCCATGCACCGACGAAGCGGTCCACGAACCTGTCTTCTCCGTCGGTGCTGGCATAGACCTCAGCCAACGCACGCAACTCGGAGTTGGACCCGAACACGAGATCGGCGCGTGTGCCGGTCCACTTCGCTTGCCCGTCCACGGTGGCCTCGAACATCTCCGACTGCCGGTCCGTCGGGCGCCAGGTCGTCCCGAGGGAGAGCAGGTTCACGAAGAAGTCGTTGGTCAGCGTGCCCACGCGGTCGGTCAGCACGCCGTGCTTGGTGCCCTTGTGGGTCACACCCAGCACGCGGAGGCCGCCGACCAGCGCCGTCATCTCGGGGGCGCTGAGGTTGAGCAGGTTGGCGCGGTCGATCAGCAGGTACTCGGCAGGAAGCCTGCTGTCGGGAC
Source organism: uncultured Acetobacteraceae bacterium (assembly GCA_964245505.1). Taxonomy (GTDB): domain Bacteria; phylum Pseudomonadota; class Alphaproteobacteria; order Acetobacterales; family Acetobacteraceae; genus DASWOJ01. Next base: position 6,119 of record CAXTOB010000339.1, on the reverse strand, counting down.
TCTTGTAGTTGCGGAAGGCGTCGGCTCGCTGCTCCATGTGGGAGAAGGATTCGACGTCCGTCTGCTCCTGCGTCGCGTCGGTGCGGCCGGGGGTGAAGGGCACGGTGATCGTGCGTCCCGCCGCCTTTGCCGCCTGCTCGATGCCGACGCCGCCAGCTAGGACGATGAGGTCGGCGAGCGAGACCGTCTTGCCTCCGGCGGCACTGCCGTTGAAGTCGGCGGCAATGCCCTCCAGCGCAGTCAACACGGGGCCGATCACCGCGGGATCGTTGGTCGGCCAGCTGCGCTGCGGCTCCAGGCGGATGCGGGCGCCGTTCGCGCCGCCGCGCTTGTCGCTATGACGGTAGGACGAGGCGGAGGCCCAAGCGGTCGTTACGAGCTGCGTAACCGTTAGGCCGGTGTCGGCGATGCGCTGCTTGAGGGCGGCGATGTCGCTCGCGTCGATCGCGGGGCCGGTGGGGGCCGGCAGCGGGTCCTGCCACAGCAATACCTCCTGCGGGACTTCCTTGCCGACGTAACGGGCCTTGGGGCCCATGTCGCGATGGGTGAGCTTGAACCAGGCGCGCGCAAATGCGTCAGCAAAACCATCGGCGTCGGCGAGGAAGCGGCGCGAGATCTGCTCGTAGGCCGGGTCAACGCGGAGTGCGAGGTCGGTGGTCAGCATCTGCGGCGGGTGCCGCTTGGAGGCGTCGTGCGCGTCGGGCACGGTGTCCGCGGCTGCACCGTTCTTTGGCTTCCACTGGTGGGCGCCTGCCGGGCTTTGGGTCAGCTCCCACTCGTGAGCGAACAGCGTCTCGAAGTAGCTGTTGTCCCACTGGGTCGGCGTGGCGGTCCAGGTCACTTCCAGGCCGCTCGTGATGGTGTTGCTACCGTTGCCCTCACCGAAGCTGTTCTTCCAGCCTAGTCCCATCTGCTCGAGCGGAGCGCCCTCGGGCTCGGGTCCGATGTGGTCGGCGGGACTGGCCGCGCCATGCGTCTTGCCGAAGGTATGGCCGCCGGCGATCAGCGCGACGGTTTCCTCGTCGTTCATCGCCATCCGGCCGAAGGTCTCGCGGATGTCGCGCGCCGAGCCGGACGGGTCGGGGTTGGCGTTCGGGCCTTCCGGGTTGACGTAGATCAAGCCCATCTGGACCGCGGCGAGCGGGGTTTCCAGCTCGCGGTCACCCTTGTAGCGCTCGTCGCCGAGCCACTCGTTCTCCGGGCCCCAGTAAACGTCCTCGTCGGGCTCCCAGACGTCAACGCGGCCGCCGGAGAAGCCGAACGTCTTCAGGCCCATCGACTCCAGCGCGACGTTGCCCGTCAGGACGATCAGGTCTGCCCAGGAAATTGACTGGCCATACTTCTGCTTGATCGGCCACAGCAGGCGACGCGCCTTGTCGAGGTTGGCGTTGTCCGGCCAGCTGTTGAGCGGGGCGAAGCGCTGCAGGCCCGCGCCGGCGCCGCCGCGTCCGTCCGCCACGCGATAGGTTCCGGCGCTGTGCCAGGCCATGCGGATCATGAACGGGCCGTAGTGGCCGAAGTCGGCCGGCCACCACGGCTGCGACGTCGTCAGCATGGTCGCGATGTCGGCCTTGACCGCGTCCAGGTCGAGCGCCTGGAACGCCTTCACGTAGTCGAAGTCCTCGGGCAGCGGATTGGCGACTGCCGGGTTCTTCGCCAGGATCTTGAGGTTTAGCTTCTTTGGCCACCACTCCTGGTTCGGGGCGCCCTGGGTGGGATGCGCGACGCGGTTGTGCGCGATCGGGCACTTCTGCCCGGCAGCAACTGCGCCATCGGTGTTCATCTCGGCTTCGACGGCGTCGCCATGCCTTACTTCAGCCATTACGATCTTCTCCTAGTTCGACATCGGTAACGGGACGGGTTGCCGATCGCGTCGTGAAACATGATCGGCAGAGCCCGCGGTAGATCACTTCGGCCTCGTCGATGACGAAGTCCGTCGCGCCGGCAAGATCGAGGCACGGGGCCACGCCGATCGCGCAGTCAACGTCAACGACCAGACCGCATGCCCGGCAGACGCAATGATGATGGTTGTCGTGCGTCCGCGTTTCGTAGATCGCTGGCCCACCGTCCATGGTCAGGCGGCGCAGCAGCCCGGCATCGGTCAGGTGGGCGAGGCAGTCATAGACGGCCTGATGGGATACGCCGGGCAGGATGGCCGAAACGAGGGCGAGCACGGTTGCCGCGGTGGTGTGCGGCTTCGCCTCGACCGCGTCGAGCACGGCGATACGCTGACGCGTGACCCGCAATCCGGCGGCCCGGATCAGTCTCTCGGATTTCGGGGCGGGGGCATCGGCCATGGCTCATGATGTACCATTTTCTTGAACGCTTCAAGAAAGCTGTTGAAGATGTCTCTGTTACAGAATGATTTCTTGGCTGGGGCGGGTTTGGTGATTTTGCATGGATCAGGGGTTGCGGCTGAAGGCGGTATTAAGCGATTTCTGAGGGATATCTTTGGTTTAGGCGGGACGTTGGTGAGGCAGCCTCAGGATAAGTAGGAAAAACCACCTATAACGAGTTAATCTCGTATCTTGGGCTCAAGGTGTGCCTTCGGCGCAGCGTACTATGCTGATAATATTGTGAAATCCCCCTGCGATGACGCCGCATGCATCGGACCAGCCTGGCCGCACTCCCGGAACGTGGCATTTGCCACATCGTCCCGCCGGTTTCCGCGCGATCCAGAGGACACCGGCGCACCCGCGCCCTCTCGCAGGAGACTTCCATGGGCTGTCTGCCGTCTGTCCTTCTCCTCGCCGCAATCGCGGCGGCGCTGCCGCTTGCGGCGCATGCCGTGCCATCCAACGCCGCGCAGCCGTTCGACAACCTGCAACCCTCCCTCGCCCTCAACGAGGCGTTCGCGACGACGGGCGTCTTCCCGTCGCCGTCCGGCGCCGGCTGCGGCTGCTTGACGCTCGGCATGGAGCGCGTGTTCGCCTTCGGGTTCTCGCCCATGAACAGCTTGGCCGCCGCAGGGCAGCAGCTCAGCATCAACCAGAACCTGGCGCTGTTCTCCACCGTCGGCAACAGCTTCGGCGGCAATGGTCAGCAGACGTTCGCGCTGCCCGACTTGCAGGGGCGCGCGGTGATCGGCGCCGGGCAGGGTGCGGGCCTGTCCGCCCGCACACTCGGCTCCCCTGTCGGCATGGCGATGACGACGCTGACGGGCGCGCCGGGCGGCGGTGTCCAGCCGTTCAGCAACGTCCAGCCGTCCCTGCCGCTCACGCCGCTGATTGACGTCAGCGGACACCTGCCCAGCCAAACAAGCCCGACCGGCCTCGGCTTCGTCGGACAGATCGTATCGTATGCCGGCGCCATCCCGCCGGCCGGCTATGACATAGCCGATGGCCGGCTGCTGCCGATCGCGCAGAACCAGGCGCTGTTCTCGGTTCTGGGCACGACATATGGCGGCAATGGGGTCACCACCTTCGCCCTGCCCAACCTGCTCGGCCGGACCGCCGTCGGCGCCAGCGTGGCCGACCCTCTTGGCACCCAGTTCGGGCAGGAGACGGTGAGCCTCAGCGCCGCCCAGACCCCGGCGGGCGGCAATGCGGCCCTGCTGCCGTTCGACAACAGGCAGCCCTCGCTGGCGGTCAACTACTTGATCTCGCTCACCGGCAACTTCCTGGCTTTGAACTTTGGCCAGGTGGACTCGTTCACCCCTGCGGTCGGCGAGGTTGCCGAGTTCGCCGGCAGCACCGCGCCGGACGGCTGGGCCTTCGCGGACGGGCAGTTGCTGCCGATCCAGCAGTTCACCGCGCTGTTTGCCGAGATCGGGACGACCTATGGCGGCAATGGGTTTACTACCTTCGCCCTGCCCGATCTGCGCGGGCGGACGGACATCGGCATTGGCGATGGCTTTGCACTCGGCCAGGTCGGCGGCGCCGACTTCGTGGACCTGGCGGCAAACCAGGTTCCCGCCGTCACGCCGCTGCCCGTCGCGGTGCCCGAACCCGGCAGTGTCCTGCTGCTGGCCATGGCGCTCGGGGCCGTTGCGGCCGTGCGCCATGGCGGACGCCTTGTTCCGGTGGGCGGGCGTGCTGTCTGGGCGGCGCTGGCTGCACCGCGCTCCTGCCGCCCGGGTTAGCCGGAGCAACCTTGCCCGGCGCCGATGCGGAGGTCGGCGGCGTCTCCGGTGAGCCTGGCGCTGGCCTCGTCCGCCACGATCGTGTTCAACCTGGTCGTGATCCGGGTCAGGCGGCTACGGCCTCCGCCACCTCCTGGCGCAGGCGGTCGGCGTTCAGCAGCACGATGGCTCCACGCCGGCGCTCGATCAGCCCGGCACGGTCCATGGCGCCTAGCTCCCGCGTGACCGCCTCACGGTGGCTGTTGACCCGGCCGGCAAGCTCGGCATGGGTCGGCGGCGGGGATACCACCGGGCCGGAGATGCCGGGGCGGGACAGGCGCAGCAGCTCGGCATAGATCCGGTGCTTCACGGTCAGGCATGATGCCTCGTTCGCCCGGTTCGCCAGGGTGCGGACCTGTGCCACCAGGGCCGCCAGCACCTGGTCGCATACGTCTGGGTGTTCGTGCACCGCCTGGCGGAACACCTCCGCCGGCATGACGGCCAGGACCGTGTCGGTCATGGCCACGATCCCCGCCGAGCGTGGCTGCCGGTCGATCGCCGCCAGCTCACCGAAGAACTCGCCGTCCCGGATGTCGCGCAGGATCGTTTCCCGCTCGGCGCCTGCGATCACGACACGGACGTGCCCGCGCACGACGAAGTAAAGGTCGGTCCCGCCGGCCTGGTAGTCCAGCACCCACTCCCGCGCCTGTGCCCGGCGCCAGGCACAGGCGCGGTCCAGGCGCTGCGTCGCCGCAGGTGCGAGCGAGCGGAACAAGGGCACGCGGCCCAAGGTGTCTGTGGTCGCTGACATGGCTCCTTCCTCCCGGCTGACGGATCAGGCGTAGAATGCCACAAGGTTGCACCAGCCGCGCCAAGAACGTAAAGTTGCGGCGCTGCAACGGCAAGACCGGGCAAAGCGGGGCGCATGGAGCGGAACGTCAGGCTGGCGACCGGGCTCACCCTGTTCGCATACGCGGCGTGCCACTTCGCGAGCCATGCCACCGGGCTGTTCCGGCTGGCCGTCATGGACGCGGTGGGGCGCAACGTCCTGCTGTGGCCTTGGCAGAGCTGGCCCGGGCGGGTCGCGCTGTTCGGCGCCCTGTTCACGCATGGGGCCTTGGGATTGCGGGCGCTATATCGGCGGCGCCACCTCCGCATCCCGCCGGCCGAGGCGTGGCAGTTGGGCCTGGGCCTGCTCATCCCGCTGCTGCTGATCCCGCATGCGACCAACGTGCGGTTGGGCCACGAGCTGTATGGGCTCGATGACAGCTATTACCGCATCCTTTACCAGTATTGGCTGACTCCGCCGGCCTGGGGGCTGGTGCGGCAGTTGTCGCTGCTGTTCGCCGTATGGGTGCACGGCTGCGTCGGGCTGCATTTCTGGTTCCGGCGGCAGGGGTGGTATGCGCGGTGGCAGCCGGCGCTGCTGACGGTGGCCGTCCTGCTGCCGGCGCTGGCGGTGCTGGGCCTGGTGAACGCCGGGTGGGATACTGCGATGCGGTCGGCGTTCGACCCGGCCTTTGCCGAGGCGCATGGCCCGGCTCAACCCGGTGCGCCGCGTGCCCTCGCGATGCAGTCGCTGCGGGCGTTGTGGGAGGGGTTGCAGTGGATCTACGTCGCCCTTGTGGGCACGATCCTGCTGTTGCGGGCGGCGCGCAATGTCCGGGCGCGCCGGGTCATGGCGCTCCGGCTGACGTATCCGGATGGGCTGCCGGCGCCGTCCGAGGCGGAGCAGGAAACCTTGGACCGGGTGGGCGCCCTGCCGCCGGTACGCCTGGCCTGCCAGTTGCGGCCGGGCCGCGACGTGTCGGTCCAGCCGATGCTGCCGCCCGGCACCGCCGCGCAGGCGATGCGGCTCGCGGCGCACGAGGCGCGGGAGCTGCTGGTGACGGCGCTGTTCATCGACTTGCGGAACTCGACGGGGATGGCGGCCGGGCGCCTGCCGTTCGACGCCTTGTTCATCGTGGACGGCTACGTGCAGCGCGTGACGGCGGCCGTGCAGGCCCACCACGGCCACGTCACCAGCGTTGCGGGCGATGGCATCATGGCGGGGTTCGGC
>CAXTOB010000338.1:0-7088 GCA_964245505.1 uncultured Acetobacteraceae bacterium | reverse complement strand
ACTGCTCCCTCTCCCTCCGGGAGAGGGTCGGGGTGAGGGAAACCGCCAGCGCGATTCCTACCTTCATACAGCCCTGGTCCGCGACCGGGAAGGGCAGGTGCTCCTGGGCTTCCCTCACCCCAACCCTCTCCTGGAGGGAGAGGGAGCAGAGGCAGGAGCCGTTATGAGCGATACCGTCGCCCCCATCAGGCCGCCCATCGAGCGCCAGGGCGCGCTGTCCTGGGATAGCGTGCCGCGCCGGGTCGTGACGGTTTACGTCCCGCTCGTCCTGTTCATCATCGTGCTGCTGTTCCCGTTCTACTGGATGGTGATCACCACCTTCAAGCCGAACAACGAGCTCTATAACTACAAGGACTTCAACCCGCTCTGGATTCACAGCCCGACCCTGCAGAACGTGAAGAAGCTGCTGTTCGACACGGACTACCCGCAATGGCTGATGACCACGATGGGCATCGCGGCGGCAGCGACCTGCATCAGCATCTTCGCCAGCGTGCTCGCCGCCTACGCCATCCAGCGACTGCGCTTCCGCGGCAGCAACTGGGTGGGGCTGGCGATCTATCTGGCCTACCTCGTCCCGCCCTCCATCCTGTTCATCCCGCTCGCGACGATGGTGTTCAAGCTTGGCCTGTTCGACAGCCCGCTGGCGCTGATCCTGACCTATCCCACCTTCCTCATCCCGTTCTGCACCTGGCTGCTGATCGGCTACTTCAAGTCCATCCCCTATGAGCTGGAGGAGTGCGCCCTGATTGACGGCGCGACCCGGCTGCAGATCCTCCGCCGGATCACCCTGCCCCTGGCGGTGCCCGGCCTGATCTCGGCGGGCATCTTCGCCTTCACCCTGTCCTGGAACGAGTTCATCTACGCCCTGGCCTTCATCCAATCGTCGGAGAAGAAGACGGTGCCGGTCGCGGTGCTGACGCAGCTGGTGCAGGGCGACGACTACCAGTGGGGCGCGCTGATGGCGGGCGCGCTGTTCGGCTCCATTCCGGTGGCGCTGCTGTATTCATTCTTCGTGGAATACTACGTCAGCTCGCTCACCGGCGCGGTAAAGGAGTAGCGGCGATGGACGCAGGGGTACCGGAAGCGCCGCAGGGCGCCACGCAGATGGGCAGCCCGGAAAGCAGCATGGGCGTGCGGCTGTCCACCGGGGTGTTCCTGCATGTCGAGCATGGCATCATGATCGCGCTCGGAGCTGCGCTGTCCCTGGCGGCGGTATTGGCGCTGGGCGGTGCTGCGGTCGGGCTGTGGGACGGGATGGTGGCTGCGGGGAGCACCAAGACCCTGCTGGTGATCGTGGACCAGCTGCTGTTCGTGCTGATGATCGTGGAGATCCTCCACACCGTCCGCGTTTCGCTCCGCTCGGGCACCCTGACGTGCGAGCCGTTCCTGATCGTCGGCCTGATCGCCTCCATCCGCCGGGTGCTGGTGATCACCCTGGAAACCTCGCAGAACATGCCCGGCAAGACGGTCGAGCCGGGGCATGACGATGCGTTCCGGGCGGCGATGACCGAATTGGGCGTGCTGGGCGGGCTGATCCTGGTGATGGTGGTGTCCATCTACCTGCTGCGCCGCAGCAGTTCACGGTCGGCTGAAGCGGAAACGGCGTGAGCGAGCCTTCCACGCTCAGCCCGCCGGCGGCCCTCCTGCCCGGAACGCACGCGCCATTGCTGCCGCATGGACCGGCCGGGACGGTGCTGCCGCCATCCCAGCCGCTGCGTCCGTTGCCGGCGCTGATCTTCAGTTCGCGCTGGCTGCAGCTTCCGCTTTACCTCGGCCTGATCGTGGCGCAGTGCGTTTACGTGTTCCTGTTCCTCAAGGAATTATGGCACCTCGTCAGCCACGCCGCCGAGTTCAACGAGCAGGAAGTCATGCTCGTCGTACTCGGGCTGATTGACGTGGTGATGATCTCCAACCTGCTGGTGATGGTGATCGTCGGCGGCTACGAGACCTTCGTGTCGCGCCTGGGGCTGGAGGGCCACAAGGATCAGCCGGAGTGGCTGAGCCACGTCAACTCCAGCCTGCTCAAGGTGAAGCTGGCGATGGCGATCATCGGCATCAGCTCGATCCACCTGCTGCGGAGCTTCATCGCCCTCGGCCAATCGACCGGCGGCGGCGGCGAGCAAACCGCGGCCGTGGCGCCGGTGCAGTTGGATCACGTCATGTGGCAGTCCATCATCCACGCGCTGTTCATCGTGTCAGCCATCGGCATCGCCTACGTGGACCGGATCAGCGGCGCCAAGCACTAAGGAACCCCATACATGCAGCTTCATGGCTTCTGGCGTTCGCTGGCGACATACCGCGTTCGCATCGCGCTGAACCTAAAGGGCATCGCCGTGCCCGAGACGATGGTGGACCTCGATGCCGGCGACCAGCACGTGCCGTCTTTCCGGGCGATCAACCCGATGGGTGCGGTGCCGGCCCTGGTGCTGGACGACGGCACGGTGCTGACGCAGTCGCTGGCGATCCTGGAGTGGATCGACGAAACCCATCCCACGCCGCCGCTGCTGCCGGACGGTGCCGCCGCCCGCGCCCGGGTCCGTGCCCTGTGCGCCATCACGGCCGCGGACACGCATCCGCTGGTGGTGCCGCGGGTGCAGGGCTACCTGGGCAAGACATTCGGCGCCGACGACGCGGCGCGGAAGGCTTGGGCGGCGCACTGGTTCACCCTGGGCTTGCAGGCCTATGAGGAGCAGGTGGGCGCTGGGCCGTTCTGCGCCGGGGATGCGCCTGGAATGGCGGATTGCTGCCTGGCGAGCCACGTCGCCGGGGCGGAGCGGTTCGGCGCGGACCTGCAGCCGTTTCAGGCGGTGCGGCGCATCCAGGGCGCATGCATGGCGCTGCCGGCGTTTGCCGACGCGCACCCGCTGCGGCAGCCGGGGGCGCCTGCGGCCTAGGCTGCACATTGGCGGCTTCACATCGGCCGCGCCGCGCACCATTTCCCCGAGAGGTAAGGAGACCAACATGCCAGATACAAACTTCGAGGTCGCAACCCTGGGCGGCGGCTGCTTCTGGTGCCTGGAGCCGGTGTTCACCAGCCTGCGCGGCGTGCAGTCCAGCGTGTCCGGCTACGCCGGCGGCACCGTCCCCAACCCAACCTACGAGCAGGTCTGCGGCAAGCGCACCGGTCACGCCGAGGTCGTCCAGGTCACGTTCGACCCGGCGGTCATCAGCTACGCCGACATCCTGCGTGTGTTCTTCACCCTGCACGACCCGACGACGCCGAACCAGCAGGGCGCCGACGTCGGCCCGCAGTATCGCAGCATCATCCTGACGCAATCGGACGCCCAGGCGCGGACGGCCGGGGAGGTCAAGGCGGAGATGGACGCCGCCGAGGTATGGGGCCGCCCAATCGTGACCGAGATCGTGCCGTTGACCCAGTTCTGGCGGGCAGAAGACGAGCACCAGGACTACTACGCCCGCAATCCCTGGTCGGGCTACTGCCGGGCCGTCATTACGCCAAAGGTTGCCAAGCTGCGGAAGCTGTTCAGCGACCGTTTGAAGGCGCCGCAGGCGGCCTGATCGGCACGCCGCCGAGTCATGCCCGGCGGCGTCTTTCGGCTACCGGTAGTAACGCTTTGCCCGCCGCTCCGCTTCCTTGGCCGCGTCCTCCGGCGTGCTGGAGCCTGTGCTCGCCGCTGCCACCATGTCCACCATCACGTAGTCCGCCGCGACCGCCCCCGACGCCTCCGTGATCGGCCCGGGATAGGCCAGCCAAAGCGACTGCTCCATCGTGTCCTTGAACACCGCGATCTTCGGGTCGCTCTTCCATACATCGCTCTGCGCGTAGGCACGCAACGGCTGCGACCAGTAGCCGAAGCTGTCCGTCAGCCAATGGTCATACTGCGGCGCCTCCATCATGAAGGCGAGATAGGCCTTCGCCGCATTCGGCGCCTTGGTGTGCTTGAACACCATCGCGTTGATCGCCAGCGCCGATTCCGTGCTGCGCCCCACGGGTCCGATCGGCATCCGCGCATGGTTCAGGTCGGCAGCCAGCTTGGCGATGTCCGGCTCATTGCTGTTCTTGGCGGAGAAGTAGAGCGAAACGCCGTTCTGCGTCGCCGCGATCTCTCCGGCCAGCAGCGCCTTATTGTTGCTCGGGTCCAGCCAGGAGTTGGTGCCGGGGATGTAGGTCTCATACAGCGCCTTGGAGAACTTCAGCGCCTCGACCGTTTCCTTGCTGTTGATGGTGACGCGGCCCTCCTCGTTGATCATGGTGCCGCCGAACGCCCAGACCAGCCAGTGGCAATAGGCGTTGGCATCGCCGACCGCATGGCCGCTGGTATAGCCGGCGGGATGGCCGGACTTCTTGAGCTTGCGGCACATGTCCAGAAAGCCGTCCATGGTGGTCGGGAAGCTGTCGAAGCCGACCTCCCTGAGCCAGCTTTCACGGTAAACCGCCGGCCCGCCGCTGCTGCCCATCGGGATCGCGATCCACTGGTCCGTCTTGAACTTCTTGCCGTAACGCTCGGCGAGCGGCGCCCAGCCGCCATACTTCTTGCCGAGGTAGGTGGCGACGTCCGTCAGGTCCACGACCTTGTCGGCGTAGATGTGCGGGTCGTCCGTCCAGCCCACCACCACGTCCGGCCCGGCGCCGGTGTTGGCCGTCACCGCCGTCTGCGGCCGCAGGTCCTCCCAGGCAGAGAAGTCCACCCGGACCTGGACGCCATACTGGTCGGCGAAACGCTTGGTGTTCTCGCGGAAGATGGTCTCGTCGGGGTCCACGAACTTGCTGGGGCGCAGCACGCGCAGGCTGGCGCCCTTCTCGACCGGCAGGTTCAGGGGAGGCACGTCGGCAACCGGCACGGCGGCCTTTGCGCCATGGCCGAGCAGCCCGGCGGCGGCCAGGCCCGCCACGCCGAACGAGGCCTGGCCGAGGTGGCGGCGGGTAATGGTCATGGGCGGTTCCTTCCTGTGATTGTTGTGTTTTGTGCTTGCGGCTTCCCTCACCCCGGCCCTCTCCCGGCGGGAGAGGGAGCAGGTCAGGCTACGAGGCGGACGCCGGTCTTCAGGTCGAACAGGTGGACCAGGCTGGGGTCGGCGGTGACATTCAGGGCGCCACCGGGCTGCACGGTCACCCGCTCGCGGAAGGCGCCCATGACGGGCAGGGTGCCGAGGCGGCCATGGACCTGGGTTTCGCTGCCGGTGGGCTCCACGACCTGCACCAGCAAGGGAACGGCGCCGGGCGCGCCGGCCTCGGCGAGACGCAGGTGCTCGGGCCTGACGCCGTAAACCGCGGGCATGTTGTCGTTGTACGACTGCGTGAGGCCGTGCGGCAGCGGCCACAGTGTGCCGCCCTCGGCGCGGAAGCCGCCGGCCTCGACGGCGCCGGGCAAGAAGTTCATGGCGGGGCTGCCGATGAAGCCGGCGACGAACTGGTTGGCTGGGCGGTCATACAGCTCCAAGGGCGAGCCAACCTGCTCGATACGTCCGCCCTGCATGACGACGATCTTATCGGCCATCGTCATCGCCTCGATCTGGTCATGGGTGACGTAGATCGTCGTGGTACGCAGGCGCTGGTGCAGGTCCTTCAACTCGGCCCGCGTTTGCACGCGCAGCTTGGCGTCCAGGTTGGACAGCGGCTCGTCGAACAGGAACACCTGCGGGTCGCGCACGATGGCCCGGCCCATCGCCACGCGCTGCCGCTGCCCCCCGCTCAACTGCCGGGGGTACCGGTCCAGCAGCCCGGCCAGCCCCAGGATGGCGGCCGCCCGGTTCACCCGCTCGTCGGTGGCCGCCTGTGGCGCACGGGCCAGCTTCAGGCTGAATGCCATGTTGTCCCGCACCGTCATGTGCGGATAGAGCGCATAGTTCTGGAACACCATCGCGATGTCCCGCTGCTTCGGCGGCACCTTGTTCACCACCCGCCCGCCGATGGCGACCTCGCCCTGGTCGATCTCCTCCAGCCCCGCCAGCATCCGCAGCAGCGTGCTCTTGCCGCAGCCCGACGGCCCCACCAGCACGGTGAACTCCCCGTCGGCGATCTCGATGCTCACGCCATGCAGCACGGGCGTGGCGCCGAACGACTTGCGTACGTTGCGGATCGAAACTGTCGCCATTGCCCGGACGCCCCCATGCCTGGCCGTTGGCCGGCCTTGCCGCAAGCATAGGGGCCGGTTGGCGCCCTGGCTACCTCGCTCGACCGCCGCAACGATCCATGACAAACGGCAACGGTCCGGCGTTCACGAAATCCTGTTAAGCCACCGTAAGGCCGTCCCGCGTATAAGCCGGCATAGCCAGCGACCAGCACGTTATTTCAACATTGGGTAAGCGATTGTCCCCACCCGGCCCTGAACCGCGTTTATCCATCCTGGTCGTCGACGATGATTCGATGGTCCGTGAAGCAACGGCTTGGATGCTGACCGACGCCGGGCACACGGTCCACGAGGCGGAGGACGGCGTCGTCGCCCTCGACCACTTGCTCAACCGGGACCCGATCGACCTCCTCATCACCGACATCAACATGCCGCGCATGGATGGGCTCGCCCTGGTCCAGCAGGCGCACCTGCGCTGGCCCAGCCTGCCCGTGCTCCTCGTCAGCGGCCGCCCGCAGCCGCAGGGCACGCAGCCCTACATGGCCAAGCCGTTCGGCTGGGCCACCCTGATGGAGGCCGTCGCCCGCATCATCGCCAAGCGGGCCGACCACGCCAAGCCGGCCGCACCTTTGACTCCCGCCGTCGGCACGCCACATCCCCGGTGGCATCAACCGGAGCGAAACCATGGCAATTGAGCGGGCAACCCTGGGCGGCGGCTGCTTCTGGTGCCTCGAACCCGTCTTCCTCGCCCTTCGCGGCGTTCACACGTCCACCTCGGGCTATGCCGGCGGCACGGCCGCCAACCCCACCTACGAGCAGGTATGCGGCAAGTGGACCGGCCACGCCGAGGTCGTCCAACTCGAGTTCGACCCGTCGCAGGTCAGCTACGCCGACATCCTGCGCGTCTTCTTCACCATGCACGACCCGACCACCCCCAACCAGCAGGGGGCCGACGTCGGCCCGCAATACCGGAGCATCATCCTTACCGAAACCGAGGAGCAGGCCCGCACCGCCGCCGAGGTCAAGGCGGAGATCGAGCAGAGCGGCGTCTGGGGC
>CAXTOB010000337.1:0-7112 GCA_964245505.1 uncultured Acetobacteraceae bacterium | reverse complement strand
GACTCTTAATCAGCGGGTCGTTGGTTCGAACCCAACAGCGCCCACCAAGCGGTTTTCACCTTATGGCTGTAGGTCTTTTGCTGGATAGGCGATGGATCGACGATGGAGGCGGACCTGTGGGGACGACCTGCCATGGCGAGACGGCATCCGTAGGGTCCAAGTGAAACATTCCTGCACGAACCTGTGATGCTGCCTAACAGCTTCGCTAACCACCGGGCTGCGGTGCGGAGCGAGTGTCCGGCTGGGCTGTCGTGTTCGGCGTTCGGGTCGGCCATGTGCACTCGCCGCTACAAAGCGTCCTGCTTCGTGCCGGTGTTAATCAGGGTTATAAGTGCTGTCTCTATCGCGGCTACTTGTGAAGCTAGCTGAATCGGGTTGGGCGGCTCATCCGCGGTCAAGCAGTCATGGTTGGCAGCCAAGCTTGACAGGAACGCGGTTGCGTCAATCATCGGTATCCCTCACGCGCCAGACAAATGCAGTCAGCGCCGCTTCGCTGCAGCAGCTTGCCATCGCCTTTACCGCTCGGGGCATGCTCAGCCCGTTCAGGTCCGCCGCTTGACGCTTTGGCAATGTCCGCCGTGTCCCGGGCCAGAGGCGGCTGCGTAGCCGAGTGTTGGCAGGCAAGTCAGTAGCCTATACGTTGATTTGTATAAACAATGAGTATGGATTTGTGTCATGGATGCTATGTCTGAGGAAATTCGCCAAAGGGTTGCTAGCCGAGGCACGTGGTGGCATCGCATCGATTTAGGCCACGGTATCGTCACGCCAGGTCTTGATGACAGTCCGGTCAAGCTAGGCACCCTAAGTTTTCCCGACAGCCTCGCTGGCAAGACTGTCCTTGACATCGGCGCCTGGGACGGTTTTTTCTCATTTGAGGCTGAGCGGCGCGGCGCTGATGTGACAGCTTCCGATCACTATTGCTGGACAGGCGCCGGCATCCAGGACAAGGGTGGCTTTGAAATTGCGAAGGAGGTTCTTCAGTCCAAGGTCCGGGATGTGACTGTTCGCGTCGAGGACATACCCTCGGCTGACTTGGGTACTTTCGATTTGGTGCTGTTCCTGGGCGTTCTCTATCACTCGCCCGACCCACTCGGGTATCTGAAGATCGTGCGTTCGGTTACCAAAGGCATGGCAATCATCGAGACCCATGTAGATATGCTGGACGTGCCCCGACCGGCGCTTGCCTATTATCAAGGCAGCACTTTGGGCGGCGATTCTACAAACTTCTTTGGACCAAACGAAGGTGCGGTGCATGGTATGTGCCGCGATGCGGGGTTCACTCAAGTTTACACTATACCTGCACCCCGCATGCCGACGCGGATGGTGTTTCATGCCTATGCATAGCGGCTTACAACCTTGTTTAATCGAGGGATCATCATAAGACGTGTGACCTTCCCTATGGTCTAGGGACAAAGTTGATTACCGTAGCAAGTTTTGCGAGGACGACCGCTGCAAACCCCTTGCTAATTAGGGTGTCCGCGTTGCCATCGAACGATGCAGCTTGCCGTTCTGTGCTTGATCGCGATAGATTAACCTTGGCAAAGTCAATGTGCTACCTGGACTGAGAGACTTTATCTCTAGACCCTAGAAAGCTAAGGCTTTGATGTGCTCGATTGCTTTCTTTCTAGCGATGCAGCGGCTTTATGACGGCCTCTTAGCTCGACTTCGGTTATCATGCGGCGTGGCAGAGCCCGTAGGCTATGGCTCTGAGGAAGGCTAGCCGGAGTTTTTGCGCGTCCGGCCACTCGCTGAGGGTGGCAAAGCCGTGGTTCCGCCAGAGTTAGCATCGTATTGCTGCGAATGTGTCGGAGAAGGTCGGGTGCTACTTGTTATAATAGGCGCTGGTTGCGACGGCGTAGCGCGTTTATAGGGTCGCCCGAGGTGCTGCGGTTCTGCCGTGTGACGCGGCTTGACGACACCTCCGGCAGGGGCCCACATCCATGTCGCGCGAGCCCTTCCGTAGCCTCAAGTAGAGCACAGCCGACTGCGCGGCCACCCTTGCATACGGAATGAGGCTGCGTCGGTTCAAAGAATTCCATGACG
Source organism: uncultured Acetobacteraceae bacterium (assembly GCA_964245505.1). Taxonomy (GTDB): domain Bacteria; phylum Pseudomonadota; class Alphaproteobacteria; order Acetobacterales; family Acetobacteraceae; genus DASWOJ01. Next base: position 5,069 of record CAXTOB010000337.1, on the reverse strand, counting down.
GGGCGGCAAGCTGGGACCGGGTAAAACGCATTGTCGCGGGCTCGAGGCCGGGCCGTAGGGGACCGACATGCACTATACCGTCATCAGCCTCAGCGGCCCGTCCGGCCGCAATGTCTCCTGCGCCCGCGGCTAGCCCGGTAACGACATCGACGTGTGGAAGACGCACCTGTCCGCCGACCGCATGTCGTGCTGCCGCGCCATCGCCAACAAGGTGCGCTTGTTCCTGCATGTCGGCGCCTACTGGCTCACGTGGAGCCTGGGCACGCCGATGCCGCGCCACTCGAACTGGCAGGCCGCGCACTTCGACACGATCCGGCTGATACCAACCGTCCTCCGCTCCGACCGTTTCTGTCATTGCGAGGAGCGCAGCGACGCGGCAACCCAGGGGGGTGAGGACCGTGCTGGCGGCTCTGGATTGCCGCGCCGCAAGCGGCTCGCAATGACGGCTTGGTAGCGTAAAAGTCAGTACGAAGGGCCATTGGTATGAGCCCGATCAGGCTGGTGGTGCGCATCGAAATCGTGAAAACGCAGGTTCGCCTGCATTTGCCGAGGGTCACGCCAGATCAGGCGTTGTTCGCACTGCTGCTGGCGCGCATGCCCCGCCTCAGCATCTGATCCGCGGGGCGGATTGCCCCAGCCTCGTCCGATGCTCATCAACCCCAGCGCCCAGCAGCGATCAAGACGATCCAACGGACCAAAAAGGGACCGCCGGCAACCTATCCGGCCATGGCTAGCCGTTGAACCTTCGGCACAGGGCCACAGCCCGCCGGTTATCCTGATGAAGCAGCCCGGCTATCCCGGGTGCGAACTGCTCAGGGCCCAACTTGCAAACCCGATTATGGCCCATAGGGGCACGCTGAGAGAGAGGGCGACCGCTATGCTCCGCGCAGGGCCCAACCCCTTTGGAGGCAGGTCAGAGAACGGCTTGCCGTCATCCAAATGGCGGCTGATGTCAGCCACGCTGGCGAGGCAAGCTAGGGTAGAGTGGAGTTCCTGCCCAGATGACAGCACTTCGTCTTGGCACATATGGTACACCTTAAGCCGCGGCGCTGCGGTGCCGCTGCAATGACAGCCTCGATGCAAGGCAACGTTAGTAGGATGCCCTGGGTCGAAATGACGATGCCAGAACGGAAAGTTGCGAAATTGTTATGGAAAAGTGGGCGTTGCAGGCCGAAGGTTACCGGACCCTTCAAGACAGACCAGATGTGTTCCAGGCGTAAGCTCCCCGGCTTCGCTCAGGTGAGGTTCGGGCGCTGGAACCGGTGCCGGCGACTTGGTAGGGTTCCCGCCTATTGAGGGGCCACTTTCGTGGCGGCGGCGCTCGCGCCACCTTCGAGAGATCGGACGTCGGAACGCAGGGACTGGCGAAGCATGGAACAAGCCGGCCTTCGTAAGCGACCGCACCATTACGATTCAATGGATCGGATCGGCAAGATATTTCCAATAGAGCGCTGGGGGCTTGCCGCTCCAGACAGCCGGGTGCTCCTTTGCTTGCGTGCGCCAGTGGGTGCGCTCGGCGCGCTGTGTTCAGATTTGTGCGCACGGGTGAAAAGCTAAGCAACCTTGTGCGGGCCTGGCACGGCCGCAGGCCATCTGTGTGACAAGATACGCAAGCCTGCTTAGAAGCCGCAGGCATGATGTTCACCAGTCGCGACGAACCCGGCGTGAAGCTACGGAAGGGAGAACCATGAAGCGGCTCATGCTTGCGCCTGTCGCGGTTGCTGCCGCGCTCTCGCCCGCTTGGGGGCAACGCGTGGTGCCGAGGGAGCGGAACATGCACATGGCAACCCGGGCCGGCCAGGAGCTTCATGTGTTCACCTATTCGGCGTGGCGCCGCGACTGCTCGCCTGAAGCGCCGCCGCAAATCGTGATCCGCACCCAGCCGGCTCATGGAAGCGTCGTGTTCCGGCCCGGCCAGTCCACCGTGAGCGTCATCCGCGAAGGGGCGCCGAACTGCACGGGTCAGACCTATCCTGGCGTTGGCGTCTGGTATGTGCCTGCACCCGGCTTCCACGGTGCAGATCAGTTCGATTACAACGTGGTCAACCCGAATAGCCTATCGCACGACACGGTTGTCGTTGATGTTCACTGAGCAAACCTTTGGAGGTTTGCGCACGGGTGACAGGCTCTGCAGGCTTGCGTGCTTCCTGGTACGGGAGGGGGCTGACTGTGCAAACCTGTTTACGCCCGCAGCCAGCGTCGAGTTTACCAATGGGCAGGTGCCGAAAGCACGGCTGCACCCGGCAGCTGGAGATCTAGCTTGATCCGTACTGCTCTGCTGCTTGCTACCCTTGCCCTGACCGGGTGTAATGACTTCTTCAACCGACCCGCAGTGATTCCAGGTGGTCCTACATCATGGCAAAATGCACCCGCCAATGCAACGTTTGAGCCGCCCAATGCACGCCCGCGGTGATGCCGGGCAGGCGCTGGATTGGATCCAGCGGGCGATGATTGGCGCCGCGCTCCTGTGCCTGGGGGCGTGCAACGGCATTGATCTCGGGGATAACCCTGGACCGGACACGCGGAAGGAAACGGGACCGCTGACGGTGCCTCCGCCGCCTGCCGCGGACAGGCCGACACGGGGAGTGGCGCCATAGGCGTGGCCGCATCCAGGTCACTCCATTAGCGCCTGCTGGGGCGTGTGCCGTCCTAGCATTGGCGGGGGCTCAGTTCGCATCGCCTGATGCGTTATGCATTTGCGCCAGTGGGCGTAGGCGCATCATAGGCGTAGGCGCATCCAGGTCGTGCCGTCGTTTCCCGCCGGGGCGGACGCCGCCCTAGGCTCAGCGGGCGCTCAGTTCCCATCACCTAGTGCGCTGTACATCTGCGCCAGTTGCGCTGACATCGGCAGGTTCAGGCTTTCGCCGTTCGGCAGCCGCTCCGTCAGCCATCGCTCGTATGATGTCGTTAGCATCCCGTCTCGGGCCATGCGTCCGAAGCTTTCGCGCACCAGGTCGCTAAACGCCGGGTCATCCCGGCGCAGCATTACGGCGTAGGGCTCATAGGATAGGAAGTCTCCGACGATCTGGAACCGGTTCCCGTCCGGGCGCGTCGCGACCAGGCCGGCGAGCAGGATGTCGTCCGACGCGAAGGCGTCTGCCTGCCCCGCCGCGAGCCGGGCGTAGGCGGCGTTCAATGTCGGCTCTTCCGCGATGGTGAAGGCTGGCGCTGCCCGTGCCGCCAGGCGGCGCATCACCTCTGCATTGGTGGTGCCTGCGCCGACCACGACCGTCTTGCCCGCCAGGTCGGCCGGGGAGGTGATGGGGGATCCCGCCGGCGCCAGCAGCTTGGTTCCCGCTAGGAAGAATACCGGGGAGAATGCCACGGTCTGCGCCCGCGCGTCCGTGGCTGTTGTTGAGCCGCACTCTAGGTCTATCGCCCCTGATGTCACCATTGGCAGCCGCGCATCTGCCGGCACCGGCACGTAAACGATCCGCACCCCTGTTTGCCAGGCTGGGGCATTTGCCTCGATCAGGTCGCGGTTGAGCGCCGCTGCAACGTCCGCCGCGATGCCGTGGCAGATGTCCACCGAGAACCCGATGGGCTGGCCGCCGGGGTTGCGGAAGGAGAATGGCGGTGCGTCGGTCCGCACGCCGAGCAGCAGCGTGCCGCGGTCGGCTACCGTTTTTAGCGTGCCGGTTAGCGGTGCCCCGTCCTCGGCCTGCGCTGCGCCGGCCAGGGTGATGGCCAGCGCTGCGGCTAGCTGTAGCCTGGTCATGCCGGGGCGACTTCCATTTCCTCGATCATCGCCAAGCCGTCGGAGTCCATGACGAGTTGGCCTTCCCACTTTGCTACTACTGCGGTTGCCAGCGAGTTGCCGATCACGTTCGTCGCCGAGCGGCCCATGTCCAGGAAGGTGTCTATGCCCAGGACCAGCAGCAGCCCTTCTTCTGGCAGGCCGAACTGGCCGAGAGTTGCCGCGATCACCACCAGGGATGCCCGCGGCACGCCGGCGACGCCCTTGCTGGTCAGCATCAGCGTTAGGAGCATCGCGACCTGGGTGCCGAAGCCTAGCGGGATGTCATAGGCCTGGGCGATGAACACGCTGGCGAACGTGCAGTACATCATGGTTCCGTCCAGGTTGAAGGAGTAGCCTAGCGGCAGTACGAAGCTGCTGATCTTGCGGCTGATGGGGAATTTCGCGAGTTGTTCCAGCATCTTGGGATATGCTGCCTCGGACGAGGCGGTGGAGAAGGCGAGCAAGAATGGCTCCTGCACCAGCTTAACCAGGCGTTTTACCGCGGGGCCTAGGAATACGAAGCCGGCCAGGATCAGCAGCATCCATAGGCAGAACAGCCCGAAGTAGAATTCGCCCATGAACTTGGCGTAGTTGACCAGGATGCCGAGGCCGTTGGTCGAGATGGTGGCTGCCATGGCGCAGAACACGGCGAGCGGGGCCAGTTTCATGACGTAGCCGGTCATTCGCAGGACGATGTGGGATAGGCCCTCGATGCCCTCCAGCACTACCTTGGCGCGCTGGCCCATTGCGGCGCAGGCGACGCCGAAGAATAGGGAGAAGACGACGATCTGCAGGATTTCGTTGTCCACCATCGGGCGGATCGCAGAGTCTGGGAAGACGTGCTTGACGAAGCCGTCCAGCGTCATGGCGTGGGCGTCGATGCCGGAGGTGACGCCGGTGACCGCCTTGTGGATGCCGACGCCGGGCTGGAACAGGTTGACCAGGATCAAGCCGAGGGTGAGGGAGACGAGCGATGCGGTGATGAACCACAGCATCGCCTTGCCGCCGACCCGGCCTACCGTGCCGGCGTCCGACATGTGGCCGATGCCGACTACCAGCGTCGAGAACACCAGGGGGGCGATGATCATCTTGATCAGGCGGAGGAAGACGGTGCTGCCGATGGATACGTAGCCGGCTAGAAGTTTTTGGGTGACGGGGTCGGCGACCTGTGCGTGGACCAGGCCGCCGGTGGCGATGCCGAGGACCATTGCGGTTAGGATGTAGATGGTCATTCGGCTTGAACTCATACCCGACTTCTCCTGGCGCCTGGGGCGGCGTAAGCGGGTAGCTTGGCGTGGTTTGGTGGCTCGTTGCAACGGTTGCTGTGGGT
>CAXTOB010000336.1:6670-7140 GCA_964245505.1 uncultured Acetobacteraceae bacterium | reverse complement strand
CCCTCACCCCAACCCTCTCCCGGAGGGAGAGGGAGCAGAAAGGCTGTCAGATGACCGACGGGTGACACGGGGTTCTTTCGTTGCTAGAACCTCCTCGCCTCGTCGGGACCCCTGAATCCATGAAGATTATCGCCTGCAACAGCAACCGGCCCCTGGCCGAGGCGGTGGCGGCCGCGTTGCACTTGCCTCTGGCCAAGGCGTCCATCCGCCGCTTCGCCGACATGGAGATCTTCGTCGAGATCCAGGAGAACGTGCGCGGCGAGGACGTCTTCGTCATCCAAAGCACCTCCTACCCCGCCAACGATCATCTGATGGAGCTGCTCATCACGCTGGACGCGCTGCGCCGCGCCAGCGCCCGGCGCGTCACGGCGGTGATCCCCTATTTCGGCTATGCCCGGCAGGACCGGAAGGCCGGGCCGCGCACGCCCATCAGCGCCAAGCTGGTGGCGAACCTCATCACCGAAGCCGGG
>CAXTOB010000336.1:0-6660 GCA_964245505.1 uncultured Acetobacteraceae bacterium | reverse complement strand
CTGCATGCGGGGCAGATACAGGGGTTCTTCGATATTCCGCTGGATAACCTGTATGCGGCACCGCTGTTCAGCCGGGACATCCAGGCGCGGTTCGCCAACCGGAACGTGATGATCGTCTCGCCGGACGTGGGCGGCGTCGCCCGGGCGCGGGACCTGGCGACACGGCTCAATTCGGACCTTGCGATCATAGATAAGCGGCGCGAGCGTGCGGGCGTGTCGGAGGTGATGAACGTCATCGGCGACGTGCGCAATATGGATTGCATCCTGGTGGACGACCTGTGCGACAGCGGCGGCACCCTGTGCAACGCCGCCAATGCGCTGATGCGCAATGGCGCCCGCTCCACCAGCGCGTATATCACCCATGGCGTGCTATCGAATGGCGCGCCTGCACGCATCGCGGCGTCGGTCATCGAGAGCATGACGATCACCGACAGCATTCAGCCGACCAAGGCGGTGCAGGGCGCCGACAACATCCGCCAGTTCACCATCGCGCCGATATTGGCGGAGGCGATGCAGCGCATCTCCGACGAAAGCTCGGTCAGCAGCCTGTTCGATTAGATCGGCTTGCGTCGGGCCTCGACGTAAGCCGATCTGGCTTTTCCTTCTGCCAGCACGAACTTGCAGGTTCATGTCCGGTCGGTACTGGTTTGGACTTGAATGCAATCTGCTCCGGCGCGTGCGGACGAGGATGGCTCAGCAACGCGGGGCCAGCTAGCGGGTAGGGTCTTCTCCTGGACAAAAGATGCGGGATCCGCCGCGGTCCTCTCCTGCGACGGCGCCGCCGCCGGGCGGTGCTGGGCGCGTTGCCGGTGCGGCCACAGTCCCGGCCCCTGTCGTCCGCGCCAGGGCACAGAACATCGACCGGACCGCGGCGGGGTTGACGTGATCGGCGTCCATCATCGTCTGGATCATGTCGTCTGCCAGCAACTCGTCGAGGCTGGATCCGGCATAGTGCGTCTGCATGGCACATCTCTCCGTTGAGGGCCGCCGGGCCGCTGTGAACATTGGGCATACGCACTGGACTGGACGAACACGCGCGGCCATCGGGTGACTCCGGATCCCGGGCCGCAGTTTCCGCCTCGCGGCGGCACAGCTTCCTCCATGTCCGGTGAATATGGCGTCAACGTGGCTCAATGACTGCCGCAGGCCCAGAGGGTGGGTGCCGCCTGGACTTCACCCGCGTGGGCATCTGGCCTAATCAATCTCGGCCAATGTCCAGGATGAGGACCTGGCTCAGGAGACCATTCCATGAAGCTCTACTATGCGCCCGGCGCCTGCTCGATGGGCATCCACGTCCTGCTAGAAGAGATCGGCAAGCCCTATGACACCGTGAAGCTCGACACACGCGGCGGCGAGAACCTGCGCCCGCCGTTCATCGACCTGAACCCCAAGGGCAAGGTGCCGACCCTGCAGCGCGACGACAGCAGCATCGTCACCGAGTTCCCGGTGATCGCGCACTACCTCGCCAAGACCAACCCATCCGCCGGGCTGCTGCCGCCCGACGAGGAGGCCGAGATGCGCGGGGCCGAGGCGATGGACTACGCCGTCGCCACCATCCACATGCAGGGTTTCGCCCGCCTGTTCCGCCCCGGCAACTTCAGCTCGAACGAAGCCGAGCACGAGGCGATCAAGGCGCGCGGGCGCGAGATGATCGAGAAGGGCTATGCCCTGCTCGACAAGTCGCTCGCCGGCAAGGAGTGGATCGCCGGCTCCTACAGCATCGCCGACAGCGCGGTGTTCTATGTGTCATACTGGGGGGCGAAGCGGATGAGCATGACCCTGCCGCCGAACCTCGCCGCGCACTTCGAGCGCATGATGGCCCGCCCCGCCGTGCAACGCATGCTGGCCGCCGAGGGGTTGGCCGCTTGATGCTGACCCCGCGCGCCTTTTGGTTCTTGCGGCACGGCGAAACCGACTGGAACGCGCGGGGGCTGTCCCAGGGCAACATCGACATCCCGCTGAACGAGGTCGGGCTGGCGCAGGCACGCACGGCGGCCGGGATGCTGCGAACGCGCGGGATACGCAGCATCGTCTGCAGTCCGCTGTCGCGTGCGCACGACACCGCGCTGGCAGTAGCAGCGGTGACCGGCCTTACGGTCGCGCTGCAGGATGACCTGCGCGAGGTCAGCTTCGGCGTGCAGGAGGGCCAGCCGATGTCGGACTGGTTCGAAGACTGGATCGCCGGGCGCTCGACGCCGAAGGGAGCGGAGCCGTTCGCCGACCTGCGCGCCCGCGCCGTGCGGGCGGTGAACCGCGCCCTGGCCCACCCGGCGCCGGTGCTGATCGTCGCCCACGGCGCGCTGTTCCGCGCCCTGCGGGCCGAGATGGGCCTGTCCCCAGAGGTGCGCCTGCTCAACGGCGTGCCGCTGTTTTGTGAGCCGGGAACGCCCTGGACGCTGACGCCGGCCTGACCCGTCTGTTAATTTAAGGTGTCGTTGCTGAAGGGATACGTTTGCTTTACGGAGTAGCCTCCGCGATTAGCAAACACTAACCCCGATGGCAGTATCCGGCACCGATGTCCAGCTCCAGAGAACTCCGCAGCTTGACCGCGCTGCGCGGCGTGGCGGCCATGGCCGTCGTGATGCAGCACTTCTCGACGACGGCCCAGGAGCACTCCCAAGCTGTCATCCCGTCGCTGGTGCCGCATGGCTACCTTGCGGTGGACCTGTTCTTTGGCCTCAGCGGCTTCATCATGTCTTACACATACCTGGACCTGTTCCGGCGGGATGGCGCCAGGGCCTTTGGCGGCTTCCTCGTCAAGCGTGCGGCGCGCATTGTCCCGCTGAACCTTGCCGTCCTGGCGATCATCATGCTGGCGGGGACGGCCAGCATGGCAGTTTTGGGCCGGAACATCGTTTTTGCCAGCGGCAGCCTGGCCGCTGACCTGCTCGCAAATGCCTTGATGCTGCAAGGTTTAGGGATCGGCCATAACCTCAACGGCCCGTCCTGGTCCATCAGCGCCGAGTTCGCGGCCTACTTCTGCTTTCCAGCCCTCATCGCCGCAGCCTTTCACCGCCGCCCGGCCGTCGCTGCTGGGGCGGCCCTGGCCTGCGTGGCGTTGCTCGGCCTGCTGGCGGCATCGCAACCCCGCCTCGGCCTCGGCGCAGACGGCGTTGCGCCGGGCCTGGTCCGCTGCTTCACCGAGTTCACCCTGGGCATGCTGAGCTACCGGCTGCTCAGGTCGGGACGGATCAAAGTCCTGGGACGGGACGGGACGGTCGCCGCGCTGGCTATGTCATGCGCCGCGCTGATGCTGCTGCGGGTGGACCTGCCGGCGGCGCTGCTGTTTCCGCTGCTGATTGCCGCGCTGGCAGCGAACGAGGAGGGGAAGACTGGTGGCCGGGCCGCCCGCCTGCTGTCGCATCCATGGCTGCACTTCCTCGGCGCGGTGTCTTTTTCGAGCTACCTGCTCCACCAGCTTTTCCGGCCGACCGAGTTGGCGCTGCTGCGCGTCCTGCATCCCGAGCCCCTTGGCCTGCCGAGTGCCCTCCTGTTCGCTTTGGCGGGATCGTTTTCGGTACTCCCCTTCGCCTGGCTCGCGTACCACGGCATCGAGCGGCCGGGCCGGACGTTCGTGCAACGGGCTTTCGCCTGGCGGGCCGCCCCGGCCATCGCGCCCATAAGCGCGGGGCGCCCCTGACAATTTGCCAAACTTCGCACCCTTGTTGCCGCCCCGGAAATCCTGTTTGGTCCGGCCCCATGAAGATATCCGTACTTGGCATCGGCTACGTCGGCGCAGTTTCCTGCGGCTGCCTCGCTTCCTTCGGGCATGAGATCGTCGGGGTGGACGTGTCGGCCGACAAGGTCGCCATGCTCGCCCGCGGCCAATCCCCAATCGTCGAAGATGAGATCGACCGCCTGATCGCCGACGGCGTCACCGCAGGCCGCCTGCGCGCCACGACGGACATCGCCGACGCCGTCGCCAACACCGACGTGTCGTTCATTTCCGTCGGCACCCCCAGCGGCCCCAGCGGCAGCGTGAGCATGCGGGCGGTGGACGAGGTCGTGGCCTCCATCGGGCAGGAACTGCGCAACAAGGCCGGGATGCACATCGTCGTCATGCGTTCCACCGTGCCGCCCGGCACCGCCGAGGACCGGGTGATCCCGGCGCTGGAGCAGGCCAGCGGCAAGCGGCACGGCGAAGGGTTCCGCTACTACTCCAACCCCGAGTTCCTGCGCGAAGGGTCGTCGGTGCGGGACTTCCACAACCCGCCCTATACCATGATCGGCGCGGCGCCCGGCGATGATGGCGCCGCGTTGCGCGAGATCTATGCCGGGGTCGGCGGCGAGGTCCATGTCGTCCCCTACCGCGTGGCGGAAGCCGCCAAGTATCTCGCCAACGCCTATCACGCGGTGAAGCTCGCCTTCGCCAACGAGGCCGGCGCGGTCCTGGCCGCGTTGGGCGTGGACGCCCGCGCCGCCTTCCGGCTGTTCTGCGAGGACCGGGTGCTGAACATCTCGTCCGCCTACCTGACGCCCGGCTTCGCCTTCGGCGGCTCCTGCCTGCCCAAGGACATACGCAGCATGCTGGCCCTGGCCGACCAGGCCAACGTGCCGGCGCCGTTCCTCAAGCAGGTGCTGCCCAGCAACAACGCCATTATCGAGCGCACCTTCGACGCCATCGCCGCGCACGGACGCCAGCCCATCGCGCTGTTCGGCCTGGCGTTCAAGTCGGGCACGGACGACCTGCGCGAAAGCCCGTTCGTGATCCTGGCCGAGCGCCTGCTGGGCAAGGGCTACGACCTGCGCATCTTCGACCGCTCCGTCCAGGTGGCGCGGCTGACCGGCAGCAACCGTGCCTACATCGAGCGCGAGATCCCGCATCTGGAGCGGCTGCTGGCAACGGACCCGGCGGCGGCGATGGACGGCGCCGGGCTAGTGGTACTGGGCCATGTCGGCAAGGAGGACCGCCCGGCGCTACTGGCGGCGCTTGGCGGGCGGCGGGTGCTGGACCTCGCGGGGATCGCCGAGGTGCGCGAGCACGCAGGCGACGCCTACCAGGGCCTGTGTTGGTGAAGCCACGGCTGCTGGTCGTCTCGCCACGCTTCCTGTTCCCGCTGGACCAGGGCGGCCGCATACGCACGGTCAACACGTTGCGCCGGCTCAAGGGTGGCGTGTTCGACATTACCCTGGTGTCACCGGCGCCGGCCAATGCCAAGGACTGGGCGACCGACCTCGCCGGCACGTGCGACCGTTTCCTGTCTTGGCCAGAAACGTCGCAGTCCCGGCTGGGTCAGGTGCGGGCGCTGGCCGGGCAGATGCCGGTCGCCGTGGCATCGGACGCCTCAGCCGCCGGGTCGGCACTGGTGTCGGCGGAGTTGGCGAAGACGCCGGATGCGGTGCTGGTGGATTTCCCGCACGCCGCCGTGCTGCTGCCGGACCGTCTCCCGGTCCCGTCGGTGATCTGGACCCATAACGTGGAGGCGGAGATCTTCGCCCGGCATGCCGAGATCGCCCGTGGCCCGATGCGGCTGGTTTGGCAGGACCAGGCGCGGAAGATGCAGCGGTTCGAGGCGGAAACGCTGCGCCGCTTCGACACCGTGATCGCCGTGTCCAAACGGGACGCGGCGGCGCTTCGGGAGGCCTACGGCCTGCCCCGGGTCGAGCCGGTGGAGACCGGGGTGGACACCGAGTACTACGCCTGTCATCCGCCCGCGGACGCCCCGGCCTTCGGCATGGCGGAGGGCACCGTGGTGTTCACGGGGTCCATGGACTCGCGCGCCAACATCGAGGGCGTCACCTTCCTCATGGACGAGGTTTGGCCCTTGGTGCTGCAAGGACGGCCCGGCGCACGGGCCATCATCGTCGGGCGCAACCCACCGGCCCCGCTGGTTGCCGCGGCACGGGAGCGCAAGCTCGATTGGGAGTTCACCGGCTTCGTGGACGACGTGCGCCCCTACGTCGCCCGATCCCACGTCTATGTCATCCCCTTGCGGGTCGGCAGCGGCACCCGCATCAAGGTGTTCGAGGCGATGGCGATGGGCTGCCCCGTCGTGTCCACCACCCTGGGCGTCGAAGGCCTGGCGGTGACGGACGGCACCCATTACCTCCGTGCCGATGCTGCGGACGCATTCGCGGCGGCGATCCTGGCGCTGCTAGATGATGCGGTGCGCCGGGAGGAGTTGTCCACGGCTGCACGTGCCCTGGTTGAGCTGAAGTTCGGTTGGGAGCAGGTGACCCGGCAGTTCGAGGCAATCCTTACCGCAGTGCTGCCGGACCGCCGACTAGGATAGACCGGTTTGCGTCCAGTTTGGACGCAAACCGGTCTAAGCGTTACCGCGCCGGCTGTGAGCCCAGCTTGTCGAGCAGGACGCCGGCAGCGTCCACGCAGGCGCGGGTGGACTCGTTATCGGCGCAGCGCAGGTCAATCATCGCGCCATCCCGCTCGAATACGAAACGTGCGCCACGCGGGCCGCGCATGCCGCCGCCCATCATCCCACGCATCATGCCCATGCGATAAGCCATCATGCCGCCCCGGCCCTCGCCGCGCATGCCGTCATGCATCCGGTCCCGCATTGCGTCCGGCGCGGGGTTGTCCTGCCCGGCCGGTGGCGGGGTCGGCGGCGCAGGCGGGGGTGCCGGCTGGGCAGCGGCAAGGGTGACGCTGCCCAGCAGGGCGGCGGCGGCGAGAGCAAAAGTCTTGGGCATTACATTCTCCTG
>CAXTOB010000335.1:0-7168 GCA_964245505.1 uncultured Acetobacteraceae bacterium | reverse complement strand
CACAAAACCCCTGACCATTTCCGTCATTGAAGCGAAATGAGGGGAGGCATGAGCCTTGGATGAGAAGGCGGAGATCACCTCCGAATACACGCCGAACGCCGGCAGGATCAGGATGTAAACCTCCGGATGCCCGAACAGCCAGAACATGTTGACGTAGTTCATCATGTTCCCGCCGCCACCGTCGGTGAAGAAGTGCATGCCGAGGTAGCGGTCGCAGGCGAGCAACAGCGTCACCACCGTCAGCGCCGGCATGGCGAAGATCATCAGGACTGCGGTGCAGAGCGACGTCCAGCAGAACAGCGGCATGCGCATGAAGCCCATGCCAGGCGCACGGAACTTGTAGATCGTGCAGACGACGTTGAGCCCCACGGTCACCGAGCCGAGCGAGCTGAGGCTGATCGCCCACAGCCAGTAGTCCGGCCCGACCCCGCCGCTGTAGGCGAGCTCGGTGTAGGGCGGGTAGCCGCTCCAGCCGCCGGTGGAGAACTCGCCCACCACCAGCGACACCATCATCAGCCCGGCGCCCGCCGCCGTCAGCCAGAACCCGACCGCGTTGAGGTATGGAAACGCCATGTCCCGCGCACCGATCTGCAGCGGCATGACGTAGTTGATCAGCCCGGTCAGGAACGGCATGGCCATGAAAAAGACCATGATGCTGCCATGCGTGGTGAAAAGCTGGGCGAAGTGCCCAGGCTCCACCGGCCCGGGCGCGTTGATCGCCAGCGCCTGCTGCGTGCGGATCAGCACCGCCTCGATCAGTGCGCGGGACAGCATCACGCCGGCCAGCAGGATGTACATGATGCCAAGCTTCTTGTGGTCCAGCGTGGTGAACCACTCGGTCCAAAGGTAGCGCCACTTCCCCAGCCAGGTGATCAGCGCGAACACGGCGACCGCGCCCAGCACCACCATAGCACCTGCCCCGGCGCCGATGATCTCCGATATGTTCGGGTCCCGCCAGGCCCGCACGAATGGCAGCGCCGCCCAGGTCAGGTTGCCGAGCAGCGCGTGGGCGATGCCGTGGGTTTCAGTGAGCATGGGTCGGGGTTTCCATCGGCATCGAAGTGGACGGCGGCCCGAGCTTTTGCAGGTCGAGCGTGTGGCCGCTCGGCTGCGACAGGTCGAGGACGTGCTGGAACAGACCGGGCTCCACCGCGCCGAAGGCGAGCGGCGCCGGCAGGACGGAGCGGCGGGACAAGCTTTCATACTCGGCCCGGTCGAGCCGGTTCGGCTGCACCCGGGTCTGTGCCAGCCACTGCGCGAAGCCGTCCGCGTCCATGGCATCCACGGGGAACTTCTCCTCCTGGAACCCCATCCCGTTGAACTGCATGTTCTCGCCGAGATAGCCGCCCGGCGCGTCGGCCGCGAAGTTGAGCTGGGTCCGCATGCCTGCCATGGCGTAGATCTGCCCGGCCAGCCGCGGCATCAGGAACGACTGCATCACCGTGGCGCTGGTGAGGCTGAGATGCACCGGCTGGCCGGCCGGGATCACCAGGCGGTTCACCGTCGCCACGCCCTGATCCGGGTAGATGAACATCCACTTCCAGTCCATTGCCACCACCTGCACCTCCAGCGGCGCGCCCGGCAACGGCCGGTACGGGTCGAGCTGATGCGTGTCCCGCCACAGGAACACCGCCAGCACGACCACGATGATCGTCGGCGGAATCCAGATCAGCCCTTCCAGCGACCAGCTGAACCCCCACTGCGGGCGATACGCACTCTTGGAATTGGACAGCCGGTAGTGCCAGCCGATCAGCGGCACCAGGATCAACACCGGGCCAATCACCAGCAGCATGACCAGGCAGACGACGATGAACTCGTGCCGGATCGACCCGGCGACCGGACCGGCCGGCGAAAGGAAGCCGCGGTCCAACGCACTGCAGCCCGACAGCGCGAGACCGGCGCAGTGGCCGGCGAGCCGCAGGAGACCCTTGCCACGCACCATCTTCACCGGCGCTGCCTGGAGATTTGATCCAGCTCCTCCTGGTTGAGTTGCCGGACCGACGCGTCGCCTTTCCCGGTAACGTCCCGGGGGAAGCCGAGCGAACCAGCGGGATCGGCGGCCTGGCTGCCGTCATCCACCAGCGGCGCGCCTTCGATGCCGGTTCTTGCCTCCTCATTGGCGTCGTCCACCAGTTCCGCGCAGCCGTGCGGATCATCGACCCCCAGCCGGATGGTCGCGAGCGGCGCCAGCGGCGGTGCCACGAACCCCAGCGCCACGGCGGCCACCCCACGTTCCAGCAGCGGCACGGCCTGTGGTCGGATGGATGGACCGGCCAGCGCCCCCCCGGTGTCGATGGCCATGGAGATGAAATTGATGGTGAGATGCTTCGGCTTCGCGCCGAAATGGGCGTCGATCCACTGGTCGCGCATGTCGGCCGTTCCAGCACCACACACGATCGCCACGCCCAGATCGGGCATCAGGGTTCGCGTGCTCACCTACTGCCAACCCGCCGGCTGCTGTTCCCGTGCATGGCGGCTACCTCTTCTCTTTCACGCCGGACCGGATCAGCCGCCGGGCTGGCAGTCGCGAAGCCGCACAGCATGGCAATTCGCACGGCGAACCAGAACTCCGGCATGTCCGGCCGTAGCGTCACGCCCCGCACGTGCCGGCCAAGGTGGCGGCGACGGCCGCCAGGCACAGCGCGCCCAGCAAAAGGAAGCCCAGTGGAAGCAGGTGAAGCCAGGGAGGTATCAACGCGGAAAGGACCTTGCCAAGGGTTCACAGGACGAGGCTGCCCGCATACAGCGCAAGCGCGATGCTGATGACGAAGATCGCCAGTGCGATGAAGAACAGGATCCGTGCGAGGCACGCCGAGGCGTGCGAGACACCCGAAAAGCCGAAGAACCCGGAGATGAGGGAGACCACAAAGAAGATCAGGGCGAGCTTCAGCATCTTGCGTCCTTCTGGGACCAGTTGGGTGTCAGTTCGCCGTGGTCATGCCTAGTTCGCCGGCCCGAGCGGGTCACCGTAGCGGCAGTGTGTCCCCAGCGTCCGTTCTATAAGCTCGCCATGAAAGTCGGGAAACGCGGCACGTTTGTCGGGATAATCCTGACAAGCGGCAGCTTGATTCTGAGGCGATCCCGCTGCCCGGATGTGCGATCCTGCTTTCATGCACTGCCTCCGTAAAATCATTGCCCTAGGCCGCCGGGCCGCGGCGTTTCTGGCCGGCCCGGGTCGCACCTGGATGCTGCTCATATCTGCGGCCAGCCTGCCGCTGCTGCTGTTCGGTGGCTGGGTCGGGTATCTGTCCTCGGCCCAGGCACGGGCGGATACCAGCCGGAGCGCCGCCGCAGCCGTGGACGGTGCGACCGGACGGATCGCCGCAGAGCTTACCGCCCAGCTCAACCTCCTCCGCCGGGTTGCCGCATCGACGACGCTCGATGCGCCGAACCTCGACGCCTTCCGGGTGGAGGCCGAGCGGGCCCGGGATGAGCAACCGCTCTGGGGCACGGTGACACTGGCGTTGCCGTCCGGTACGCCGGTTCTGAGCGTCGTCCCTCCGGATGGCGATAATCCGGATCTTATGGCTGAGCGGTCGGACCTGCAGCAGGTCGCCTCGACCCGAAGCGTCGCCGTCGGCGGCATCGGCCCGGTCAGTCCGGTTTCGGGGCGCCGGCTGGTGACGCTGCATGCGCCCGTGGCCCGGAACGGCGGCGTGGCGTTCGTCCTGTCGGTCGCGCTGGTGCCGGACGGCATCGCCTCGCTCCTGCGGGAGGCGGGCATGCCGGATGACTGGGTAGGCGTCGTGCTGGACGGAGCGGGCCGCACCGTGGCGCGCACCCGGGGCCTGGCCGAGGCACAGGGACAGTTCGCCAACCAAGCCCTCCGTGATGCTGTCACGGCCCGCCCGCAGGGTGTCCTGCGCGGGCAAACCCGGGAAGGCGTTCCGGTGGAGATCGTCTATCGGACGTTGCCCGGCCTGGGAGGGTGGGTGGTCGCATACGCCATACCGCTTGCCGCGCTCGAGGGGCCGGTGCGGCGGGCCCTGGTGCTGCTGGCGTGCGATGGCTGTGCCGGGTTGCTGCTCGCGGCACTGCTCACCTCCCTCGTCGCACGCGACCTGGCGCAACGCCGGGCCGACGAGGCCGACCGCGGCGCCCGCTCGCTGCGCGCCAGCGAGGAAGGACGCGCGCTCGCCGTTGAAGCGGCCAATCTTGGCGTGTGGCGTTGGCAAGCGGAAGCCGACGTGTTCGACGGCTCGCCTCGGAGCCTGGAGTTGCTGGCCGTGCCTGCCACGCGTGCCGATGGGCGGCCGGTCCGCTGGGCGGAGGCCACCGCCGCCGTGGTCGCGACGGACGGGCCGTCGCTGGCACAGGCGGTCGAACGCTGCCTGCGGGACGGAACCGTGCTGGACGGCGAGTTCCGCATCGGCTGCGGCACCGGGCGCTGGGTCCGCCTGACCGGGCGGCCTCTTGACGGTGGCCCTGGACAACCTGTGCTGCTGCACGGGGTGGTCGCGGACATCAGCGGACGCAAGCAGGCGGAAGCCGACCGGCTGGACCTCCTGCGGCGCATGGCCGTGGCCCAGGAGGAGGAACGCCGCCGCATCGCGCGCGAGCTGCACGACCAGGTTGGCCAAACGGTGACGGGCTTGTCGCTGGGGTTGAAGACGCTGGAGGCGGCCCTTGCCGGCCCGCACGGCGACCCGGCCGTGCAAGATCGGCTAGCCTGGCTGCGGGCGCTGGCAGCCGGCATCGGGCAGGACATCCACCGCGCGGCTGTGGACCTGCGTCCGGCGGCCCTGGACGACTTCGGCCTGCCGTCCGCGTTAGCCGCCCTGGCCGCCACGATCACCGAACGGCACGGCGTTGCGGTGGATGCCCAGGTCGTCGGCGCCGTGGATCGGCTTCCGTCCGATGTCGAGACGGCGGTGTACCGGGTCGCACAGGAGGCGCTGACCAACATGGTGAAGCATGCCCGGGCAGGCATCGCCAGCGTGCTGCTGGAACAGCGCGCAGGCTGGCTCAGGCTGATCGTCGAGGATGACGGCCTCGGCTTCGACCCCACAGGCGAAGGCGGGATGGAACGCCCACGGCTGGGGCTCTCGGGCATCCGTGAACGGCTGCGGCTCGTGAACGGAACGCTTCAGCTCGAAACGGCACCCGGCGCCGGGACGACGCTTTTCGTCCAGATTCCCCTTTCTGCGGAGGATACGGCGGCATGACCCGCCTTCGTGTCGCTCTGGCCGACGATCACCCGGTCGTCCTCGCCGGGGTCAAGGCGCTGCTGCGGGAAACGTCCGACATCGAGGTGGTCGGGCACGCAACCAGCGGACTGGCCGCACTGAAAATGATGGTTGCCACCGCGCCCGACGTGGCCGTGGTGGACATCGCCATGCCTGACCTGAGCGCCATCGAGCTTGCGAAGCGCGTCGCCCGGGACTGCCCGGCGGTGCGGCTGGTGGCGCTCACCGTGCACGAGGACCAGGCCTACCTGCAGCAGATGCTTGCCGCCGGCGCACGCGGCTACCTGCTCAAGCGCTCGGCTGCGGAGGAACTGGCCCGTGCCATCCGTGCCGTCGCGGTCGGCGGTCTGTTCCTCGACCCGGCGGTCGCCGGCAAGGCCCTGGCCAGCCCCGCCGGTCCTGGAGGTTCCGACCCGACAGCCGCCCTCAGCCCCCGCGAGGAAGATGTGCTGCGTTGCACGGCCCAAGGTTTCAGCAACAAGGAGATTGGCAACCGCCTGGAGATCAGCACAAAAACGGTTGAAACCTACAAGGCCCGGGCCGTCGAGAAGCTCGCGTTGCGCAGCCGTTCCGATATTGTCCGGTATGCCGTCAGGCGGGGCTGGCTCGATAACAGGGACGAACCGTAGGACAACGAATAACCCTACCGGCCGTCAGGAAAAGCCCGACAGGGTTCACGTGGTTTCCCGACTGCACGGCCGCCACGGTCGTCCGTATTCCCCGTGATCGACGAAATCAATTCGTGTTTAGGCGGATCGTGGCACGGAGGACGCCGTATGGCACACCACATCAAGCATAGCTCACACCTGATGCCGCTCGCTGCGGCGGCAGCGCTGCTGCTGGGAACGACCTCGTTCGCGGGTGCCCAGACCACATCGCCTGCACCGTCGGCTACGGCCGTCCAGGCTGGCGGCAGCCTGCCGCAGAGGCACAACGCCTGGCCTTCGACGAAGGACTTCCCGGAGGCGATGACCGCTTTCAGCTACTGAACTTCTGCATCAGGCGGCCGGGCCCTTGGCGCCCGGCTGCCGACGTAAGCCGCCGTTTGTAACCGAAGGGTCTCAGCCATGGTCAAACTAGCCATCCTGTTCGTCATCGTAGCGCTCGTGATGGGGGTGCTCAGCTTTGGCGGCCTGGTCGTCGGCGCCGCTTTGGGCATTCTCAAGATCCTGTTCTGGGTCGCAGCCGTCATCGCCGTTGTGCTGTTCGTCCTCGGGTTCACGGTCTATCGCGCCGTCACCTGAGGCGACCGGGGCCGCTTCGCATGACCGCCCACTTCCGCAAGCTGCTGGCGGCACTTGGCGACACCTTCTGGCTGTTGCCGGGCGTTCTTGTGGTTGGCGGCGTCCTCGCCGGCATCGGCATGGTGGCGGTGGACCGCAGCGGGGTCGTGCCCCAGTGGCTGATCGACAGCCCCTGGCTGTATAATGGCGGCGCGACTGGGGCGAGGACGCTGCTGGGCGCCGTGGCTTCCTCGACCATCGGTGTGGCGGGCACGGTGTTCTCCATCACCATTGCCGCGTTGTCGCTGGCCGCCGGGCAGATGGGGCCGCGGCTGCTGCGCAACTTCACGCGCGACCGTGGCAATCAGCTCACGCTGGGCACCTTCCTCGGCACTTTCTCCTATGCGCTGATGGTGCTGCGCAGCGTCCGCACCCAGAGCGAGGGGCTGTTCGTCCCGCACCTCGCGCTCAGCATCGGCATCCTGCTGGCATTCGTGTGCGTGGGCACCCTGGTGTTCTTCGTCGGCCACATGGCCGGACGGATCAACGTGGACACAGTGGTTGACCTCGTGAGCGGCGAGGTGCTCGCCGCCATTCACCGCCTGATGCCGGCGCAGGCGCAGCCGGAGCCGCCGCCGGCAGCGTTCTGGCACGGCGCCACGGCCGTTACCGACCCGCGCCGCGGCTACCTCCAGCAGCTGGACGAGGACCGGCTCGCGGACTGGGCCGCCGAGCACGGCACGGTCATCCGCCTGCTTG
>CAXTOB010000334.1:0-7171 GCA_964245505.1 uncultured Acetobacteraceae bacterium | reverse complement strand
TCGCCATGGTTCGCGCATCTCCAGCCTCTCGCAAAACCCGTTCCCGTTCGGCCCAATCCTGCGGGCGCACCAGGCTTTGCCGGAGTGTCTTGCGGCTGTCGCTCCAGCGGTCGAGGGCGGCGTAGAAGGGGCGGGTTGCCACCCGGCGTGTCGGGGCAAGCCGATCGCGCTCCTCTTCCAGGGTGCGGCGCAGGGCGGAAGCCTCACGCAGCCCCCCGGCCGCGGCCAGGAGCGCGTCGGCCAGCGCGCCGCCGGAGGAAAGCAGGTCACGCCCACCCTGGCGCAACCGCTCCGTGTCGAGTGCGAAGAGCTGCGACAGGAGCTTGGCGTCGGCCCGTCCCAGCAGGCGCTCCATCCAGGCCTGGTCGAGCGGGACGTCGCCCTCGCCGGTCAGGGTGTTCCTGTTGCCCTTGCGCCGGGTAAAGGCGAAGGGGCTGCCGTCGCGTGCGAGGCCCGTCGCGGAAAGCTGCATCCCGGCATAACCGTGGCGGAAGCCCATGGGTGTCTGCCCACCAATCCCGAAGAGCAGCTCGCCGAAGGCGTGGCGCAGCACCGACTTGCCGGCGCCGTTCGGGGCAAGGACGAGGTTGATTCGCCCCGGCGCCGGGTCGAAGGCGAGCACCGCCTCCTCAAAGGGTCCGTAACGACGCAGCGCAAAGCTGGTCAGCCGCATGGCCGGTCAGCCCTGCGCCAGGCGCGCGAGCAGCAGGTCGCGCGCTTGGCGCAGCAGTTCGGGCGGCAGGTGCCCTTCAGCTGCCCGCACGGCAGAGTGGTCGGGACCTAGCGCCTGGCGCAGCCCACCCGCGCCGCGTTCCAGCAGGGCGGTGGCGTAGCCTTGCGTCGCGGCGGCGACGCCCGTGGAGGCCGGTTCTTCGGGCGCGGGCGCCTCGACCAGGGCATCGATCGCGCGTACCAGCCGTCCCACCGCGTCGTCCCGCGCCCTTAAGCTCTCGAGGTCCTGCATTGGCCGGGTGTGGAGGCTCACCTCCTCCAACCAGACGGCGTCCGCTTCGGCGACCTCGAGGCTTGCTGCGATCAGCTTCTGGCGCAGGGTGGCCGGGTCGCGGGCCAGGGCGTCATGGGCGGGGCAGGGGCCTTCGAGGCGGAGCCGCAGGGCGAGCAGCCGGCCATCGGCGGCATCGACCGCCTCGCCAGTTGCGCGGCGGACACGCTCCAGCACCGCCTCCTCGTCCGCAGCACCTTCGCAGTCCACCGTGACGCGCGCCCAGCGCACGGTGTCGAGTGCATGGTGCTCGACTCCCACCACGCGGCCGTGCCGGACGGTGACGAGGCTGGCGCCCTTGGCGCCGCGCTCGTTGGCGTGGCGGCCCTGCAGGTTGCCGGGGAAGACGATCCAGGGATCCCGCAGCAGCTCCTCGCGGGCGTGGATGTGGCCAAGGGCCCAGTAGTCGTAGCCGTGGGAGGCCAACTGCTCGACCGTGCAAGGGGCATAGGAGTCATGGCCGGGGCGGCCGGTGGCGGCGGTGTGCAGCAGGCCGATGTTGAAGCAGTTCGGAACCGGGGCCGGATAGGATTGGGCGAGGTTCTGCTGCACGTCACGCGTGCCGAAGCTTTGGCCGTGCAGCACCACCGCGAACTCCGGCCAGGCCAGCGTTTCTGGCTGGTCAGCTCGCAGCAGGGTCGCGCCGTCAGGCAGGCGCAGCGAGCGGGTGAGGACGCTTTCGGCGTCGTGGTTGCCGCGGATCGCGACGACGCGGATGCTGGCGCGCGTCAGCCGGGCGAAGGCGGCGACCAACGCCTGGCCCGTGCGGAAGTCCGGCCAGTCGCCATCGTAAAGGTCGCCAGCCACCACGACGAAATCCACCTGCTCCCGGATGGCGAGGTCAACGAGGTTGGCCAGCGCGTCGCGTGTAGCTTGGCGGATGCGGGCGGCCGGCGCTTCGGCCCGCAAGCCGCGCAGCGGGCTGTCCAGGTGCAGGTCGGCGGCGTGGAGGAAGCGGAAGCTGGTCAAAGCAGCGTCAGCTTACCGGATCAACCGCAATGCTGCCAGGCGGGCGCTGTCATCATCCGGCGACGTCGAGGGATCCCCCGTGGCGCTCAGGGGTTCTGGCTGGCGCCTATACAGGGGTCCCTGCGTCATGCCGCTCGATGCGTACGCCGCAGAGGGTATGAGCTTACTGGAAGCGAGCCCAACAACGCGGTCTTCACCGCCATCAACCCTGGTTGAAGCAGGGCGTATCTTCATACCCAAGGTTCGACCGCCCGAGTCTGGCCGAAAGTTGTCTGTTTTCTCTTGTACGACCGCGATGCAAAACGGACGCCTACGTCGGTCGTGGCTGCGGCAACTATGACGGCTGGCCGCCCTGGCCTCCTTGGCGGTCCTGGCCGCGCTCCGGTCCCGGGCCTATATTGGCGGGACCCAGTGCAAAGCGAGGCGGTGCCGTTCGACTCATTCGGCGTGCCAATCCTCGGCGCGCAACGTCGTATAGTCGACCATGCCCGATGGCACGTAGCCCTTGAGCCAAGTCGGGATTACATGCGCTTGCGGCACGAAAAACAATGGCAGCGCAGGCAAATCCTCTAGATAGAGGCGTTGCATGTTTGCCCATGCGGCTTTCTGCTCGGCCAGACCAAGACTGGTCTCGGCAATCTTGAGCTGATCCTCGAACGTTTGGTTCTTCCAGTCCATGTAGTTGCTGCCGCCCCAGCCGTTTGCTTCGGTCGGAATGGCGGTCAGCCCGTAAAGCTGCCTCGGCGGGTAGCTGACGTTGAACAACCAATTGTAGAGAGCGAGGCCGCCATACTGCCGATGCTTGAGCGTCGTGCCGAAAAAGGTGCGCTGCACCTCATTCCGCAGCACCACGTCGATGCCGACCGCCTTGAGCTGGTTCTGCACCACCAGCTCCACAAGTTCCATCAGGCGCACGCCCAGACCCATATGCAGTTCGATACTGAACCGCTCGCCTTGCCCATTGCGCAGAATGCCATCCGGCCCCGGGGTATAACCTGCCTCTTTCAGCAACGTCCGCGCCTGTGCAGGATCGTACGGCGCGACCGGCAAGCCCTGAGCAAACATCGGCTCTCTCGGCGGAACCCAGGTCGCGGCAAGCGTGAGGCGCCCCCCCGCCAGCTTCTCGCTCATCGTCTTCCGGTCGATGGCCAGCAGGATCGCCCGGCGGACGCGCACATCGGTGAGGAACTTGTTGTCCAGGTCGAAGTCGATGTTCCAGAACGCGAGCGCGTCGTTATAGACGTACTGGAACTTGGCCGGGTTGTCCTTCTGCATCGCCAGCACCTGGTCGAGCTGCAGTCCGATGGCATCGCCCGGCGCCATGTCAACATCGCCCGACAGAAGATTGGCCTGCAGGGCCGCCGTGTCGGCGATCGACAGAGCGACGACGCGCTTGATCGCGGGCACCTTGCCGGTCCAGTGCGGGTTCGGCTCCAGCACGATCCGCGAGCCGCTGTCGTAGCTCGTGATGATATAGGGCCCGTTCCAAAGCCCAGGCGTTGTCGGCGCACGGTTATAGACCGTTCCGCTCAAGTAGTCGCCGGGCTTGGTCGCTCCATAGAATGCCGGGCCGTCCGAATGCTCGGACAGCAGCTTGCCCATGCGGTTATAGAGCGGGGTCACCTCGTCGAGATGTAGGACGATCGTCTGGTCATCGACGACATCGACGCTGCGCACGCGGCCCCAAACGCGCGCGTCGGGGAAGCCGCTGCCACTGTCGGCGCCGACCTTCGCGGTGTAGGCGATGTCCTTCGTCGTTACTGGCACGCCGTCGCCCCAGAAAAGGTCAGGGCGTAGCGTCCAGCGCACGGCCAGGCCCGGGGTCCCGTCCGGCTGCGTTTCCATCTTCACCCGGCCGTTGTCCAGGCTCGGCAGTTCCGTGCACATCGAACAAACGTTCTGCCAATCCGGCGTGAACATCGTGACTTGGCGGCTGGCGAAGCCGAGCACCCAGCTTTTTACGATCAGCGGGTCGATGTAGGGGTGCTCGCTTGGCGGGAACGATGTCATGCCCACCACAAGCTGCTCGTGCGGGCGGGGCTGTGCGAGCGTCGTGCTGCCAAGGCTTGCCCCCACGAGCATCGCGACGCCGATGGCCCTCATCATCACGCTGCCGACATCCGCAACTCGGCGCGTATCGGATGGCCGCAAATCATTTAGTAAATAAGCGATTTTGGGGTGAGATGCACGTCCGGTTGACTCCTTATCTGGGGTGGGAGGCGAGGGTCGGCAAAGCTTACAGCGTCCCGCATGCCATTCTTCCATCAAGCGGCATGATTGGCGAGCCAGGGCCGCAAAGATCGAACGTGTTCAGCACACGACCAGAGAACACGGCCGAGGCTGCCGCCCGTCAACTCGTGGCGGCCTGACAGTAGGCTACGCGGTTCCGGGTCAGTTGCGCGCCAGCATCTGAGCCAACGTCCGCCTTTGCGTTCCCCGCAAAAAAAACCTGGAACGACGTGGTTGGACGCGAAACTGCCGTCCAGAGCAACGTGGCATTGGCAACGCAGCTCAGTCACGCCTAGAGCATGTTCGGATCAAACAGCTTCGTTTGACCGAGCAAATGCTCGCAAAAACAGTAGCTAGAGTGGGATTGGTGCTTCGATCTGCACCAAACTCGCTCTAGCGTGCCTGTTCCAACACGATGATCTGGCGTGCCTCGGGGAGGTGGTCGGGGTTGATTGTCAATGACGGACCGTCGAGGCGGGTGATCATCTCTGTAGAGTAACGCTGCAGAAATCGATCGACCGGCTCGATCTTGAGTACACCGCGCGGATGCCAGTAGTGCATCGGGATAACGACACGCGGCGCAACGGCGGCAATCGCCCGGTCGAGGTCGTCAAGGGCGATCGTCGCATGGGCACCAGCCAAAGCCAGCAGCACATCCACCTGCCCGGCGACGGCTTCCAGCACCGCCGGCGCGATCGCGTTGCCGACATCGCCCATATGCAGCACCCGCACGCCGCCCACTGTGAAGAGGTATATCGCGTTGGCGTCGGGATCCCGCCCGAAGTCGAACGTCAGGCTTTCACTGGTGGGAAAGGCGCGGATCGGTATGCCGCACGCAGTAAGCCCTTCTGGCGGAACGTCCAGGAGTGCGTTCACCACCGTTGGCTGACCACGAACGTGGCTCGGGTCGGAGTGGAACCGGTCGGTCGCCGAACTCATGATGACAAGGTCTGCCGGCTCGTCGATCGGCTCGAAACCGGACACCCCGGGCGTGTACGGGTCGGTAACGACGCTCACCTCCGGCGTTTCCAGCCGGAAGCTGGCATGCGCGTAGAATGTCACTCTCATACGGCCTAGTCCTTCCCTTCGGTTCGAGATGGCGATGGTGCCCGTTATCCCTGAAGCCGTCACCCGTGGAGCCTGCAGGTGACGGCAACGCCCCCGGGACTGCGGTCCGCCAGACGAGCAGGATCGAACGGCGAAACATCGGCCGTCTTCGCCGCCCCATCCAGGACTAGCTCGGTCATTGCCTCTCCGGTCGCGAAGGCATTGAGGATGCCCCAGACCCCGTGGCCCGTCGCCACGCAGGCGCCGCGGGCGTCCGGGACGGCGCCGACCCGCGGCCAGCCGTCCCCCCGTCATGGGCCGGCAGCAGGCCTGGCTCATGAGCATGGGGGACCGGG
This sequence comes from uncultured Acetobacteraceae bacterium, assembly GCA_964245505.1. GTDB lineage: Bacteria > Pseudomonadota > Alphaproteobacteria > Acetobacterales > Acetobacteraceae > DASWOJ01. The sequence goes on along the minus strand of CAXTOB010000334.1, from coordinate 1,567 downwards.
CCAGGACCGGCAACATGCGTGTGCATAGCGCCGCCAGCCGGTCGATCGCGCCCTCGTCGGAGCCAACAAGGCCGGGATCAGCCGTAAGGGGAGACTGGCTCGAAATCCCGCACACATAGGTGATACCGTCCGCTCGTGAAAAAACCTCCGGCGAGAACTTCGAGCCGGCGGACCCGGCGTATCGAGGAACAGGGCCTCTGGCCGGACCGCCGCTCTGGTCTCGAAGACGAAGCTTTACCCCCTCCAGGCCGGAGACCAGCGGCAGCCACTGCGCCGCGAGCACCGACCATCGGCCCATCGCGATCACGACGGCACCGCCGTCCAGCGCCTCGCCGTCGAGCCGCACGCCGGCCACGTCCCCATCGTGGCGCAGCAGCCCTATAGCCCGGCCAATCCGCAGCGCGGTGCCTCGCCTCCTGTGCGGCGCGCATCATCGCGCCAGTGAAGGCACCAGTGAAGGCGCCGGGTAGGACCAGGGCCGTCGTGCCGGCCGGTCCGGGCTGGCCGGTCATCGCAACGTCCGGCAAAACCCATCCGGGTCCCGCACCGCTCGGCAACCAGCCCCGGGACCGGCCCCTGGTGCCGCCGTAGGTCATCGTCCCGCGGTGGCCCCAGTCGCCGCCCAGCTCCTTCGCAAGCCCGGCATGCAGCGCGAAGCTCCGGCGAGCGAACACTATGAGCGGGGTGCTGTCACACCAGTTCTGGGCCAGGAACCCGCCCAGCTCGCCGGACGCCGCGCACGCGACAGCGTTGCACTCGATGACCACAACGCCGGCGGTCCTGGCAAAGAAGCAATCAGAAAGGCAATAGGCAACGGAGGTGCCGGCGACGCCTCCGCCCAGGATCAAAACCCGCATGCTCACCCCGTCTCAGCCCATTGGCCCGCTCCCCGTCGCGCCCGGGGCAGGTTGGGGCGAAAAGCGCGAGGTGCCCCCGGTCAAGGATCATTCCCATCCTGCATGGCCGGGATGACGGCGCGGCCCGGGGTGGCCTTCAACGGCGTCGGCGAGCACGGCATCACTCTGACGATCCGGCTCAGGCTGCGCGCTTCCAGGAGCAGGTCCGGCAGTGTCGTGCTGCCAGACAGGCGGCAAGCCCGAACCGGCAGCGGGGCCGCGCCGCCGGTCAATGGTGCAATTGATGCCGCCCTGCTCACCGTCTCCAGCAAGCACCCCGTCGTCAGGAGAAACGAACTCGCCATCGTCCCGTGCAAAACCTCCCGCATGAAGATCGTCCAAACCGGCGGCGCTGGGCAGCAAATTGCCCCGGCTGCGACGCCACATCGCCGATGTCCCGTGATACAGGCACCAGCAGCAAGCAGGAGCAGGCCATGCCCATCGAGACACGCCCTTTCGGCCCCAACGCCACGCCGGTCTCGCTGCTCGGCTTCGGGTGCGGGGCCGTAGGTGGACTGATGGTGCGCGGCACGCAAGCGGACCAGGAGCGCGCCATCGCCCGCGCGCTGGAGGCGGGCATCAACTACTTCGACACTGCCGTCCAGTATGGGGACGGCGCCTCGGAACAGCATTTGGGCGGCATCCTGTTCAGGCTCGGGGCGAAGGACGCA
>CAXTOB010000333.1:0-7206 GCA_964245505.1 uncultured Acetobacteraceae bacterium | reverse complement strand
CTGTAGCGGCTTGCACTCATCCACGGCTGGGCGCGCGCTTATCGGCCTGCCTTGGCTCACGCTTGGTGAGACTATCAGGATTGGCTGGCTCACGCTGTGTGATCCCAGGCGCAGGGTCTGTGCAACGGGCTTGCTTTCATCGGCCTTGGCGCACGCTGGGTGGGACTGAGCGGCGCAGGGATTGGCACGGCCGGGCGATGGACGGAGGTCAGTCCGGCTGGTCGAGCAGGTGTGGCCGCCAGCGTGCCACCAGGGCCTCGAACTCCGCCCGGAGCCCGTAGGCGTTGGGGTATTCGTGGTTGGCGGCGATGAAGGTGGCGACCCGCAGCATGTCGTCGGCGATGGCGCGGTCCACCGTCCACAGGTCGGTGAGGTCCCATCCCCCGCAGCTCCCGGCATTCCACCACGCCAGCAGGAAGTCCGCGGCCTTCCTGCACTGCCCCGTGTCGCCGCGGGCGAGGTCCAGCAGACGGCGGAGCGCCGCGGCGGCGGTGACGTCGGGAAGCGGGGCCGGCGGCATCGCGATCCTTGTGCAGGTCAGGTGTGGAGCAGGCACGGGCACCGACCTGGTGCGGCGCGGGGTAGGAGGCCCATGCTCACACCGGCAGCCCGGCGACGAGCATCTGCTCCGTCAGCTCGCGGGTACGGGCGGGGTCGAGCTGGCCTTGCAGGAACAGCCGCACCTCGGCCGGCTTGACCCGGAACTCGTCCGCGATGCTGCGCACGTCGTAGCCGTGCCGGGTGAGCCGGGGTTCCAGGTCGTCGAGCTGGCGGGACAGCACCGCCTCGACCACGGCGGCGGTGACGGTGGGCTCGCCGATGTGGTGCGTTTCCTCGAACGCCAGCGCGAGATAGCGCTCGACCTGCAAGGGCGTGCGCAGGCGCGCGGCCAGCAGGTCCACCGCGTCCGGCTCAATGACGCTGGCCGGCTCCACGCCGTCGCGCAGGCAGCGCCCGAGCAGCCAGGCGATGTAGCCGGCCTGGTGCCCGGCCATGCCCTCGAACGGGAACACGGCGAAGCGGAACCCGACCTCCTCCATGTTGGGCCGCATCAGCGCGTTGCGCAGCCGCGGGTGCCATCCAGCGCGACATCACTGACCGGAAGCAGCTGGAGATGACGCTTGTCGCCAAAGACAAGCGGCTCCAAACTATCGTTGAAAGCGCACTCGACTATGCAATCTTCGTTACGGACAGCCAGGACCGGATCACTGATTGGTGGGCGGGTGCGGCGGCCGTTTATGGCTGGACCGCACAGCAGGCAATTGGACGCCAAGCGTCGCTCACGTTCACCCAAGAGGACCGAAACGCCGGCGTGCCGGAAGCGGAGATTGCCCTGGCGTCACGGCACGGTATCGCGCCGAACGTGCGCTGGCACCTCCACGCGGACGGCCATTGTATTTTCATCGAAGGTAGTGTGCGGGCACTGCACGTGCCTGACGGCAGCTTAGCGGGCTTTCTCAAAATCGGTCAGGACGTTACAGCGCGTCGTTCCGCCAACAAGCAATTGCTCGACAGCGAAGCTCGCCTCGCCCGCGCCGTGTCGGCCGCCAAAATGAGCATTTGGGAATGGGATGCGGCAAGTGACATCATGCATGTGTCCGCCGATCCGGAGCTTCTGCAAGGTCGGCCCGGCAGGAGCGTTGCGTCCGTAGCTGCCATCCTCAAGATGATCCATCCGGATGATCGCTCGGCGACCCGCGCGGCGTTCGAGCAGGCCTGGCGCGGAGAGGGCGGAGGCGGCCTCAGCGCCGAGTTCCGGGTGCCAATGCCGAACGGCCAGTTACGCTGGATGCTGGCCACCGGGAAGGCAGAGCGCGGAACCGACGACGCATCCGGTCGGGTTGCTGGCGTCACACAGGACATCACGGAGCGCCGTGCTGCCGAGATGCATACTGCCCACGTGGCGCAGCACGACAGCCTGACTGGTCTTATGAACCGGGGAGCGGTGCGTGAGCAACTGGCACAAGCGCTGCTAGGTAGTCAGCTCGGGCAAGCCTGCGCCGTGCTGGTACTCGATCTCGACGGCTTTAGATGCATCAACGATGCACTGGGACACGCCGGAGGCGACGCTGTGCTGCGCTCAGTGGCCACCCGGTTGCGCCATAGTGTACGCCGGATCGATATGGTGGCGCGGCTCGGGGGCGATGAGTTCGTGGTCGTTCAGATTGGCTTACACCAGCCGTCCAACGCCGAAGCGCTGGCGACCCGCATTATCGCCGAGCTCGGACGCCCGCACGGGATTGACGGCCAGCAGATCCGCACCGGCGTGAGCATCGGCATCGCCCTCGCACCTACTGACGGCATTGAGGTCGACCAGGTGCTCCGGTGCGCTGACCTCGCGCTCTACGACGCCAAGCGGCAGAACGGGCGCTGCTACCGGTTCTTCAAGCCAGTCATGCAGGTCCGTATGGAGCAGCAGCGCCAGGTGGAAACCGACCTCCGGCAGGCCGTCGCGCAAGGCCAGTTCGAATTGCACTACCAACCGTTGGTCAAGCTGGCAGGCCGGGAGATCGTTGGCTTCGAGGCGCTGGTGCGCTGGCGTCATCCGAAGCGCGGCCTCGTTCCGCCCGGCGAGTTCATCACGCTGGCTGAGGAAATCGGCCTGATTGAGCCCTTGGGAGCCTGGGTCCTTTCAAACGCCTGCGCCGACGCGGCCCGGTGGCCATCGCCGTTGCGGGTTGCCGTGAACCTATCAGTTCGGCAGTTCTCCACTGGTAACTTGCCCCAAGTCGTTGACACTGCCTTGCAGGCGGCCGGGCTGGACCCTGGCCGCCTCGAACTCGAGATCACGGAAAGTCTGCTTTTGCGGGACGTTGAAGAGACGCTCGCCACGCTGCACCAGCTGCGCGGGCGCGGGGTGTCGATCTCCATGGATGATTTCGGGACCGGCTACTCCTCCCTGAGCTATCTGGCCAAGTTCCCCTTCGACAAGCTCAAGATTGACCGCTCCTTTGTCGCCGCCATAGGTGAGAAACACGGCACCGCCATCATCAGAGCGGTGGTAGACCTGTGCAGAAGCCTGGATATCGCGACACTGGCTGAAGGCATAGAAACCGCAACACAGTTGCAGCACGTAGTCAGCCTCGGCTGCACCGAAGGGCAGGGCTTTCTATTTGCCCGGCCCTGCCCAGCGGCAGACGTCGCGCACCTGATCAGCTGCGGGAACAAGTCGGCTGGTCCAACAGGATTGTATGAGTAGGTGGCCAGTAACCGCGATGCTATGCGATTCAGCTGTTTAGAACAGTGCCGAAGACCTTCAAAGGCCGGTCTGCGGCTTTCGATGTAAACCGCCCACCTAATCCGAAATTATAAGAGACTGTCTCGCAACGCCTCCGGCATGATTGCGAGAGGGGGTTAGGCAGTCGGGGCGGATCTTGATTCGTCGAGTTTGCGAAGACCTGACGAGTTGCCGATGTGGACCCCGACCACCCGTGCGCAGCATAGCCGTGCGGGGCAACGTTATGGAAGCGACCTGAGGTAGTGGTAGAGCGTGCTCGCGGGCAGGCCGCCCAGCTTCTGACAGATCGCGGGGATGCTGCGGTTCTGGTCTGATATAAGATGCTTGGCGTAGCGCAGCTTCTCGACAGTCATCACCCGAGGCCGCCCGCCCTGGCGCCCGCGAGCGCGGGCAGCCGCAATGCCCTCGGTGATATGCTGGCAAATGAGATTACGTTCCATTTCGGCTGAAGCGGCCTGGATCTGCAGAAAGGCGCGATCAGCAGGCGTCGTGGTGTCGAGGGCGGCGTTGAGCGCACGGAAGCCGATGCTGCGGCTTTCCAGCTCGTCCACGAGCCGGATCAGCTCGCCGGCGCGCCGCCCTAAGCGGTCAAGGTCGAGCACCACCAGCACGTCGCCTTTTCGAAGATGATCGAGGCACGCCTTGAGGCCGGGACGGTCGACGCTGGCGCCACTGCCGCGGTCGTCATAAACGCGCTCGCAGCCGGCCTCCCGCAACGCGTCCACTTGCCGGTCAAATACCTGCTGCGCCTCGCGTGTGGACACCCTAGCATAGTCGATTCTCGCCACGCTCCCTCCCCCGGATTGATAGCTGCAATACCGTCGGAGGTTAGTAATAAGTCGTCAATGAGTTCTCCAAGCTTTCCGTGACTGCCTTGGATCATGCTGGCCGAGCTGAAGCGCCATCCCGATAAGGAAGTAGTTGTCGTAAGCCAATGCCCAACGTCAGCCCGAGCGGCTAACCCCGGCCTAGATTGCCGCAGCAGCGCATGACAGCGCCATCCTGGTACTGACTGGCGCCGGCACGGGCAAAACCAAGACACTAATTGCAGGCGTTGTGCTGCGCATCGCAGATCCGGCCATCGCACCTTCCGGACAACATCGCTGGCGTGTCAGCTAACGTTCCGGTCCGCCGAACTTAGACCGCAGTCAGTGCCCAGCAGGCGCTGAAACTCGCTGACGACGACGCCGTGGCACTCGCACGCGGCTGCTTCCAGTCCGGCCCGGTCAGTGACGGTGATGTGGCCGTTGCTGTAGCGGATGAGCCCGGCCCGCTGGAACAGGCGCGCCTCGATCGTGACGCCCCCACGGTGCACGCAGAGCATGATCGACAGGAACTCCTGCGTCATCGGGAAATCGTCGCCATGCGCCCGGTCATGCGCGGTCAGCAGCCACCGGGCCAAGCGCTGGTCCAGCGTGTGACGTCCGTTGCAGGCCGCGGTCTGCGCCACCTGGGCCTGGTAACGCCAAGACGTAGCGCAGCAGCAGCTTGCGGAAGGCCGGGCTGCGGTCCTGCTCCTCCTGGAATGCTGTCGCGCCGAGCCGGAGGAACGTGCCGGGCGCCTGGATCATGGCTTCGGTTGCGGTGCGGTCGCTGCCAAGCAGGAGCGACAAGCCGACCATGCCTTCGAAGCCGACGATGCCGACCTCGGCCGCATTGCCGTCCACCAGCAGCGCCATCATCGAGACCCAGCCGCTTTCCGGGAAGTAGACGGCCGTGATCGGCTTATCCGGAGCCTAAAGGACCTCGCGCAGACCGAACTCGACCGCCTCAAGGCGAAGCCAGATCCGGGCCAGGTCCTCGGACGGTAGGGCGGCGAGCAAGCGGTTCTTGGGTGCAGGATGGGGCGACCGGAATACGGGCATGAGAGGCTCCGCGACGTGTGACGGCGGGAGCACAAGCCTCTCTCAGGCACCCGCGCCGACAGCGTCAGCGGGCAATAATAAGATTATACACGCTTTCTGGTGCACGATGCGGGAATCCGACAGCCGGCAGGACCGTGCCGACCTACAGGGGCCGCATGGCTGACGGATGCATGCAGCTTCCGAACCGGACCACACCGGCGATGGTCGTGATAACGGCCGCTTCACTTGCGGAGATCATCGCCTTGCCGACCAGCAGCCCAGTCGAGTCTCTCCCATCCCGCGGCGAGCAGGCCCGCTGCTCCCGTGCGATCAGCGTGGGTGCGACACCGACGACTGCGATCCCAGTTGCGGCCTTTAGGCGCCTACGTGCAGTGATTGCGGCTCGGCCCCCTCAAACCCGTTGCGATGATCTCGGCCACGGCCTTTCGACGAATGCATTCGACGCTCAGATAAATGTGGGTCGCTGCAGCTCTCCTGCCCGTTCCACGGCGTGATCCCTACACCGTCGCCGATCCCAACATTACAACATATCTGCGACCGCTCTCTTTTTACTTACCAGCTATGCGTTGAGAAGTAGAACGCTTAGCGTTGCAATATTCATTGAGGGACCAAGTTGTTCTCTAGTTGATGCATCAGTTGCCAGCTCACTGGTAAAAAATGCACATCAACTAAATAACTAAAAGGGTTGTCTTAATGATCAAAACTCTTCTGACCGTCGTGGCAGTTAGTTTTTCCCTCGTCGGCGTTACGATTGGTGCAGCCCGCGCTGATACCACCTACAGCAGCGGCTCTGGCAGTGGCTATACTGGCGGCTCTGGTGGCAGCTATGGCGGTGGCTCTGGCGGTGATTATGGCGGCACTTCGGTGACAAACATCCTGGAGCCTGGTTCGCTGGTGCTCCTGGGCAGCGGCCTCGTGGCACTTGGGCTGATCCGCCGCCGCGGTGGCAAGAAGGACTGAACAGCGGCCTAAGCGGACCGCAGGCGGTGCCCACGGGCGTTCGCCTGCTCCCCTGCACCCGCATCCCGAATGACGCCACTGCCTACTGAGACACCCTCCTATGCTGCTCTGGAGGCGCCTCCCTGCATCAGGCAGCCACCTTGCGGGCGTCGGCGGCCCCGACCTTCCGGGCGGCCTCGACGCAACAGGTGACCGACTGGCCCAGCGAGCTGGTGAAGTAGTCGGCGCCGATCGCGGTCTGGGTTGTCTTGTCGGATAGCGCGCTGTCCGCCGCGGGCCATAGCCCGACCAGGATCGGGATGCCCCGAGGCAGCCGCTGGCGCAGGCGTTGGATGAGGTAGCGCAGGTGTGCCGGGCTGCCGCTGATGTCGAGTTAGCAGAAGTACGAAGGAGCAAAACGCTAGTTGCCACATTTGCTGGGCTGCTTCAGGGTGCCTGGGGCGGTGAAAGCGTCCTCTGGCAGCGAGCCAGGAAGCGCTCTTTTGCGCTCCAAGTATCTGAAATTACGGAGATCCTGGTTGCCCACCAACATCGCCGCTTCGGCCCCTCCTACCACGGTGACGGCATCGGAGCAGGATCGCCCGGTCCTGGCGCGACGGATCGCCGGGGAGGCACTGCCGCCCGAGCTGTCGCACCTCGCGGACGGGGCATTCGGGGAGGCATTGGGCAGGGCCATCGACTACGCCCAGGTCTCCGTGTCGCCACGCACCGCCAAGCAGTACGCGGCCGACTGGCACGCGTTCCGCACCTGGTGCGGCGGCCATGGTGCTCCCCACCTGCCGGCACCCCCGGCCGTGGTCGCCGCCTACCTGGCCGAACGCTCAACGACGCGGGGACGGAGCGGACTTCGCCTGATCCTGGCCGCCATCTCCCACCACCACCGCCGCGCCGGCCATCTTTGGACGTCGGCCGATCCGGTAATCGCCAGCGTCATGCGCGGCATCCTGCGCGAGCAGAAGCGCCCCGTGCGGCCCGCCGCGGCGCTGACCTCGGCCGAGTTGCGCCGTCTGCTCGCCGGCTGTGGCGAGGACCTGCCCGGCCTGCGCGACCGCGCATTGCTGTTGGTCGGCTTCGCGGGTGCTCTGCGGCGCTCCGAGCTGGTGGCCCTCGACCACGAGGACGTGCGCTTTACCAGGGATGGAC
>CAXTOB010000332.1:0-7220 GCA_964245505.1 uncultured Acetobacteraceae bacterium | reverse complement strand
GGTCAGGACGACGGCGAAACCCCGAACTGGCCGCCGCACCCCAGGTGAGCAATTACCTACCTTGTCCAGCCAAGCATCCCGGCGTCGTATTCACCCTGTCCGCAAGCAGTTTAGTTGGGAAGTCACGGATAGGATAGTCAAACCACATGGATCCATATGGAAGCTCCTTGTAGGCCATCGACCAGGAGTGGAAAATCCTGCTGCTGGCTGGACCACGTTGCAGCGTGACGACGTTCGTATGGCGCCTGTCATGCAGAATGCTGCGGAAAATCAAATTGACGGCAGCTTTACTGCCCTCGAGCACCTGAAAGTACTCAAGCTGATTGTAGAGCAATATGCCCGACACGCCGCACATGATGTTGCGACGTCTCGCGTGACGCAGAATGTCCTGGATGGCTTCTATCTGCAGGTCTTGCTTGCCAGCCAACGTGCTCCTGCTCTGGTAGATCAACCGGTAAAAGGTGGACTGTTGATCGGTCTGCATCGTGACCTCCCGCAGCGGTTTGCCACACTTCGTTCTGGATTGAGGATACGTCCCCAGAACTGCTCTCGTCACTTGAAAACTTGGCGGTGTGGTAGCCGTCAACTTGGGGATGACCGGCTTCCGAGATGGACCTGAGCCAGAGAGGGTCAAAAACCTCGGGCAGCGTGCTCGCCTGTCCTGAGCTGATGCGCCTGGCTGACGTCTGACTACAGGGGCGGACTGGATGCAGTAGATGGTGCGGCTGGAAGTGAGGACCGACGCGGGGAAGATGACGACGACGGAACTGGTGACGTTCAGCCGGCCGGGGGTGGTCAGTACGCTCGCGGGGATCGGCCTCATGCTCGCTGAGACCAAGACGCTTCTGGCCAAGCTGTTATTCAGCGCAGATACCGGATCCAGGAGAGATGCGCACATCCAGTGTATTGCGGCGCTGACCAGCGTCGAGACCCACATCTGATTTACATGCTTGCTAGAGGAGAGGTTGGCGCCGGGACGCAACCGACCCTTTGCCCTCCAGAGGCGGAGCTCTGGCAATTCCGCTGCAAGGAGGTCTGGATCAAGGCTACTGACTGTTGTGGCGATCCAGGACGAAGCTGGTGCGCCGAACGTCATCCCGCTCTCGTTCAGGCCGGCGCTGCACCCGCCCGCAGGATCTGGGCGATCACCGCGATCTCGTCGTACATCCGCCACTCCCGGATGACCTTTCCGCGCCGGAACTCAAAGTGCGAGGACCCGAGCACCGCCACCGGCGCCCCATTCACCGGCCCATACATCGGCACGCCGCTGTAGGTCCCGCGCAGCAGCCAGATCGCTGCCACGCGGAGGCCGAGATCGGGCGAGTGGTGCGCCGAGAAGTCCCGCACCGTCACTTGCCCGTCCGGGAAGGCGGCCAGTAGGTCGATCAGCTCGTTCTGGTAGGGTGCTATGCCCATCGCCCGGCGCAGCCGCACGGACTGCACCACCACGGTGTCAGCGAAGGTCCGCGGCACCTCGTCCATGTAGCGTCCGTTCCACACCCGATCGAACATCTCCGCGATCATGCCGCACTCCGCCTCAAATCGCCGGGGACGCTCGCCGGAAATCCCGTGCCGCACCGGATCGGCGAACATTCCGGCAAATGCGCCGCTGCCCTCCGCCTGCACCGCCTCATCCAGCACGGGGGACCGCTTGGCGAGCTGCCCGGCGACTTCGAACGGGTCGAGGCCGAGGTCCTGCAGCACCGCGAACTCGTCGCGCATCACCCATTCCTCCACAACCTTGCCGCCCTGCACCAGGCAGTGCGCGGTGCCGCGGTTCACCCACTGGCGGCCGGTGGGCGGGCCGTAGGTCCAATAGCCGTTGTGGGTGGCGTTATTCAGCACGCGGTGGCTGCTGACGAAGCCGTCGGTGCCGCGCTGCTCCCAAACCACGTCGTCGTGCCCGCCGCCGCGGTTGTGGAAGGCCGACATGCGCTGGACCGAGTTCCGCATCACGTCGTCGAAGCCGTAGGTTTCGCCATAGGCAGTGTGGACCTTCACGCCGGGTGCGTAGTGATCCCGTAGGTGGCCCAGCCCGCGGGTGATCCAGATCTTGTCAGTCCAGCTCGTGATGTAGTCGCGCGGGTCGTCGTAGGGGGCGTAGGTGGCCGGGTTGATGCCGGCCAGTTGCTCGTCGCGGGTCATGCAGAGTCCTTGTCGGCTGTGGAACTGCCGCCGGTGGGATAGGCGGTAACGTGGATGCCCTCGGCCAGCCGTGGCAGCAACGTGCGCAGGCGTGGCAGGCAGGCCCGGAGCAGCACGCGCGACGCGACCTCTGCCGTTTGCGCCGCCAGCCTGGCGGGTCCGTCCTGCCGGCACACGAGGCTGAGCGTGCGGTTGAAGCCGGGCTGGGGCAGCGCCGCCGCATAGGCCCCAGCGGCATGGCCTGCGCCCTGCAGCAGGCAAAGCGGGGTGCTGATTGCCCAGCCCACGCCGGCGGCCACCATCGCCACCAGCGCATCGGAGCCGTCCACCTCGATCCGTCGTTCGGCGGCGACCCCTATGCGGCGCAGATGCCGCTCGACCTGCAGCCCGGTGTGGGAGCGGGCGCTGTAGCGCACCAGGGGAAGAGCGGCTGCGAGCGCATCCAGGGTCAGCGTCGCCGCATCGGTCCGCCAGGCTTGCGGCAGCAGCAACAGGAACGGCTCCTTCCACAGCGGGAAGCGCAGCAGCCCGTCCATGTCGTCCAGCGTGTCGGGTGTGACGATGGCGTCCACGTCGCGGCCGAGAAGCGACGCACCCAGCGCGGGCGCCAGGCCGGACCATATGACCACGCGGGTGGCCGAGGCCGTCAGTTCCCGTACCAGCCCCGGCCCGGCGGTCGAGGCAAAGGTGTCCACCAAACCCAGTCGGATCTCCTGGACAGGCAGGTCGTCTGCGTCCCGCAATCCCTGTAGTAGCCCTGCGACATCGCGCAGTAGCGGTCCGGCCCGCCGTTCCAGCATCGTCCCAGCCGCGGTAAGGGTCACGGGCCGCCGGCCTCGCTCCACGAGGGCAATGCCCAGGTTGGCCTCCAGCTTGCGCACTGCCTGCGAGACCGCCGATTGGGTCATGCCAAGCTTCACGGCGGCAAGGCTCATGCTGCGTGCCGCTGCGATCTCCAGGAATACGCGCAGTGCCCGGAGCTCGACAGGCGACTTGGTCAAGCCGCACGAGCCAGGGCCGGCCAAGGCGGGTTGCTGCGCGTCGGCGTTCTCATGGGTCCATCATCATGCCCGGAGAAGCGAGGAGCAACATCCGGCTCCCTGCATTAGCCATTCTTATTCGGGGCAGCAGAAATCAGGCGTGAAGGGCCGTTCTGCTTCCTTGTGGCAGGCGGCCGTCTGTATGGGTGCCGCCGGGTGGTCGGCGAGGGCGCAACATGGTGACCGGCGCAGCGTCCTGTTCACGCTCAAGCTGGAGTGCATGATGCCTGGGTATGACACCATCGTCGTCGGCCTGGGCGCCGTCGGCAGCGCCTGCCTGTATCAATTGGCCAAGCGCGGCCAGCGTGTGCTGGGGGTGGACCGCTACGCGCCGCCGCACGCTTGGGGGTCCAGCCACGGCGAGACACGGATCACCAGGCAGGCCATCGGTGAAGGCGAGGCCTATGTGCCGCTCGTCAGCCGTTCGCACGAGATCTGGCGGGAGATCGAGGCCCAGACCGGCACGGAGCTGCTGGTGCAGTGCGGCGCGCTGATCCTGGCCGGACGCGGGAGTGCTGCGAACCACCATGGCAAGGGCGACTTCGTGCGCCGCACCATCGCCGTAGCAGAGCGGTTCGGCATCCCGCATGAGGTTCTGGATGCGGCGGAGATCGGCGCACGCTATCCGCAGCTGGGGCTGACCGGCGAGGAAGTCGGCTACTTCGAGCCGGGCGGCGGCTTCGTGCGGCCGGAGCGGTGCATCGCGGCCCAGCTCAGCCTTGCACGGCACCATGGGGCCGAGCTGCTGCTGGACACGGCTGTCGCCGGCTACCAGGCCGACGGGCCTGGCGCCACCGTCGTCACCACGGCCGGGGGCGACCGGTTCACGGCAGCGCAGGTGGTGATCGCGGCCGGGCCATGGACGGGTGGGATGGTGGGCGGCGCAATGGGCAGGCACATGCAAGTCTGCCGCCAGGTGCTGCATTGGTTCGGGGCGGACGATGAGGCCGCCTATGCGCCGGAGCGGTTCCCGGTGTTCATCTGGATGCACGGGGACACGCAGGAGGACTACCTGTACGGCTTTCCCGTCCCGTCCGGGAGCAAGGGCGTCAAAGTGGCGACGGAGCAATACGGCGAGGTCACGGCCGACCCGGACCTGCTGCGCCGGGACGTCCTGCCCGCGGAGGCGGAGGCGATGTTCCACGACCACGTCGCCGACCGCCTGCGCGGCGTGCGGCCCGGCGCCCTGCGGTCGTCCGCCTGCATGTACACCGTCACGCCCGATGCAGGCTTCGTGGTGGACTGGCTGCCGGGAGACGGCCGTATCCTGGTGGCATCGGCGTGCTCCGGACATGGCTTCAAACACTCGGCTGGACTGGGCGAGGCGGTCGCGCAGGGCATCGCAGACGGGGCGGCGAGCCTTGGGCACTTCGGGGCCGCACGGCTTGAGGGTGTGGCTGCATGACCTTCACCGTCCACCAGCAAGGAGCAACACCATGAACAAGCATGACCTGGCCAGGGCAGGACGCCTGGCCTTCCTGGCCAGTTTGGGCCTGGTGCTTGCCGGGACGGCGCAGGCGCAGGGCAGCGGCTCCGTCACCCTGGATGCTGCCCGCGCGCGTGGCTACGTGACATGCGGCACTTCAGGCACCATCCCAGGCTTCGCCCTGGCGGACAGCACTGGAGTGATGCGTGGACTGGACGCCGACAGCTGCCGGGCCATCGCCGCCGCGGCGCTGGGGGATGCGGGCAAGGTACGCTTCGTCATCACCTCCACGCAGAACCGGTTTACCGCCCTGCAATCAGGCGAGATCGACGTGCTGCTCCGCAACACCGGCTGGTCCCTGACCCGGGAGGGCAACCTGGGCCTGGCCTTTGCGTCCGTGAACTTCTGGGACGGCGCCGCCTTCATGGTGAAGTCGTCCTCCGGCGTGAGGTCCGCCAAGGAGCTGGACGGCGCCACCGTTTGCGTGTTGCCCGGCACCAGCACGGAGCTGATCGTGACCGACTGGTTCCGTGCTAACACGCTTCGCTTCACCCCGGTGCTGATCGACGGGGACAGTGCCATCCAGCAGGCGTTCTTGTCCGGCCGCTGCGACGCCTATGTGTCCGACGGCTCGCAGATTGCCGGCTTCCGCTTCCAGCAGGGTCCGCGTGCCGCCGAGCTGACGATCCTGCCCGAGCGCATCAGCAGCGAGCCTTCCGGCGCCGTGGTCCGCAAGGGCGACGAGAAGTGGTTCGACATCGTGCGCTGGACCCACTTTGCCCTGGTGACGGCGGAACAGGATGGCGTCGGTTCCAAGGAGGTGGCCAGCCTGGGCAATGCGACCGACCCCGACATACGACGGCTGCTGGGGCTGGAAAGCGACCTTGGCAAGGCGCTAGGCTTGGACACGCACTGGGCCGCCCACGCCATCGAGCAGGTCGGAAACTACGGCGAGATCTTTACCCGCGACATCATCCCGCTCGGCATCGAGCGTGGGCAGAACGCGCTTTGGACCAAAGGTGGATTACAGTTCTCGCCGCCCATGCGGTAGTGCCAAGGCCAGTGAATGCGCATTCATACGCATAGACCAGCAAAGCTGGAAGGACCGACCGGGGCTTCCGCCAGGGATTACACCGAGTCTCTGACCAAGGAGGGCTAGCCTGGCTATAAGGCCGGCCTATCATGGCGGAGCGGAAAGGGATGTGGCACATCGGGTGCTTATCGAAGGTGGTGCTGGACCGGCCCGAGGGCACTGCTCAGGGCTATCGATACTTTCGCTACCGGCCTTGATGCCCACCGTAGCCGCATGACCCGTAGCCAGCATGTTTCCATCAATGACCTGCACGACGTAGCTGCTGGCAGCTACCTTGTGCACCCGCGTTGTGCGGTGGCTGCGGCGGATGCCGGCCAGGATGTTTGTGATGATGGTGCCCCTCGCCTTGTGCAGGGGACAAAACTTGCCAACCGATGGTGGTGTCCAGTTTCGGCCAGGATGCGTCCGACCACGGAGAGCGCCAGGTTGCGGTCAGCCAAAGCGGACAGAAAGACCGCGACCGCACTCGGATACACGGACAGTGCCGGATGGCAGCATTGAAGATCAGCGCGGACGCGGGGCTCAGGAAGAACTGGCCTCGATCAAAACCTTGTAGGCCTGCCCGGTCCTGGCGGAGCCGGCGATCGGCAGCGCCGACACTACCGCCATCGGTACAGTCGGTCCCCAGCCGCGCATCAGCGCGAGCCCGGCGTCCTCAGCACCATGCGGGTGCAACAGCACGACCATCGCTCCACACGCCCGCACGTCGTCCGGAGCCGGCAGGGGGTGGGCATGTTCCATGATGGCCTCGCCAAAAGAGGTGGCATAGGACCAAGCTGGACGCAGCCGGGCCGTGCGGCGAATGCGGGTGCGTCACTGCGACATGCCGGCGGAGCATGGGCCAGACCCGCGGGACACCGCAGGCTCGCCCTGCGCCGTCCCGCCGACCTGGAGGCCGTTCCGTGAACTGGCGCACGCTCGACCTGAACCTGTTGGTGGTGTTCGACGCCGTCGCGCAGGCCCGCAGCGCCACCCGTGCCGCGGCCAAGCTGAACATGACCCAGCCCGCCATCAGCCACGCCTTGGCCAGGCTGCGTGCGGCGCTGCACGACGACCTGTTCGTCCGCATGCCGGACGGCATGGAGCCGACACCCTTTGCCGAGTGCCTGGCCGGCCCCGTCCGCGCCGCGCTGGAAGGGCTGGGCACGGCGCTGGACGGCGCTGCCGCCTTCGACCCGGCAACGGCCGCACGCAGCTTCACCGCGGCGCTGGACAACCGCTCGGCGCTGGTGCTCGCCGCCCCAGTCGCGGCGGCCGTGGCGGCGGAGGCGCCGGGCGTCAGCCTGGACCTGCGCCCGAGCGGCACGCTGGACGTGGCCGGTCGGCTGGACCGGGCGGAGCTGGACTTGGCGCTCGGCAGCCTGGCCGCGCCTGGCGAGCGCTTCTCCGACCTCAAGCTGTTCGAGACGACGGGCGCGACCCACTCCCGCAAGCCCAGCGTCCAACAGGCGACGCTCGCCGGCGCCGCCCATGTCGAGCCGGAGAAGGACGCCGAGTTCGAAGGCCTGATCGACAT
>CAXTOB010000331.1:0-7264 GCA_964245505.1 uncultured Acetobacteraceae bacterium | reverse complement strand
ACCGGTAGTGGACGACGACCTCTTGCCCGATATGGGCAGAATGACCCAGGGATGGTTCGTGCGCGTGCTGGTGCTCTATACCGGAACGCTTGAGGACCCGGGCGTCATCTCCTCGCAGAACGGGCAGTTCCCAAGCCTGCCGGACGTGCAGCTCGATTACCTGCGGGCCGCGCTGACCCGGGTACGGGACGAGAGGTACGCCGGGGCGCTGATCCTGGCGCATCACCATCCCGTTTATACCGCCGGCAGCAAGCACGGCTGGAGTCCCACGGTGCGGGATCAGGTGGACGCGATCTGCGCGGAGGTCGGTGTGTGGCCGCACGCGGTGCTGTCGGCCCACGCGCACAACTACCAGCGCTTCACCCGGATGCGGGACGGGCGGCAAACGCCTTACCTGATCGCCGGCAACGGCGGGCACGGACTGGCGCACCTGACCCGCAAGGGCGCGGGGCCGCTGCGTACGCCGATGATGCTGGACACCACCCAGGCGGACGGGCAGGTGCAGTTCGAGAACTATGACGACCTGAATTACGGCTATCTCCGCATCCTGGTGACGAAGGCGCAGCTTCGGATCGAGTATCACCCGGCCAGCGACGGCAGCGGCGCCAAGACGCCGGACGACAGCGTGACGGTGGACCTGGCAACCCGGCAGATCGCACACTTCACCGACCCGGTGGGACAGCCGGGCAACTAAGCGAGCTTCTGCAAGTTTGCGAACAGAGCGAAAGCTGAGCGGGCTTACATGGCCCAGCACGGACGCAGGCCACTTGTGTGACAGGCCGTGCAAGCCTTCTTCGAGGCAGGTATTTACGGATACGTGAGGTCCGTATCTCCCTGCAAGCGCCCGGTCAGTTGTAGAGAGCCTGCAGCGGCTCGCGTCCGGACCCGACACCATTGCCAGTTGAAGCGTCGCCTTTGCATCCAAAGCGCAATCACGGCGCGAACGGCTCTTCACGATGCTGCGCCACCCGATTACGGACAGACTTCCCCGCCACGCGGATCAATACGCCAAGCAGGGCATCCAAAGCTGCCGAGCGTATCGGCTGAAGAGCTGAGGAAGCTTTCGCCCTCATCCGCGCTCAAGGCCACGCAAATCTGCTGAGTGCGGCTCGAAACATCTACTATGCCGGCCATCCACCGAGGTCGCTCCTTCTGTGAAAGTGCGGACTCAAAACAGGCTCTTAGCCACACCACAGTGCGGAATGCAGCTTAGCATCACCAAGATAATCACCGTCTCTCCCTGTATTTACTAAAAATCTCTGAGTAAACTGCAAACCCTCCAGGAAAGGTTCAAAGCCCGACTTGCGGCTATGCCTTATGTCGTTCAGTCGTTAATTTGCGGCCAGCTTCGTCGCTCCTGCGTGGGTCTCGCTGAACTACACAAATTAGGCCTGCCGGGAAAATCAATTTGAAGGAACCATGACATGTCTGATACAAACTACACTTTTGACTTTAGCCAGCTGCAGTCAGCCGCAGCGTCATTCATCTCCGGCACGTCTGCCGGACCTTCTACCTCTGCCGCAGCCCCGGCCGCCAGCGGGGTCCCGGCCTCCAGCGGAGCCCCGGCCGGTCTACCCGCCGGTGTCGATGCGACTACCCTCCTCTCGGCCAGCCCGTTCGCACCGCTGCTGAGCCTGCCTGGCATCGACGCAAACAGCTTGCTGGGCAGCCTTTCCGAGGGAAACGGCTTCGCTACGCTAGGAGCCTTGGGCACCCCTGCCGGCAATCCGTTCACGAGCCTGACCGGCTCCGGCAATCCATTCCCTGCCGGGTCCGCCAATCCGTTTGATAACTACGTCGGCGCCAACAACCCGTTCTTGAGCAGCAGCAACCCGTTCGCCAGCATCAACTCCACCGGCGCCTGAGCGGCAGCAACACCAGCCAAACCACACGACGCCCGGCAGCGCGCTCCTACGCTGCCGGCTTTCCGTGGCGCTGCAGTGCTGCAGCGGTTTGCGTTGGAGGTCCGATGCTTTCGCCGAAATCAAGCTCGAACGTCAGGCATTGGACGACATTCAGGCCCCCCTTTCCCTCGCTCTGGACGCTGGGCTGACGCGCCCTGGCATGGCAGGCTGACGCATAGATGGGACGGAGCAGGCCGATGCGGGCGATATTCGTGCAAATCAAATGCGGGATGGGCCGCGCCTACGCCGTGGCGCAACTGGCGGTGGACAGCATCGAGGAGCTATCGGAGATCTACTCCACGTCCGGCCAATATGACCTGCTGGGAAAGTTTTACCTGGAGGACGGCCAGGACACCGGGCTGTTCGTGACGGAACGGGTGCAAACGCTGCCAGGAGTGGCGGATACCTACACGCTGATCACGTTCAACGCGTTTGCTGCGGGGAAGTCGGGCGGTGCTTGACGGGGCAGGCAGGTCTATGCGCGCACATGGAGACGCTGGGCGCATGCGTTTTCAGCAAGCGCCGGGGTCGCAGACCAGGTTGGCCGAGCGGGGCGCGCCCGGGTTGGCGAGCAGTCTGTCCCACGCCTGCCCACCTGGGCAGTAGGAATGCAGCGGCCCCTGCCGCACATCGGTGGTGAAGGAGCCATCCATGTCAGATACAGCGTCAGATACAGCCCTCACCGGCCTCCAGGCCATATCAGCCTCCCTTGCCGACCTCATCGCTGCCGCGGTGCCCGCAGTCGTTGCGGTCAGGTCACATCGATCGCACTCCAGCGGCTTCGCCTGGCGAGAGGACCTTGTGGTCACCGCCGACGAGGCGCTGGCCGACGAGGGAGAGGTCACCGTCATGCTGCCCGGCGGTGAGCAACGCCGCGCTGCCATCGTTGGGCGCGACCCCTCCACCGACGTCGCGCTGCTGCGGGTCGAGGGCGGCGGGCTGACTCCGGCCCCGCTGCATGATACCCCGCAGCGCACCGGCGCCCTAGCCGTCACGGTCGGCGCCGGCGAGGCCGGTCCAACCGCAGCCCTCGGCATCGTGGGCGCTGCCGGCCCGGCGTGGCAGTCCATGCGCGGCGGCCGCATTGACGTACGCCTGGAACTCGACCTGCGTTTACCGCGTGGGGCGGAGGGGGGTTTGGCGCTGGATACCGCCGGACGGGCGTTCGGCATGGCCGTGCTGGGACCGCGGCGCCGGGTCCTGGTCATTCCTGCCGCCACCGTGGAGCGTGTCGCCGCCACCCTGCAGCGGCACGGCCGGGTGCCGCGGGGCTACCTGGGCTTGCGGCTGCAGTCCGTCAGGGCGGAGGGCGACGGCATCGCCGGGGCAATGGTGATGGGAGTTGACCCAGCAGGACCCGGCGCCGCCGCCGGCCTGCGCCAGGGTGATATGATCTCTGGCTGGGCCGGGCAGCCCGTAGCCGGCGCCCAAGCCCTGATGCGCGCCATTGGTCCAGATAGCGTGGGACAGGCGTTCTCCGTCGTGGCGATGCGCGCGGGACAGCGGGTCGAGCTGACGCTCACGGTGGGCGAGCGGCCGGCAGCCTGATGACGGTGGCCGCCCCTGGTGGTCCGGCGCCGGATGATCTGCTGGTGATCGCCGTGCGGGTCGGCGATCCGCTCCTGGTCGAACGGCTAGCGGCCCTGCTTGCAGATGTGCCGGGGCTGCGCTTGGCGACCGGCAGCGAACCTGCAGACCTGGTGCTGTCCGCGGCCTGCGCCGATCCCCCCGGAGAGGCCGACGCCGGCCTGACGGCGCGTGAAACCGAGGTGCTGGCGCTGCTCGCCGAGGGCGCATCGAATAAGGTGATCGCGCGCTGCCTCGGCATCTCGGTGCACACGGCGAAGTTCCATGTCGGCCAACTGCTCGACAAGCTCGACGCACCGGGCCGTGCCGGCGCAGTTGCCCATGCGGCGCGGCGCGGGGTGATCCAGCTTTAAGCCGGACGTGCCCGATGCGGCGGACAGCCTGCCCAATCCGGACGAGGCTCTGGTGCTGCCGTTCCAGGGTCCGCCCGACGCTTACTTGCGGGTGGCTGCGGGTGTGGCCGACCATGGTTGCCCGCGAGTAAGCGTCGGGCATAGCCTGACAATCCCGGGAGGCGGGCGGCCGGAGAAGGCAAACGTCACATGGGCGGAACGGTCATCTCTCCAGGCCGCACCAAACCATCCCGCCGGGAGTCTGGCCCGGCGCGCACCATGCCGGCGACGCCGCTGTCCATCCCGATCCGCCCGATCCCCGGCAGCTTGAGGGCCGGACGGCGCAGGTCCAGCCCGGCGACCGCACCCAGGAGGTTGATCTCCACGCCCTCCACCCAGCCCAGGGTCACGCCGGCGTATCCGCCCAGGCTCAGCCGGATTCCGGTGCGGGATGGTGTCCACCCTAGCCAGCGGCCATCAAGAGGGTAGTCCTTCCCGATCGCGGTCGGCGGCAACGCAGCGCGGATTTCGGGCGCGGCGGCCATGACGGCGGCGACGAAGGTGTTGGAGTTCGGGCCGGGCCAAGCGTGGTAGTCGCCCTGGTTGCGCCAGGCGTAACCTTGCACGGCGGCTTGCAGGCGGGAAATCAGCGCCTCGGCCGCCGGACCGTCGGCTGCGAACACCACATCCGGCACATGCCCGAACCAGCGCCCATCCGGCTCGAAGCCGTTGACACGGATCGGCAGGCCCCAGGCGGTGTAATCGTAACGCGTGTAGCCGGCGGCGCCTGCGGGCTTGAGCACGATCCAGCAGTGGGAAGCAACGATGCCGCGCCACCGCACAGTGCGGGCCGAGAACACCCGCACCACAGCCCCAACGTCAGGCGTTGCCGGGGGCAGCAGGCCGGTGCTGGAGCGGTCCGCCGTCTGCCATCCAGCGCCCGTGCCGTTCAGGCGATAAAGCGCGGCGGAAACCGCGATGGGCAAGATGTAAAAGAGAATGAATGACCAAAGCAGGATTCTGAGCGAAGTCATCATCAGCCACATGTGGTGCGTCGTAATCCCAGGTGCATCGCCGCAACACAGTCCAGGTGGCACAAGATGGTGGATTTAGGTCCTATGCCAATGCGCTAGGGCTACCAATGCGCTAGGACGCAGTGAGTGAGCGGGCCGTTCGGGATCGCATATGGCCGGGACCTCGATCAACCCTGGCCCGCACGGGGTGCGCACCGGCACCGCCCCGGTCCATAACAAGCTTAAGGCGACAGCGTCTCGACTGTGACGGCCTTCCAGGTCGTGTTCGGCCCGTAGGATTGGCCGGCAATCTGTTGCTCGACCGTTTTGAGCGTCACCCCGGTTGCGAGGTCCTTCCACGACGTGATGATGGAATGATAGGTGTTCCCCTCGATGCCCTCGCGTTCATGCGCCATGCGCAGCGCCGGCCGGATGTCGCCGTTCACGGTGACGGCCTCGACGCCCTCGTTCGTGTAGCTGTCGGTCCATTGCAAGCCAGGAACCGACCGCGTGATGAAGCTGGTCCGCGTGCCGGCCGGACCGTGCATCGCGGCGCGGATGGCAGGGTAGGCAAGCCCGGCGCCGGGCCAGTCCGAGCGCCAGAAGCCCAGGTAGAAATCGCCGTCGCCATCACTGCGCCGCATCCGGCACAACTCCGGCAGGCCGGGCACGGCGCCGAGGTAGTCAACCACGCCGCCAGCCGAGCGCACGACGCGGGTTGGATTGGACGGACATGCCGGGGGCACCTCTGCCGCAGCGAGTGCCGGCGCAAGCAGCAGCGCGGCAGCGAGGACTCCAACATAAACGGCGGGGCACATGTCGATACCTTCTTCTTCCTGGCTTTGGACCCGCTATCCCGGCAAGCCTACCCGCTTGACTAGTTAACCTGCCCATCGCCAGTCATACCAACGGGACCATACGGTCCGCCAATGATTCCGGCCGCCTTGCTCTCACCCTTTCCGTTAGGGCGAGGAGCGCCGCGGCGCCGCGAGGCTTGGGCTGTGGATATCGTCCTGCCGGGCCGGGGATCAACGCGCCACACGCGGCTGGTGAAAACAGCGCGCTGGCGGACGGGTGAGAGCGGATGACGACCGGTATCGGATGTCTGCCTTGGTCAGCCGCCGCTCACCACTTGGTGGACCGACGAACGCAGTGCCGGTCCCTCGGCCATCGCCGACGCGGCCCATTGGACCGGGCCATCATACCCGTGCAACGCATAGAGCCGCACTGCGCCGTCCAGCCGAATGAGGCAGGATGCCGCAAGTCCCGAACAGGCGTGCTTGCCTGCTCAGGACGTTCCGGCCCGCAGCGCCTATGCCGCCGCCGACGGGACCACGACTTGGAAATGCGTGGTCCCCGCGGAGTAGAGCGCGGCGGAGGCGCCGGAGACTGGAACGCCGCCGACATCAATGCCCTTCACGTAGAGGTTCCGGTCGGTCGCCGCCGTCCCGCCCCACGCATCGTTCAGGAATGAAACGCTGAGATCGTGGGATCCAGGCGTCAGCAGCGCGCTCAGGCCGACCGCCTGCGACTGCCCTGCCCCGTTCAACGCCGTCACGGTGCCGTCCGCCGTCACCGTCTTGCCGTCAATCGCGACGGAGTATTGGGCGTCGCCCTGCCACGCATCCTCGGCCAGGTGCAGCGTCAGCGCCTGGGTCACTGGGGCAGACGCGCCCACTGCCGGCACGGCGAAGTTCACGACCCCGTTCGAAAGCAGCGCCGCGGAGGCTCCGCCCACGGCTGCGCCGTCGTAGCTGATCCCGTTCACATACAGGTTACGGTCGGTTGCGGCGGTTCCGCCATAAGCGTCGTTCAGGAAGGCGACGCCGACAGTGTGCGCCCCGGCGCCCCATCCGCCCGTCAGGGAGATGGCCTGTTCCGCACCGGCCGCGTGCGATGCGGTAGCGGTAAACGCCCCCTGCTGCACCCCATCCACCGTGACGGCGAATTGTGCGTTGCCCTGCCATGCATCCTCGGACACCTGCAGCACGAGCGTGTCGGCGCCACTGGTGGCTGGGCTGCCGAAGGTGAAGCCGGAGGAGCCGCTTTGCAGCAGGGTCATCGTGCTGCCCGCAACCGTCGTGCCGTCCAGCGTCGCCTTGTCAACATATAGGTTGCGGTCCGTCGCCGCGCTGCCGCCCCAGGCGTCGTTCAGGAAGTCCACGGACACGCTATGCGACCCGGTGGCGAAGCTGCCAGGGACGCTGACCGCCAGCGATTTGCCTGCGGCATGGGAGGCGGTTGCCGTTTGAACGCCGCCGACCTGGTTGCCGTCCACCGTGACGGTGAACTGCGCGTCGCCCTGCCAGGCGTCCTCGGACATCCACAGGACCAGTTGGCCCGGCGCCGTAGAAGCCGGGCTGGCGACCGTGATAGGTGTGGGCGTCGTCGTTGTGGTCGGCGTGGGCGTAGGCGCGGTCACCGTAGG
>CAXTOB010000330.1:0-7277 GCA_964245505.1 uncultured Acetobacteraceae bacterium | reverse complement strand
ACGGCATACCCCTCGAACCCCACGGCCAGCAGCGCCTCCACCGACCGCGCCCGCAGGTCCGGAAACACGCTCCCCTGCACGATGCCGAACTGGGCATAGCCCGGCCGCGCCACGAACGCCTCGCGGGACCGTGCCGCCCAGCGCATCGACAGCTCCATGCTGGCGCACGCCTGTTCGTGCGTCGCCGGAAACGGCGTGCATTCGTCCAGCACCATCGTGATCGTGGAATCCAACTGATGCTGAATGCCGGTGGCACCCTCGGGCGTCAGGCGATGCTGCGAACCGTCCAAGTGGCTACGGAAAGTAACGCCCCCCTCATCCATCTTCCGCAACCCAGACAGCGACATGACCTGAAAACCGCCGCTATCGGTCAGGATCGGCCCGGGCCAGTCCATAAAGCGATGCAGCCCGCCCAACCGCTCCACCCGGTCCGCTCCCGGCCGCAGCATCAGGTGGTAGGTATTGCCCAACACGATGCCGGCGCCGGTCGCGCGCACCTGGTCGGCGGTCATAGCCTTCACCGTGCCCGCAGTGCCGACCGGCATGAACACCGGCGTCTCCACGGCACCATGCGCCGTCTGCAGCACCCCGGCCCGGGCAGCACCATCCGTCGCGACCGTCACATGCCCAAAATTCATGTCCGTTCCAACGGCACGCGTCCCAACAGACCCCCTCCTGGCAGGTCGCCTCCTGATGAGCCGCCTCCCGGCAGGGCGCGTTCCAGCAGGGACGCATCCCCATAGGAGTAGAACCGGTAACCCTCCTGGATCGCGTGGCCATAAGCCGCCTGCATGCGCTCCTGCCCGGCAAAGGCGCAGACCAGCATGAACAAGGTGCTGCGCGGCAAATGAAAGTTGGTCAGCAGCGCGTCCACCACCCGAAAGTGGAAACCAGGCGTAATGAACAGGCTGGTGTCCCCCTGGAACGCCTGCACCCTCCCATCCGGCCCGGCAGCGGACTCCAGCAAACGCAGGCTGGTAGTACCGACCGCAACCACCCGCCGGGCCGCATTGATCCGGTCCGCCGCCTCCTGCGTGACCGTCCCGCGCTCCGGGTGCATCCGATGTTCGGACACATCATCGGTCCGCACCGGCAGGAACGTCCCGGCGCCGACATGCAACGTCACCAGCACCCGCGCAACGCCCACATCTTCCAGCGCCGCCAGCAGGGCAGGGGTGAAGTGCAGCCCGGCCGTAGGTGCAGCAACGGCGCCAGGCCGGTCGGCAAACACCGTCTGGTAATCCTGCGCATCCTGCTCGGTCGGGCCATCCGGCCGGTTGATATACGGCGGCAGCGCCAACGCCCCCGCCCGCCGCAGCGCATCAGCAAAGGCCTCATCAGCCCGGTTGAAGCGAAGCGTCACCCCCCCATCCGGATCGCGCCCAACCACCTCCGCCGCCAAGTCGTCCGCCCCATCAAAGGCCAGCCGGTCTCCCGCCCGCAGCCGCCGCGCATTACGGGCCAGGGCATGCCAGGTGCCATCCGCCCCCGGCTGATCCAGTGTCAACCCAATGCGGGCATCCCCCCGCCGGGCCGCCAACTGCGCCGGGATCACCCGGGTGTCGTTGGCCACCAGCACGTCGCCAGGCCGCAACAGGCTGGGCAATTCACGGACAACCCGGTCCTGCAGCGTATCACCAACGACCAGCAACCGCGCGGCGTCTCGCGGACGGGCCGGGGCATGGGCGATGCGCTCGGGCGGAAGGTCGAAGTCGAACTCGGACAAGCGCATGTCAGCTGGCCGGCGCGTCGGCCCCTGAAAACGTCAGGTCAGCATAAATCTCGTCCACCGGCACGCCGATCCCAAGCTCCGGCAGTTCTAGGCTTTCGCCAGCGCCAAGAGGCAGGGCGCCCCATCCAGCCCCGCCATCTCCCCGGTGCAGGACAGTCAGCACAGGGGCGGTTTGCTCTAAGATGGCGTAGCGGCGGATGGAAGCGACGGCAGCATACTCTCGAACCTTCTCCACCCGATCGGTCCGTTCCGTGCCGGGGCTAACCACCTCGAACGCGATAACTGTGCCGAGCACAAGTTTGGCAGACGGGGGCGACGGCGTCCGTGTTACCTGGACATCGGGGTAGCGGACCTTGTCGCCAACCGTGCCAAGCCCTGCATCCACCAGAACCTTCCATTCCGTCCCGTCCAAGCGCCTCAGGAGCGCATAAATCAGCCGGGCGACGATCATGCTGTGATTGGGTGAGCCGCCAGTCATCGGAATAGGCCGGACGCCATCGAATTCCCATTTCGCATCAAGGTGCCCGTCCCAATCCAGGAACTGTTCCCGGGTCATGGCGGGCAGGGGCGGGGCAGGGCGCAGCGTGACGTTCATGGCGCCACCTTACCACACCTAAGCCGGCGTAGGCGCCACCCGCCGCAGCAGCCGGATCACCGGCACGCTCACCAGCACCGCCCAGGCCTTGCCCACCACTTGCCCCGGCAGGAACTGCAGGCTGCCAAACGCCAGCATCAGGAACACCAGGCTGTCCACCACCAACCCGGCCACCGAGCTAGCCAGCACCGCACGCACCAGCCCCCGCCGCTGCAGGAGCGTATAAACCGCAAAATCCGCCAACTCGCCGCATGCCGGCTAGCCGCCAAGTCAACGGTGCCCTCGACACACCGCACTCGTGCCCACCCCGCCGTGAAGGACCGACTCTGCCGTGAAGAACCGACTCTCTAGATAGGTCAGCCCCGGCAACTAACTGGATTGCTGCGAGCCCTGACGGAAGCATTGCTTCGCCATCTCCGCACAGACCGCCCGGTTCGCGGAAGCAGTCAAAAGTTTTCTCACGCGTAAGTGAAGTGGTTGATGATCACGGTGATTCAGTACCCGCTTAAATTAGCTTAACGCATTCCGCATGGAGAAACGCATGATTTTCGTTGGTTAGAATATCCGCCATACTGAGCAGCGCAGATACTTTGTGTCAAAAATTCTAGACCGGGCCCGATCTCAAACTCTTCCTAACAGAACTATTTGGGCCGCCATTGCATATTACGATGATGCACCAAGCTAGAGGCGGCCGGATGCGGCTTTCATAAACGAACGCAGTGCATACTGCCTTTACCATGCGGAGAAAAATATGATGACGCTGAAAGAGTCACCTAAGTTGAACGAGGGCTCACCCGTTGCCGCCATGCCACTGAGCACGGCTGTCCAGGACCGTCGACGGTCAGGGCGCCCCGCTCAGATAAGCCCACATCTGATCCCACTGTTGCGAGATGCCGCCAACGTAGATGTTCGAACTTCAGGTCTGGATTCCGAGGGGGTCTCGGACTTGGCCGGGAATCTGGCTCCCATCGTAGGTATCATCGTTGCTTCGATCCTGAGCCTCGCGATATGGGCTATTTTGATCGGCGCGGGAGCTTGGATGTTGCGTTGATTTTCCGCAAACGCGGGCTGCCAACGCCGTATATACCGGATTGTACTCCATCCCGATTGTGAATTTGCGTCATTTAGCAGGCCACTGGCCAGAGTCCAGTTCAAGTATCCGGCGCAGATATTCGATCTCGCCTGTCTCCAATATCTGAAAGGTAAGGTTGTGATGACCGGCTAGGCCGAAGCGATCTGTCTCGATGCATTGCGTAGCCGTGTTGCACGGCTCTGACGTGTAGGCAAAATTACTCCACCCCCGCTTGGGGATCAGGCGATACGGACGAAGATTCGGTGTCCCAGCCCCGTGCGTGGACGGTGTGGCGATACGTGCTGCCCTCACCACCTCCCCGAAGCAATGGACAGACCAAGGACAGGTCAACCGGCTGAAAACCATCAAGCGTCAGATGTAGGGTCACGCCAGCTTCAACCTGCTTCGCCGACGCGTTCTGCTTGCGGCATGGCCCACGCAAAGGGCGGCGGAGGCGATATGCTGCACCATCCAATTGGCAAGCGGCACGCACAACAAGAATGCCCCCAGCGCCCCCCGCCAATTACCCGCCCATTCCGCGCTAAACCGGTCACCGGTCCAGGTACGAGGAAATCTCGATCAGGTTGCCATCGGGATCGCGGCAGTACACCGACTGGATCGTGCCCAGCGCGCCCTCCTTAGCAACCGGCCCGGCCTCGATGGCAATGCCGCAGTCATGCAGGTGCTCCACCACGTCCTCCGGCCCCACCGCCGTCACAAAGCATAAATCCGCCGCCCCCGGCTCGCTATTGGCGCCGGTAAACCACTTCCGCTTGTCTGCATCATGCGGGCGCAGGTTGATCTTCTGCCCGCCGAACTTCAGCGCGGTGCGGTTATCTGGCCCGAACTCCTCCCGCTCCATGCCAAGCACGCGCTGATACCAGGACGCCGCGATCTCCACGTCCGATGTGTTGATGACCAGGTGGTCCAGCCGGTCCACGGTAAACCGCATCACTCCAACCCGTCGTAGAAGTCGTTGCCCTTATCATCAATCACGATGAAGGCCGGGAAGTCCTCCACCTCGATCCGCCAGACCGCCTCCATGCCCAGCTCCTCATACTCCAGCACCTCCACCTTGCGTATGCAGTCCTGCGCCAGCCGCGCCGCCGGCCCCCCGACGCTGCCAAGATAAAATCCGCTATACGCCTTGCAGGCATCCCGTACCGCCCGCGACCGGTTGCCCTTCGCCAGCATCACGAAGCTGCCCCCCGCCCGCTGGAACTCCGCCACGTAGCTATCCATCCGCCCGGCCGTAGTCGGCCCAAAGCTCCCCGTGGCATACCCCACCGGCGTCTTGGCCGGCCCGGCATAATAAACCGGATGGTCTTTCAAATACTGCGGCAGCCCCTCGCCACGGTCCAGCCGCTCCTTCAGCTTGGCATGCGCGATATCCCGAGCCACAACGACGGTGCCGGTCAGCGACAGCCGCGTCTTGACCGGGTAGGCCGACAACTGCCGCCGTATCGCCTCCATCGGCTGGTGCAGGTCCACCCGGACCACCTCCTCGCCGAGCTTGTCTTCCGTCGCCTCCGGCAAAAACCGTGCGGGATCGGTCTCCAACTGCTCCAGGAACACCCCCTCGGGCGTGATCTTCGCCTGAATCTGCCGGTCCGCGCTGCACGATACGCCGATCCCCACCGGCAGGCTGGCCCCATGCCGAGGCAGCCGGATCACCCGCACGTCATGGCAGAAGTACTTGCCGCCGAACTGCGCCCCGATGCCGATGGTCCGCGTCAGCTCCAGCACCTTCTGCTCCAGCTCCAAGTCGCGGAACGCATGCGCGGCCTTGCTGCCGCTGGTCGGCAGCGCATCGAGATACCGGGTCGAAGCCAGCTTAACCGCCTTCAGGCACAACTCCGCCGAGGTGCCGCCAATCACGATCGCCAGGTGATACGGCGGGCAGGCCGAAGTCCCCAGCGTCTTGATCCGCATCGCCAGGTAATCCATCAGCTTAGCCGGATTCAGGATGGCCCGGGTTTCCTGGAACAAGAAGCTCTTGTTGGCCGACCCACCCCCCTTGGCGACGAACTGCATGAAGAACTCGTCCGCGTGGTGGTCGCCCGAAGCCGCCAGGATATCGAACTGCACCGGCAGGTTGTTGCCAGTGTTAACCTCGTCGAACATCGTCAACGGCGCCATCTGCGAGTAGCGCAGATTGGTTTCGGTGTAAGTCCGCGCGATCCCCCAGGACAGCGCCTCCTCCTCGTCACCCTCGACCCAAACCCGCTGCCCCTTCTTGCCGAACACCAGTGCAGTGCCGGTATCCTGGCACATCGGCAGTACGCCCCCGGCCGAGATGCTGGCGTTCTTCAGCAAGTCCAGCGCCACGAACCGGTCGTTGGCCGAGGCCTCCGGGTCGTCCAAAATCTTCCGCAACTGCGCCAGGTGGCCCGGCCGCAGCAGGTGCGACACGTCCTTGAACGCCTGGAACGCCAGCTCGCTCAGCGCGTCCGGCTTGATCCGCAGCACGGTCTGGCCGTCGCAGGTGGCGGTGCTGACGCCGGCGATGTCCAGCTTGCGCCAAGGCGTCTGACTCGGCCCAAGCGGAAACATCGGCGAATACATGAAGTTGGCCGGGCGCGCCTGCGCCGGCGTGACGGGTGCGTTCATGGCATGGTGTCCTCGGGAAGATCAGTCCTTGGTGGGCGGGCGCCGGCGGAAGGCGTCGAGGCTCACGACCTGCGGCCCCTCGCTCGGGACGTCCGCGGGCAGCTCCGGCTCCGGCGCCGCTGCCGCCTCGGCCTCATCGTTCGCCGCCTCCTCGCCGGTCGGGCGGAAGCGCAAGCCAAACTGCACATGCGGGTCGGCAAACGCCGTCACCGCAGCGAACGGCACGACCAGCGTCGTAGGAATATTGCCGAACGATAGCCCGACGCTGAACCAACCCTCGCCCTCGTCCACCTGCAGGTCCCAGAACTGGTGCTGCAGCACGATGGTCATCTCGTGCGGATACTGCGCCAGCAGCCGGGCAGGGATGGTGACCCCGGGCCAGGTCGTGCGGAAACTAAGGTAGAAATGATGCTCGCCCGGCATCCCCTGCGCGCCGACATGGGCCAGCGCTCGCACCACGACGTGGCGCAGCGCCTCCTCGGTCCAGGCATCGTAGGGCAGCAGGCTGTCGGGCCGGCCGGCGGCGCCGTCGTCATTGTCTTCCATCCCACATGCTTTAGCGACTCCCACGGCGGATTGGAACGGGGTGCCTGATGCGCCGCCCTGTGGCAGGCTCAACCCCATCATGCACTTCGGCGTGCAACGAGGGGATCGGGACATGCACAGGCGCACGGCACTGGCGGGCGGACTGGCAGCGCTGGCGATGCCGCGGATCGGCCGCGGGGCAGAAACACGGCCCTTGCGCTTCATCCCGCAGGCCGACCTGGCGGTGCTGGACCCCGTGTGGACCACCAGCTACCAAACCCGCGACCATGCCTTCCTGGTGTTCGACACCCTGTTCGGCCAGGACGCGGACTACGCCGCGCAGCCGCAGATGCTGGACGCCGCAGCACCATCACCCGACGGCCTGCGCTGGGACCTGCGTCTGCGCCCCGGCCTGCGCTTCCATGACGGCGCCCCGGTGCTGGCGCGGGACTGCGTGGCCAGCATACGCCGCTGGGGTGCCCGCGACACCTTCGGCCAGGCGCTGCTCGCCGCAACCGACGAGCTGGCAGCGGCAGACGACCGCACCATCACCTTCCGCCTCAGCCGGCCATTCCCGCTGCTGCCAGACGCGCTGGCCAAAATCGCCCCCAGCCCCTGCTGCATCATGCCGGAGCGCCTGGCAGCAACCGACGCCTTCCACCAAGTGTCGGAGATGGTCGGCAGCGGCCCCTACCGCTTCCTCGCCGACGAGCGAGTGCCCGGCGCCCGGGTGGCCTACGCCC
>CAXTOB010000329.1:3433-7318 GCA_964245505.1 uncultured Acetobacteraceae bacterium | reverse complement strand
AACAAACGCGAAAATAGCCAATTGGCCGCCGCACCCCCAAACTTGCGACGGTCCCGGCGCCGGGCAGCATAACCTGCCAGTTGCGCAGCTTCTCCTCTGCCTGGATCGACAGCTCGCCCGCGCTGCGACCCTCAAGGGCACCCTCGCGCAGCCATTCACGTAGGTTGTCTTCTGACGCTTTGTCGAACCGGCTCAGGCTCAGGTAGCGGCGAATGCGTTGCGCCTGGACCCTTTCCGTCGGCTCGCGGTCGGCGCGGTCGAGGAACAGCACCGGTGGCAGCCCGAGCTGGCGCGAAAGGTGGTTGACGATCTTGATCGGGGCGTGCCGGTAGTCATCAAGGAAGCGGCCGTGCAGACGCATGACGCAGAGCTGCAGGGCAAAGCGGCGGCGCTGGTCGGGACCACGGCACTCGGTGATTGCAGCCAGGTCCGCCGGCGTCAGGCTCCAATGCCGTGCCAGGTCGTCCTCGCTCGGGTCCGGCGGCAACGTCCGTCGCCGGGTCTGCGTCGTCGTGGTTGATGGATCACCCGTCGACATTGAGGTGCGAGCGCTCCAGGTCGGCCGCGAGGTCATCGCGTGAAGGTCGCGTGTAGATGGCGGTCGTGTCGAGCGACTCATGGCCGAGCAGGCTGGCGAGCTCGACCAGCTTGCCCGGGTTGTCGCGCAGAAAGCTCAGCGCGAAGGTGTGACGGAGCGTGTGCGCCGAAACGGCGACGCGCTTCAGGCGGGCACGGCGGGCCAGGCTGGTCATGACGGCCTGGATGGTGCGCACCGGCATCGCCGTCTCCCGGCTGCTGACGAACAGCGCCGCATCCTGGCCCGGCGCCTGGCGCTGGTCGAGGTGCTGCTTGAGCGCGCGACGCGCGGTGGCGTTTAACGGCACCTCGCGCGCCTTGAGGCCCTTGCCGTGGCGGATGCGCACGCTGCCGGAGCGGTCGCCCATGGTGACATCGCCCATCTGCAGGGCAGCGACCTCGCCGATGCGCAAGCCAGCCTGCAGCATGCAGCTGGGCCATGGCGTAGTTGCGCGCGGCAAGGCCGTGCGAGGAGGCGCCGGCGGCGCGCAGCAGGGCGTGGACCTCGGCGTCCGTCAGGCCGGCCGGCTGCCGGTTGCGCGTGGTGCGCATGGGCCGAACGTCCAACATGGTGTCGGCGGCCAAGGCGCCGGTCCCGCGCGCCTAGCGGCACAGCCGGCGCAAGGCGTCCAGCCGGCGGTTGACCGTGGCGGGCCGAAGGCCACCGGCGACCATGTGCTGGCGGTAGGCGACCAGCTCGTATTCGGCGAGGCTTTCCAGGACGAAGGAACCGTCATGGACCGTGCGGTGCCAGGCGACGAAGTGGCGCAGGTCGTAGCGGTAGCCGCGCAGCGTCGCGGGTGCCAGGTCGTCGCGCGCCAGGCTGGCGAGGAACGTCGCCATCCAGCTTGGCTCACCAGGAGCATCGGCGGGCGTTGTGCGTATTGCACGCAAAGTCATTCCCCGCGTTAGCACCCCGGTTTGCTGCGTGCAATACGCCAGGCTAAACCAGAATATGCCGTGCAATAAAAATTGGACGCCATGACTGCACGCAACGAACAACCTACTCAGACCAGAGTCGAAACGGAATCGACCGTTTCCACCCGAAATCGATCGGATCCGACCCGTGTTCTCGTTTCTTACCGTACGTTTCCGTAGCGATGGGCCTTCCGGCCCGACAGGGGGTCGCAATACGTGTCCATAAAGTATTCCGAACGCCTGGCGGAGGCTGGGATTGAGCCGTCGGTGGGCAGCGTCGGCGACAGCTACGACAACGCCTTGGCCGAGACGATCAACGGCCTCTACAAGGCCGAGGTGATCCACCGCCGTGGACCCTGGCGGACCCTGGAAGCCGTCGAGTTCGCCACCTTGGAGTGGGTCGATTGGTTCAACAACCGCCGCCTGCTCGAACCCATCGGCAACATCCCGCCGGCCGAAGCCGAAGCCAACCACTACGCCGTGCTGGACGACAGGCCCATGGCCGCGTAGCACTCAAACCAAAACGCCTCCGGTAAACCCGGTGCGGTTCAGCGGCACAATGATCACCGCGACCGGATGGCGCGCGGCCACGGCCGCAGCAACGCTCTCCTGATCGTAGGCGCCGTCGGCGGTGAAGGATGCCACTGTGGTCTGCACCTGGTCGAGCAAGGCGCCAACCTCGGCACCGTCGTCCACGTCTTTTGTGGTCAGCGACGCCGCGACGATCTGCCCGGTTTCGGCATCCAAGCCGATGTGCAGCTTGCGCGGGGACCGGCGCGTCTTGGTGCCATGTTTCTCAACCAGCCATTCGCCTGCGCCGCAGAGCTTGAGGCCAGTGCTGTCCACCAGCAAATGCAGTGGCTCACCGTTCCTGCGCGCTCGTGGACGTGGCACCTCCAGCGTCCCCGCCCGGCGGCATAGGGTTGTGTGGTCCGGCACCGCCAGATCGAGCCCGAGCAGGCCGATGACGGAGCCGATCAGGCCCTCTGTTTGGCGCAGCGCCAGGCGGAACACGGCTTTGAGCGTGAATGCGGTCAAGATGGCTAGGGACGAGTACCAGAGCTGCCCGCCTTGGGTTGTGTGCCGCTCTGCCCGCCAGCCCTGGATGGCTTCGTCCGTGAACCAGACCGTCAAGCTGCCGCGCTGGCGCAAGCTGGCGTCATACTCGCGCCGGTTGCGGAGCAGCGCTCCCAGCGAGTTCATGGGCTTGTGCTTCTGCTTGGGAATGGGACGGCGGCGGTCTTGGTTCAGCTTGAACGGCAAGGGAAGGTTCCAGGGATCAGGGGAGGGATGATCGTCCTACGCGGCTCCAGTTCAGGACGCCACTGGACGGATCCATGCAACAACGCCGCCTATGGCCCATCCTTGGGAATCGGCGCGGGATTCCAGCGCCGACGCACATCGCAACTGTCTGAGCCGCTTGCAATCTGAGGGGTTCCGAGGAGATGCCGAACGACCCAGCTCTGCCGAAGGAAAGAACAGGAAGACCAAAACACCCCCTTGACCCCACACTTACAGCACACGGGAGACATCGCAAGCCGGGTCACTTCTTGATGAAAACGCCGGGTCAGGTCTCGGCGAAAATCAACAAACACCCGCCTAACGCCCTCAGGTGCGGGCGCGCCGCTTCTGGTTCAGGCTGTCCACCAGCACGGCGCCGAAGATCACCGCGCCCTGGATGAACTGCACCCAGAAGGGCTGCACGTTCCACAGCGTCAACCCGTTGTTGATAAGGCCAATGATGAGCACCCCCAGCAGCGTGCCGAGCATCGAGCCCTTGCCGCCGAACAGCGACGTGCCGCCGATGACGACGGCCGCAATGGCATTCAGCTCCAACCCTACGGCGGCAATGGGCTGCGCGCTGTCCAGCCGTCCGGCCAGCACTACGCCGCCCAGCCCCGACACGGCGCCCGCGATGATGTAGACGGCGGCCAGCGTGCGTGCGACGGGGATCCCGGCCAGCCGCGCAGCCTCCCGGTTGCCGCCAACGGCGTAGACCTCGGCGCCGAACACGGTGCGCGCCAGCACGAACCAGCCGAAAGCGAACAAGGACAGCGTGATGATGGCCGCGATGGGGATGGGCCCCCAGTTGCCGCCGCCAATATTGTCGAAGTCATCGGGGAAGCCGAAGATCGTGTTCCCGTCGGTCACCACGAAGGCCAGGCCGCGCGCCATCGCGAGCACGGCCAGGGTCACGATGAACGGCGTCATGTTCAACGCCGTCACGGCGAAGGCATTGAACACCCCGCACAGCGCACCAAGCCCCACGCCGACGACGACCGCAGGCACGACTCCCCAGCCCGCCTTGACCGCAATCCCGCTCAGCACGCCGGCGAGGGCCACGACCGAGCCGGTCGAAAGGTCGATGCCGCCGGTGATGATCACGAAGGT
>CAXTOB010000329.1:0-3423 GCA_964245505.1 uncultured Acetobacteraceae bacterium | reverse complement strand
GACACCACGGGCGCATACAGCATTCCCGCGATGCCGACCGCGACGATGCCGATCAGCGAGGTCGCGAGCAGGATCGACAAGACGTTGGGGGTGGTGAGGAATGTCGGCGTCGTCGCGGCCAGCGCCACGACGATGACGACGAATGCGACCGAGATGGTGAGCTCATTCAGCGCCTGACCCAGCGTTGCAAGCCCGCGCGCACCGGCGCCGCCCCTTTCCGACGCGGAGCTCATCCGAGGGCCGCAAGCTGCATGACACGCTCCTGGCTGAACTCCGCGCGCCCGACCTCGCCCGCCAACCGGCCGCCCCGCATCACGAGAATACGGTCGCATAGCCCCAGCAGCTCCAGCATGTCGGACGAGGCGATCACCACTGCCGCGCCGGAGGCGGCGAGCTCGCCGATCAGGCGATACACCTCCACCTTGGCGCCGACGTCGATGCCGCGGGTAGGCTCGTCAAGCAGGAAGACGCGCGGGCGCACCTGCAGCGCGCGGGCCAGCACCACCTTCTGCTGGTTACCGCCGGACAGCCCGCCCACCGGCCGGCCGATACCCGGAGTGCGAATGCGCAGCGCCTCGACCGCACGATGCGCCACCGCGTCCATCCGCGCACGCGACAGCAGGGTGCGCACCCAGGCAAGCTTCCCCAACGTGGACAGGGCGACGTTGTCGCGCAGCGGGAAGGAGAGGATCAGGCCCTCGGCCTTGCGATCCTCTGGTACGAGGGCAATGCCGGCCGCCATGGCCCCGCGCGGCCCGGCTCCTGTCACGGTCCGGCTGTCAACGCGCACGCGTCCGGTGGCGCCGGGCAGCGCGCCGAAGATCGCCTTCAATACCTCCGTCCGCCCCGCGCCCATCAGGCCGCCCAGACCCACGATCTCGCCGGCGTTCACGGTGAAGCCGACACCGCGGACGCGGCCGGGCACCATCATGTCCGTGACTTCCAGGAGCGGCGGGCCGACCGGGACGTCTGCCTTGGGGAACATGGCGTCAATCGGGCGATCGACCATCGTCTGCACCAGCGCGTCACGCGTCCAGCCTAACGCCGGACGGGTACCGACCGTCCGGCCGTCGCGCAGGACTGTGACCCGGTCGCAGACGGCGAACACCTCCTCGAGGTGGTGGCTGATGAACACGACGGCGACGCCCGCGGCTTTCAACCCGGCGATGGTCTGGAACAGCACGCGCACCTCGGCCTGGGACAGCGGGGCCGTCGGCTCGTCCATGACGATGACACGCGCGCGGCGCGACAGGGCGCGGGCGATCTCGACGAGCTGCTGCTCACCGATGCCCAAGCTGCGCACCGAGCGCCAGGGCGGCAAGTCCAGCCCAACCCGGGCCAGCAGGGCCCGCGCCTCACGGTCGAGCACGCCGCGGCGCACGAGGCCGAGTGGCCCGCACGGCAGGTGCCCGAGGAACAGGTTCTCGGCAATCGAGCGGTCCGGCACCAGGCTCAGCTCCTGGTGGATCACGATGACGCCGGCATCCAGCGCGTCGCGAGGGCGCCGGGGGGCGAAAGGCTGGCCGCCCAGCCGCATCTCGCCGTCATCCGGCTGATAAACGCCGGCCAGCACCTTCATGAGCGTGCTCTTGCCGGCGCCGTTCTCACCCACCAGGCCCAGCACCTCGCCATGGTCGAGCAGAAGATGCACCGCGTCCAATGCCCGGACGCCCGGGAAGATTTTGGAGATGCAATGCATCTCCAGGAGCGGTCCGGGCAGCAGGGCGAGGCTGTCGGTCACTGCCTGCTTGAGGCTTCGCTAGGCCGAATGGGAAGCAGGCAACGCACCCGCGCAGCCTGCGTCGAGGCGCATGATCCATGAACCGGAGCGGAGCGCACATGTTGCCTGTGAACACCAGAAGCACAGAAGCGCGCTTGGGACCGCCGACATGCTGCCAATCTCAGACAGGCAATCAGCGGCGCGCCACCTCATCGCTCCATAGCCCATACTTCTGCACCTCTGGGCCGTCGATGTTGCCTTTGGTGATCAGGATGTGCGGCCAGAACTGGTGGCGCGGCACGTTCTTATCGCCGTGCAGGTACTGATCGACATAGGCGACGGACTGCGCAGCCATCGTGAGCGGGTTTTGCGAAAGCGTGCCGTCCATCTGCCCATCGCGGATGGCGGCCAGCGCCTGGCCGGTGCCGTCAATGCTGATGATGATGATGTGGCCGGGGTCCCCGATGGCCTTGAAGCGGTTCGCCTGCTTGATGGCGCGGATGGCGCCGACAGCGTTGTCGTCGTTGCCGTTGAACACGGCGTCAATTTGGCTGTTGGCGGCCAGGAGCTGCGTCATGGTGTTGAAGGCCTTCGCGGCGTCGAAGTCGGCTGCCTGGCGGGCGACCAGCTTGAGGCCGGGGTTGTCCTTCTGCAGCTTCGCGAACTCATCGGCGAAGCCCTTCTCCCGCGCGTCGCCGGCGGTGGTGCCGAGCAGGCCCATGAGGTCCACGACGTTGCCGCGGACCTCGCCGTAGCGGGCCTTGAGCTGGCCGGCGATGAAGTCCGCACCCTCACGACCTAGCGCCTCATTGTCCGTTTCGAGGAAGTTGACCTGGCAATCGCCGCACGACGCGCCGCGGTCCAGGGTGAAGACGGGGATGCCCTTGCGGTTGGCCTGGCGCACCACGGGCACGATGGCGTCGGCGTTGATCGGGTTCAGGATCAGCGCCGCGACGTTCTGGTTAATGAGGTCCAGCACCTGGCTTGCCTGGGTATTGGCGTCACCATTAGCGCTGGTGTTGATGAGCTTTAGGTCGGGATGGGCCTTGATCCCGTCCTGGACGCCTTTCGTCATGCCCTGGAAGAACGGGTTGGCCAGCGTCGCCACGCTATAGCCGATGGTCCGCTGCTGCGCCGATGCAGGCCCAAGCCAAGCGACAAGGCAGATAGCCGCGACAGTGGCGCCACGCGCAAGCCGATGCAACATGATCCCCCCTTTTCCAGCCGCTTTCCGCAGCATGGCACTTTCAGACGCAGGCTATGGTCCGCGCCCGGGTGCGTCAATGGCGACGCGCAACCCGCCGCGGGGCTCTGCTGCGAACCGCGAGGTGGGACAGAAGGTTCGAAGTAAGTTGATAAACGGGTGTGATGGCGAAGCGACAGAGGCGAATCTTTCAAGGACCGGCACTTCACTTCCGAGGTGCTGCTGTGGGCGCTGCGGTAGTGCCTAACGTTACCGATCGGCTGCCGCGAGGGTGTTGTCAGGTTGATGGTCGAGACGACTTCAATGGCAGGTGACTGATTAGTTCCTCACGCGGCGGCTGCAAGGCCGCCCACCTCGCGCCAGGTGCCGAAGGCGGTTCCGCGTGCGACACGGTGTTGATCGGCGGTCAGGCAATGGCGGCGGAGCTGAAAGTGGTTGTGGATGCAGTATCATGTAGCAGGTGCCACCACACCTTTGTTCCAAAGGGTGGGACCGTCCG
>CAXTOB010000328.1:0-7332 GCA_964245505.1 uncultured Acetobacteraceae bacterium | reverse complement strand
GGCCGCGTTGTTGACCAGCACCGAGGCCGGGCGAATCCGCCCGTGGAGGGTTTAAACCGCACCGCGCAGGGCGGCGATGTCGAGCAGGTCGCACGGGACGAAGCAGCACTCCGGTCCCAGCTCCGCGGCCAGCGCGGCGCCCGCCTCCGCCTGGATGTCCAGGATGCCGACCTGGCAGCCCTGCCCGGCGAACGCCCGGGCGATGGCCTCGCCGATGCCGCTCGCGCCGCCGGTCACCACGGCGACCCGTCCGCGCAGCTCGTCGTAGCGCGTCATGCGATCAGCGCACCCGAACCCGGGTCGAACAGGCAGGCCTTTCGCATGTCCAGTGCGAAGCGCGCCACCTGGCCCGGCGGCAGGCGCTCGTCGGGGGACACGCGGCCCAGCAGGCGCTCGCCGCCCAAGCGCAGCAGCACGATTGTCTCCGCGCCCATGGGCTCGGATATCTCCACGGCGGCGTCCACCAGCAGGGACATGCGCGGGTCGCCGCCGAAGCGTCGGCCCACGTCGGCCACGCATTCCGGGCGCAAACCCAACACCACCTCCTGGTCCAAGAAGGCGCGCGCGCCGGGCCCGGCCATGGGCAGGGGGAGGCGCACGGCGTCGAGCCGGCCCTGACCCACCACGGCGGACAGGGTGCCGCCCCCTTCCAGCCGCGCCGGCAGCGTGTTCATCGGCGGCGAGCCCATGAAGTGCGGGACGAACAGGTTCGCGGGCTGATTGTAGATGGCATCCGGCGTGTCGAACTGCTGCACGACTCCGCCGCGCATGACGGCGATGCGCGTCGCCATGGTCATCGCTTCCACCTGGTCGTGGGTGACGTAGACCATGGTGGCGCCGATCTTCTGGTGCAGCTGCTTGATCTCCATCCGCATCTCGACCCGCAGCTTGGCATCGAGGTTGGACAGCGGCTCGTCGAACAGGAACAGCAGCGGGTCGCGCACCAGCGCCCGGCCCATCGCCACGCGCTGCCGCTGGCCGCCGGACAACTGGGCGGGGCGGCGGTCCAGCAGCGGCTCGATCTGCAACAGCCGGGCGACGCGGGCCACCGCCTCCGCCTGCTGGGCGCGACTGACGCCGCGGCACTGCATGCCGAAGCAGATGTTCTGCCGTACCGTCATGGACGGATACAGGGCATAGGACTGGAACACCATGGCGATGTCGCGATCCCTGGGCGCGACGTCCGTCACCAGCCGGCCGCCGATGGCGATGTCGCCCGCGCTGGGCCGGTCCAGCCCGGCGATGATGCTCAGCAGGGTGGACTTGCCGCAGCCGGAGGGGCCGACCAGCACGCAGAACTCACCGCTCTCGATCTCCAGGTTGATGTTGTCCAGCACCACCAGCGGCCCGTAACGCTTGCTGACGCCTTGCACCCGCAACGCCGACATCCAGCCCTCCTACTTGACGGCGCCGGCGGTGAGGCCGCGCATGAAGTACTTGCCGCCAAACAGGTAAACCAGCAGCGTCGGCAGCGCCGCGATCAGCACGGCGGCGCTCTGCACCCCATGCTGCGGCGCGTCCGACAGGTTCATGCTCAGGGCGATCAGCGCGGCGGTGACCGGCTGTTGCGTGCCGGAGGTGAAGGTCACGCCGTACAGGAACTCGTTCCAGATGCCGGTGAACTGCCAGATCACGGTGACGATCAAGATCGGCGGCGACAGCGGCAGCACGATGCGCCAGAACGTGCGGAAGAACCCGGCGCCGTCCATCTTCGCCGCCTTCAGCAGGTCCTGGGGGATGCCGACGTAGTAGTTGCGGCAAAACAACGTGGTGAAACTGATGCCCTGGACCACGTGGATCAGCACCAGCCCGGAGATCGTGTTGTTCAGGCCGAGGTCGCGCAGCACCACCACCCACGGGATCAGCTTCATCTGCTCCGGCAGGAACACGCCAAGCAGGACCAGGCCGTAGATGACGGTGTCGCCGCGGAATCGCCACAGGGCGACCGAGTAGCCCGCCACCGCGCCCAGCAGCGTTGACACTGCCGTCGCGGGCAGCGTGATCTCCAGCGAGTTGACCATGTAGGGCCGGATGCCGGCGCAGGTCTGGGCGATGCAGTAGCCGCCCCAGGCCTGGGCGAAGTTGCCGAACGTCACGCTCAGCGGCCATCCGATCAGCGAGTTCTGGTCGATGTCCTGCTCCGTGCGGACGGAGTTGAGCACAACCACCAGGAGCGGCAGCAGGTAGGCGGCTGCCAGCAGGACCAGGGTTGCATAGATCGCCAGCCGCACCGCCCGGGGATGCAGCGAGCGGCGGCCCGGGCGCTGCCATGCCAGCGCGTCAGACATGCCGGGCGGCCCGGCGGCGCTGGCGGTAGGTGTAGGCGGCGTAGGGCAGCAGCACGGCCAGCAGCGTCAGCAGCAGCATCACCGCCGCGGCGGACCCGCGACCCAGCAGCCCCCGCTGGAACATGAAGTCGTAAACTACCAGCGCCGGCAGAGTGGTGGCGAGGCCAGGGCCGCCGCCGGTCAGTGCCCGCACTAGGTCGAAGGTCTTGATGGCGAACTGCAGCAGGATGACGAGCACCGCCACGAAGATCGGTCCCAGCGTCGGCAGCACCACGCGGCCGTAGATGCGCAACGGCCCGGCGCCATCAATCTGCGCCGCCTTGATCAGGTCGGCGTCCACCGAGCGCAGCCCCGCCAGGAACAGCGCCATGGCGAAGCCCGACGCCTGCCAGGCCCCGGCAATCACCACCGTGTAGATGGCGTAGTCCCGGTCCACCAGCCAGTTGAAGCGGAAGCCGGCGAAGCCCCATCCATGCACCAGATGCTCGATGCCCAGCCCGGGGTTGAGCAGCCATCCCCACACCGTGCCGGTGACGACGAAGCTGACCGCCATGGGATACAGGAAGATCGTGCGCAGCACGGCCTCGCCCCGCACCCGCTGGTCCAGCAGCACGGCCAGCAGCAGCCCGAGGACGGTGGCCAGCAGAACGAAGCCGGTTCCGAACACCAAGAGGTTGCTGTAGGCGATCTTCCAGTTCCGGGTGCCGAGCATTGCCTCGTAGTTGCGTAGCCCGACCCAGCCGGCTGCCGGCAGCAGCGTGGACGGCGTGAACGACACCCAGGTGGTCCATAGCGTGAACACCACAACGTGGGCGGCGTTCAGCAGCAGCGGCACCCAGATTACCAGCCATTGCAGCCCCAGCAGCGCCGGGGCGCGCCACCCTGGACGGCGCACGCCGCGCGGGCGGACGGCGCCCGCGGGTGCTGCGGCAGCGGGCCAGGCCGGGTTAGCGGGCACTATCCACGGCGTCGGACAGCCGGTCCATGCCCTGCTGGGGCGTGACCGATGCGTTGTGGACGTACTCCGTCAGCACATCGATCATCGCCGCGGTGACCTGGTTGGGCTGGGCCATGTTGTGCGCCAGGCTGAGCAGGGTCCCACCCGACGCCGTCGCCGCGCGCAGCCCCGCCGCGGCGTTCCGCTGCCCGTTCGACCAGCCTGGCCCGGATAGGTCCATGTCGGTGCGCACCGGGATGGAGCCGGTGATCTGCGAGTACATCGCCTGGGTGGCCGGTGCCATCGTCAGGTTGGCCAGCAAGGTTTGCCCGGCCTGCAGGTCGGGCTCCTTGCGCTGCCAGAAGATGAAGGCGTCGGCGTTCAGGATGAAGGTGGCCTCGCCGCCGTCCTGGGGCGCCGGGCCGATGACGAAATCCTCCAGCTTGTTGCCGAGGTTCAGCATCACGCCCTGCGCCCATCCGCCCATCAACAGCAGGCCCATGTCGCCGCCGATGAAGCGCGGGGCCAGGACGTTGTAGCTTTGCGCGGCGATGTTCGGGTCCATCCAATCCGCCAGCTTGCGGAGCTGCACGAAGGCGGCGAGCACCTCCTTCGAGCGGAGCGCGTCCGGGTCCAGCTCCATGATCGCCTTGCGGTAGGTGGCGGGGCTGATCCCGGCCAGGGCGATCTCGAACTTCATGCCGTCGTCCCAGCGGATGCCGCCGTTGGCGACGGGGCTGGCGATGCCGGCGGCCTTCATGCGGGAGGCGAGGTCGTTGAACTCCGCCCAAGTCTTGGGCAAGACGGTGGCGCCCACCTTGTCCATGGCCCGGCGGGACGCGAACAGCGTGTTGATGCGATAGATCTGCAGCGGCAGCGCGATCCACTTGCCCGCGGGCTTGTGCAGCTTCGCCAGGTCCGCCGGCACGACCGCTTCGTAGCCGGCCGCCACCACCAGGTCGCTCACGTCCCGCGTGGGCGCGATCTGCGACCAGGCCGCGATCTCCGGCCCCTTGAGCTGGGACGCGGCGGGCGGGTCCCCGGCCAGGATCTGCGCCCGCAGCTTGTTCATCATCTCCGTGGTGAAGCCCGGCACGGGGCTGTGCTGCCAAATGCCGCCATGCTCCTCGACCAGGCGGCCGAGCGCGGAGATGGCGGCGCCGTCGCTCCCGGCGGACCATTGCGAGATGAAGGTGACGCGCGGCTTGACCTCTGCCCGCGCGGGACCGGACATGGCCGCCGGGGCAGCCGCCAACGCCGCCGTCCCAGCCAAGACGGTCCGCCGCCTCATGGTCCGCATCACGCTTCCTCCGCCGGCGATTTTCGCCTGATCTTTGTCCGGGGTGATGGACCGTTCCGTTTTCCGGCGGTTTTCCAGTCATTTCCCGTGATGCACGGAGTCTGGTTGCAACCAGCCACGGCTGTCAACAACGTTCGGCGCCCGCCTTGACGGCGTTCGCAGTCCGACGTTTCAATGGCGGCAACACGACGCCGCCGGCCGCAGAACGGCGCGCAGGGAGGCAACGCAATGTGCCGGACGAACGCAACGACCCGCGGCCTGGAACCAGTGCCGGCCGACGCGGAGTAGCGCGGTGCTGCAGGTTGGACTCAATCCTTACGGCCTTGGCTACACGCTGGGCCGCCAGAGCGTTGGCACGGCCAGGGCCAACCCGAACCCGCGCGGCATGTCCGGCTACGTGGACCTGGCGGTGGAACTCGGCGCGACGCTGCTGGAACTGCCCGAAGACTGGGTGACGCCGCTCGACCGCCCGGCGCTGGACGCCCTGCGCGATACGCTGCGCGCCCATCGGCTGGTGCCGGTGCTCAGCACGGGGCTGCAGCGGTCCGACTTTCCGGAGTGCGTGCGCGTCGCACGGCACCTGGGCGCCGGGCTGATCCGCATGGCGCTGACCTCCGTCCTTTGCGGCGACCGTGCGGTGGCATCGGGCGGGTGGGACGCGCTGGTGGCCGGGGTGTCGGACCGGCTGGCCGCGTTCGCGCCGCAGGCTGCGGCGGCCGGCCTGACGATCGTGATCGAGAACCACCAGGATTTCACCAGCCGCGAGCTGGTGAGCTTCTGCGAACGGTTCGGGCCAGCGGTCCGCATCGTGTTCGACACGGGCAACGCCTTTCCGGTGGCGGAAGCGCCGCTGGACTTCACCCGCGTGGTCGCGCCGTTCGTCGGCTACCTCCATCTCAAGGACTACCGGGTGCAGCCGACGGACGAGGGCTTCCGCCTGGTCCGCTGCGCGCTGGGCGACGGGGCCGTGCCATTCGCGGAGATCGCGGCGATGCTGGCCGAGCACCATCCGGTCCTGCCGGCCGCGCTGGAGCTGGCGGCGCTGGAAGCGCGGCATGTCCGGCTGCTCACGCCGGGCTGGTGGCAGG
The DNA here is from genome assembly GCA_964245505.1 of uncultured Acetobacteraceae bacterium. Lineage (GTDB taxonomy): Bacteria > Pseudomonadota > Alphaproteobacteria > Acetobacterales > Acetobacteraceae > DASWOJ01. Next base: position 1,719 of record CAXTOB010000328.1, on the reverse strand, counting down.
GCTACCCGGCGATGGGGGCGCCTGATCTGGCCGCCTGCCTGTTTGCGGCACGGCGCAACAGCCTGCCGGCGGAGGCGGATCATCGCACCCCGTGGGAGCGCGGCGACGACGGGGCGCTGCAGGACTACGAACTCGGCATGATCCGGCGCAGCGCGGCGAACATGCGGGCACTCGGCATCATGGGAGCCAAGACATGACCAGGGAGCTTGAAGGCAAGACCGCCTTCGTCACGGGATCGGGGCGCGGCCTCGGCCACTTCATCGCACTGCGGCTGGCCGGCATGGGCGCGAACGTCGCCGTGCACGACCTGGACTGGGACGCCCCGGCGAAGTATGGCGAGGCGCCAAACCTGCGGGACGCCGCGGCGCAGGTGGCAGCACTCGGAGTCCGGACGGCCTGCGTCGTCGGCAACATCGGCGACCAGGACGCCGTTCACGCGATGAAGGCGGGCATCGAGGCGGAATTGGGCGAGGTGGAGATCCTGGTCAACTGCGCCGGCGGCGACATCGGCGCTGCTGGCGGCAAGCCGGTTCCGAACAACGTGCTCGGCATCCCGTTGGCCGACATACAGGCGCTCACGACCAACAACCTGATCGGCACCATGCTGGTGTGCCAGGCGTTCGTGCCGCCGATGGTGCGGGCGGGGCGGGGGTCGGTGGTGAACATCGCCTCCTCCGCGGCGCACAAGGGCGGCAGCAACGGCGCGATCTACGCGACGCTGAAGGCGGCCGTGGTCCACTACACCCGGTGCCTCGCGGCGGAGGTGATGGAGGACGGCGTGCGGGTGAACGCGCTCAGCCCCGGCCCGACCAAGACAGCCCGGTTCCAGGCGACCCGCACCGTTGACCCGGCGAAAATGAATTCCAACAGCCGCACGCTGAACCGCTACGCCGAGCCTGCGGAGATCGCGGATGCCGTGGGCTTCCTCGCAGGCCATGCCGGACGTTTCGTCAACGGGCAGGTGCTTCGCGTGGACGGCGGCCACACGCTGTTCCCGGGGTGACCGCTGAGCAGCGCCCGGGACGGGAGGCGAATGCCGCAGCAGGAAAATCGGAATTGACCCTACGCAGCTCGCATTGAGCCAAGGCCTGTCCGCGACCGTGTCATCAAAACGACTTGACGTTTCTTCTATTCACAAATGCCAGGATGGTGCCTGATTACCTGATGCGTGCTGCATTTCGCTCTCTTGGCTTGTGTAAACCCGTGTGCCATAGGGGAATGTTTTCAATTACATGATCTCGGACAAACACTGAGATGAACCAGGCCCTGGTGGTAGTGTCTCGGTTTGAAATGCGAGCCTCGCATCCCATCCTTACTCGCACAGGACGGGTGCGTCCGTATGCCAAGCGGAAAGCAGGGAAGACGTGGTGGCGCTGATTGATGCAGCTGTGGGGCCGGTGAAGGCGCGTGGACCTTACAAGCTCCGGAAGCCGAAGGGAGCATAATGACGCTACGCGTCACAACCATCAGGGAGCGTCCTGACCTCCTGCCGATTGTCGCCGAATGGCTCTGGCACGAATGGTGGGAGCGAAAGGGGCGCACCTTGGAACAGGCGCAAGCGATCTATGCGGACTGCTGAGGAAATAGGGCCTGAGCGTCACCCCGAGTAGCGGCAAGTGCCTGATTTTTTTGCCATGATGGTGCGCGCCCCGCGCGCGGTTGATCTGTCGGCGAATTCAGGCGGCTTGCGCCAGTGCTTTGAAGCGGGTCACGCGCGTT
>CAXTOB010000327.1:0-7381 GCA_964245505.1 uncultured Acetobacteraceae bacterium | reverse complement strand
GCCCCGCCGCCAGCGTTGCCGCCGCAACCAGCGCCGCCAGCCCGTATGAAACGAAGTGGGGCATGACCAGCAACTGGCCAAAGCTCACCAGCGCCGAGCCATAGGGCAGGTTGATCGAGCCGGTGGACCCTAGGATGTAAAGCTGCAGCCCAAGCACCGCCAGCAGGCCGGCCAGCGTGGACACGAAGGACGGCATCCCCAAACGCGTGAACAGCAGGGCATAGACCAGGCCAATCACCCCGCCGAAAACGAGGGCAACCAGCACCGCCAGCACCACCGGCATGTCGGCGTTGACCCAGATCACCCCCAGCAGCGCGGAGGCGAACCCGCTGACCGACCCAACCGACAGGTCGATCTCTCCCACCATCAGGACGCAGACGATCCCGAGCGCGATGACCCCGATGGTCGCGCAATCGAACAACAGGTTGACCAGGTTGTTGGCCGACAGGAACAGTGGGTTGAGGCTCTGGAACACTGTCCAGATCACCGCCAGCCCGACCACAACCGGCAGGGAGCCGAGGTCGCCTGAGCGCACCCGGTCGAGAAAGCCTCGCAGCGACCCGGCGATGCCCTCGTCGTTGCGGACCCGGACGTCGCTCCGGTCGAGCAGCGGCGCGCTCACAGCGGCGCTCCTTCGCTCTGCCGCGCGCGCCGGGTCGAGCGGCGCGACACGGAGTTATCGGCGGCGCCGGTGATCGCGCCCACCAGCTCCGCATTGGACGCGTCGGGGGTGAACACGCCGTTGTTGCGGCCGAGCCTGAGCACCACGATCCGGTCTGCCACTGCCCGCACGTCCTCCATGTTATGGCTGATGACGATGACGCCGAGCCCACGCGCCCGCACCCGCTCGATCAGGTCCAGTACCTCGGCGGTTTGCGCGACGCCGAGCGCTGCCGTCGGCTCGTCCAGCATGATGAGCTTTGGGTCCAGCAGCAGCGACCGGGCGATGGCCACGGTCTGCCGCTGCCCACCGGACAGCGACGCCACCGGCTCCCGCACGCTCGGGATGCGCGCGGACAGCTCGTTGAGCAGCGTCCAGGCGCGTATCTCCATCGAAACCTCGTCGAGCTGAAACGGCTGCAGCTCCTTGCCGAGGAAGATGTTGGCGACGACGTCCAGGTTCTCGCATAGGGCGAGATCCTGGAACACGGTGGCGATGCCCAGCGCTAGCGCATCGCTGGGACCGGCCAGTGTCACGTCCTTGCCGCGGAACGTCATGGTTCCCGAGGTGGGCGCATGAACGCCGGCCAGGACCTTGACCAGCGTGGACTTGCCGGCGCCGTTGTCGCCGACCAGCGCCACCACCTCGCCCGCGCGGACCTCAAGGTTGATGTCCGTCAGGGCGGACACCGCGCCGAACTGCTTGGAGATGCCCTTCAGGCTGAGCACCACCTCCTGCTGCGATGTGTCCGTCATGATGCGTATCCCCCCTAGCTGTTATTGGGTAATGCCCAGCTTCTTGCAGTCCTCGGCGTAGCGGCCGGTGCACAGGGAGGAGGCCGGGGTTATCGCCTTCCCGTCAACCTGCTTGTCAACGATCTCCGTCTTCAGGTTCTGCGCGGTCACCAGCGCCGGCACGAACAGCCGGGAGGGCGAGCCGAACAGGGTGGCGTCCGACTTCGGCGTCTCGCCGCTCAGCAGGGTCACGGCGACGTTGGCTGCGGCGGCGGCCACGATCTCGCTCGGCTTGGAGATGGTGTTATACTGGTCGCCCGCGATGATCAGCTGCAGCCCCGCGATGGTCGCGTCGTTGCCGGTCACCGGCGGCACGGGATTGACGCCTGCCGCCTTGAACGCGGCAATCGTGCCGCCCGCCGTGCCGTCATTGGCAGCAACCACGCCCACGATGTTCTTGCCGAACCGCGAGATCTGGCCGCTCACCCACTGCTGCGCCTTCGGCGGCGCCCATTCCGGCGTGTCATACTCGGCCAGCACCTTGTAGCCGCTGTTTTCCAGGCCTGCGTGGACGCCCTTCTTGATCAGCCCGGCCGCCGCGTCGGTCGGCGACCCGTTGACCTCCAGCAGCCCGGCGTCACCCCCCGCCGACACGCCCTTCGCCTTCAGGTCCTGCACCAGCGACTCGGCGATCGTCTTGCCGATCGCCTCGTTGTTGAACGACACGTAGAAATCCACCGGGGTGGAGGGGATCGGCCGGTCATAGGCGATCACCTTGATCCCCTGCGCCTGCGCCTGCTTGACCAGGGACGCGGCAGCGGTCGAGTCCACCGGGTCGATCACGATGGCCTTGGCACCCTGGGTGATGACGGAGTTGAACTGCTGCTGCTGGCGCGACACGTCGCCGTCCGCGTTCTGATACAGCACTTTGCAAGACGGGCAGAGCTTCTTCATCTCCGCCACGAAGCCGGGCCGGTCATGTTCCTCATACCGGGTCGAGGCCTGGTCGGGCATCAGGAACGCGACTGTCGTGTTCTCCACGGTGGCGGCGGGTGCGTGGGATGCGCCGCCGATCATGCCGAGGACGAAGGCGGCGGCGGCAATAGGTGCGGTGGACCGGGTCATTAGACGTTTCCTTGTTTGGTTGAAGTCTTGTGGGTCAGGCGGCGGCGGCGAACCGCGCCCCGCCACGGTGGAGGAGGCGGAACTTTGAGGGCGGCACCCCCTTGGCGGCGAGGAACTGCCGGTTGAAGTTCGACACGTTGTTGAACCCGACTTCGTAGCAGATGTCGGTCACGTTCAGCTCCGCCTGGCTCAGGTGCTGGCACGCCAGCTCGATCCGCAGCGAGTTGACGTATTGGACGAACGCCATGCCGGTATGGCGGCGGAATGAACGGGAGAAGGTGCTGATGCTTTGCCGGCTGAGTGCGGCCAGCTCCGCCTCGCGCAGGTCGCGGGTGAAGTTGCGCCCGATGTGCTGCAGCACCAGGTTCATCGTCGTGGACAGGTAGGCCGCCGGGTCCGGTTGAAAGCCGATGCCGGCCAGCAACGTGCGCTCCCCGGCCTGGCCGAGCAGGCCGGCGATGTCCATGAACAGCGCCAGGCGGCGTGCGCCGGACGCGCCCAGCAGCTCACGCATCAACGGCCGCATGCGTTCAGCCAGGCCAGCGGGAAACCGCACGCCGCGATGCGACTCCGCCAGCAGCGGCTGCAGGAACCGCAACTCCGGGAATAACGCTATGCAGGAGCCGATGAACTCGGCGGTAAACTGGAGGATGAGGCACCGTTCCTCCACCACTTCACCGTCGGCCACGTCGCTGATCCAGTTATGCGGCAGGTTGGGGCCGGTGAGCACCAGATCGCCCACGCCGAACGGGCCGATATGGTCGCCGACATACATGCGGCCGGTCGTGGCGGTCACGAGGTGCAGCTCGTATTCCGGATGGAAGTGCCACCGAACCGTCCGGAACGGATAGCCGTGCGACCAGATCTTAAACGACTGGTCATCGCGGACCTGAACCAGCTCCAGATCGGGCTCCGCCCCCATGTTCCCCCCGTCGGTTGTCGTGGCCCGCGGTTTGTTGCGGGTCCTTTGGCTTCTGTGAAACTAAGGCACTGTCAGACTAGCTTGCTACGCACTTTGCGGCGCAGCATTGATACTTTTTTGCCGTTGGTTGGTCCAGTATTTGCGGGAAGGCTTCCGAGTCTGTGTCGGCCAGATTGCAGGATCAGGTCCGGACGCACAATGACCGGACCTAATCCTGCAAGGCTTCGCTTGTAAGAAAAGCTGGACCGGCTTGGGTCCAGACGGGACTTAGCTGATCCAGTAGCCGGTGATTACACACCCATGTTCCGGGCGCATCCGGACAATCCTGGCCGCAGCCGCTACCGGCCGCAACCGTCTTCATCGTTGAGATCCGCTTGCGGAGCGGCCATCCCAAGGCCGACCAAACGGTTCATGCGGCCGCTGGATTGCCCCGGCGGTCCATGTCTCACAATGACCGGGACGTCCGACACAACGGGGATCGGCATTATACCAACGGCCTCACGTTCTGACCGTTTCCGCCGTCCCGGCACCCCTTAGAACGCGTCGGCTAGAACGGTCAGAGCGAAGGGCCGTTGGTATTACTCCGCGGCTTCGCGTCCGTCCTGCCGTTCGAAGAACCGGTTAGCTGGCCGCGACAGCCCCAGGTGGTCGCGCAGCGTCGTGCCCGCATATGCCTGCCGGAAGATGCCGCGCCGCTGCAGCTCGGGCACCACCAGGTCCACGAAGTCGTCCAGCCCCTCCGGCACCGTCGGGAACATGACGTTGAAGCCGTCCGACGCATCCGCCTCCAGCCACGCCTGCATGGTGTCGGCGATCTCCCCTGGCGTGCCCACCATCTGCAGCCCGGCATAGCCGCCGGCCAGTTGCGCCAGTTGCCGCACCGTCAGGTTGTCGCGCCGGGCCAGGGCCACCAGCGCGGCCTGGCCGCTTTGCCCCTGGTTCGTCACCGGCAGCTCCGGCAACGGCGCGTCGAGGTCGAAGCCGGACGCGTCCACACCCAGCCGGATCGACAGGTTCGGCAGGCCGCTGTCGGGATGCACGAGGCTGTCGAGCCGTGCCTTGCGCTCCTGCGCCTCCGCCGTCGTGCGGCCCACGACAATGAGCGCGCCAGGCAGCACCTTCAGGCTCGCCGGGTCACGGCCAAGCGCGCGCATCCGGGCCGACAGGTCCGCCCGGAAGGCGCGGCCGTCCTCCAGCGTGCGGCTGCTGGCGAACACCACCTCCGCCGTTTCCGCCGCAAGCTGGCGTCCGGCGTCGCTGGCGCCGGCCTGCACGATCACCGGCCAGCCCTGGACCGGGCGCGCGATGTTCAGCGGGCCGCGCACCGACAAGTGCTCCCCCTTGTGGTCCAGGACGTGCAGCTTGGCTGGGTCGAAGAAGATGCCCGTCTCCTGGTCGCGCACCCAGGCGTCGTCCGCCCAGCTATCCCACAGTCCCGTCACGACGGCATGGAACTCGCGTGCCCGGCGGTAGCGCTCGTCATGCTCCACGTGCTCGTCGCGGCCAAAGTTAAGCGCGGCGTCCGGGTTGCTGGTGGTGACCACGTTCCAGCCGGCGCGCCCGGCGCTGATGTGGTCAAGCGAAGCGAAGCGCCGGGCAATATGATACGGCTCGTCGAAGGTGGTGCTAGCGGTGGCGACAAGTCCAATGCGTTGCGTCACCATCGCCAGCGCCGATAACAGGGTGAGCGGCTCAAACGAGGTGGCGGTGGCGCTGCGGCGCAGCGCTGCCATCGGCATGTTCAGCACGGCCAGGTGGTCGGCCATGAAGAAGGCGTCGAAGCACCCGCGCTCCAGCGTCTGGATCATGTTGACGATGTGGGTCAGGTTGAAGTTGGCGTCCGGCCAGGCGCCGGGCACCCGCCACCAGGCGGTATGTATGCCGACCGGACGCATGAAGGCGCCGAGATGAAGCTGCTTGGTCATGGACACCTCCGCAAACGTGGAGAAGGACGGGGTCCAGCCGTAGGCCGATGGCGCCAGGGAGGGCAAGGCCGCCGGGAGCACATCGCCGTTAGCGCCGCCACTCTGGCGCCAAGGTCCCGTCCCCCCGCCAGGCAGCCCGCCTTAGGTCATGCCGGTGATCGAGGCTCCCTGCGTCCGTGGGTCGCGCATGGGCCAGCGTCCGCACTCCACTTGCGTCAGGAAGGCGCCGACCAGCCGGTTGAACTCGTCCGGGTTCTCCAGGTTGATCGTATGGCCGCAGTTGGGCATCACGGCGAGCGCAGCCGACGGGATCGACTGCTTCATCAGCAGGCCCGGCTGCAGGCACGGCCAGTCCTCGTCGCCGGTCAGCACCAGCGTCGGCACTTGCAGCGCCCGCATATCGTCCACCAGATCATAAAGCGACGGCCGCGCCCCCTGCACGCCAAGCTGCGTGTTGGCAGCACCCAGGGGCGAATGTTCCGCCAGGTGCCGCGCGAACTCGGCGAAGCCGCGGGGGTCCTTGTTGCCGAACTGCACCCGGGTCGGGCCGTGGGCGTAGCGGGCGGCAAACGGCGCCATCCCATCCCGCTGCAGCGTCTGGGCAATCACGGCAGCCTCGGCCTTGAAGCGGTCACGCTGGCTCGGCTCGGCGCCATAGCCGCAGCCTGCAACGACCAGGGAGCGGGCGCGGGCAGGATGGCGGAAGCCAAAGTGCAAGGTTGCGAAGCCGCCCATGGACAGCCCGACGACGTGCGCCCGGTCAATGCCGAGGTGGTCCAGCACGGCCAGGATATCGTCGGTGGCACGCGCCTGCCCATAGCTGGAAGGCTCCCCCGGCACGTCGGACGGCGGGTAGCCCCTGGCGTTGTAGGCGATCGCCCGATACCGCTGGCCGAAGTGGCGCATCTGCGGCTCCCAGCTCCGCATATCGCCTGCAAATTCATGCACGAAGATAATCGGCGTGCCGCTGCCGGTTTCCTCGAAGTAGAGCTTGGTCCCATCGTCGGCGGTCGCGTGCGGCATCATCCAGTCCTTCTTCAAGCAGGCGCCGGCAACCCAAACAGCCCGCCCCAGCCTTGGATCACAGAGGCGTCCGCCCCGGCAATGCCCAGGCTGCCCCACAACGCCCCTGCGACCGAGACTCGAATGAGCACGCCCAGCGCCGCCCCGCTGTCCATCCGGTTGCTTTCACGCAGCCTCGGCGAAGCGGCGGGCGACGAGCATCAGGTCGAGGTCGCTGCCGCGCGGGCCGATGATGGATAGGCCCACTGGCGCGCTGTCCACGGCGGCACCGGGCAGGCTGACCTGCGGCACGCCGGTCAGCCCCCCGTGGCTGGTCAAGCAGCTTATCCGCTCGCGCAGGAAGTCCAGCTCCGACAATGGCAGCCCGCGCGCCGGGGCAGGGAACGGCGTCGTCGGCAGGCACATGATCGTGCCTGGCGGCAGCAGCAGGCGCAGGCGCGCCCGTGCTTCCTCCCGCATCAGCGCCGCGGCGCTCCGCTCGGCGTCGGTCAGCGCCGAGCTGAACACCAGGCCGCGTGCCACGCTGAACGCCAGGCGCGGGTTGCAGGTGTCCAGCCAGGGCTGGAAGGTCCGCCAGGACTCGCTGCTTTGCAGCACACGCTGGGCGCGCTGCCAGACCGACAGGCCCTGGGGTGCCAGGGTCTCATCGCGGCGCTGGCCGATCAGGATGGCCAGGCGCTCCACCAGGGGCGCCAGCGCGTCCTGCACCACGGGGTCAGCGAACCCGAAGGCGTCCGTTGCCACCAGCAGGGTTGACGGCAGCCGCTCCGGCAAGGGTGCGCCGCACAGCACCTCTCCCACACGGGCAAAAGTGGCGGCGTCGCGGGCGAACCAGCCGCAGGTATCCGCGCTGGGCGACTGCACGGTGATGCCCGCGAAGTTTATGCTGCCGTGGGTAGGGCGGATGCCGTGCAGGCCGCAGAAGCTGGCGGGCACCCGGACCGAGCCGCCGCTGTCGGTGCCGAGTGCAAAATCGCACGCGCCGCCGGCG
>CAXTOB010000326.1:0-7392 GCA_964245505.1 uncultured Acetobacteraceae bacterium | reverse complement strand
ATCGGGACGGGACACTCCACAGCAGGCCATGCCGGGCCTCTCAACCGCTCATCAAACGCTTGATGGCGGGTAGGAAGTCCACGCTCACACTGACCCACTATCCGCGCCGCCGCCCATCCGCTTTTCAATGATGTCGGCGCTTCGTGCAGCACGGGCACGACATCGCCTCCTCGTGCGCCGCATTCAGGTCAAAGCTTATCCGCCAGTGGCAAAGCCCGGATACAGCGTCATGCCGCCGTCGACGAACAGCGTGGCCCCGGTGACGTAGTCGGCGGCGTCGGAGGCCAGCCAGACCGTCGCCTGGGCGATGTCGTCGGGCTCGCCGATCCGCTTGTATGGGACCAAGGTCATCAGGTCGGAGTAGGCCGAGGGTGTGTCCCATGCGGAGGTGTTGATCGGGGTGCGGATGGCGCCAGGGGCGATACTGTTCACCCGGATGAAGTGCGGCGCCAATTCCTGCGCGATGCTTTTCATCAGCAGCATGATGCCGCCCTTGGAGGCCGCGTAGTTGGCGTGGCCGGCCCAGGGAATTTGCTGGTGCACCGAGCTCATGCAGATGATCTTGCCGGCCGCTTGCGACACGCCGGAAACCACGCCGCGCCGCTTGAACTCGCGGGCGGCGGCACGGGTGCAGAGGAATTGTCCCGTGAGGTTCACTCCAATGACGGTGTTCCACTGGTCGAGGGTCATTTCTGTGAATGCGGAATCGCGCTGCAGCCCGGCGTTGCTGACCACGATGTGCAAAGTGCCGAACTGCGCGATGGCGACCGCGAACATCCGCTCAACCTCGTCTTCCTTGCTGACGTCCGCCTGGATCGCGATTGCCCGGCGGCCCATAGCCTCGATCTCATGCACCACCTCGTCGGCGGTCTCGGGATGCGTGACGTAGTTCACCACAACGTCGGCGCCGGCCCGGGCCAGGCCGAGTGCCACGGCACGGCCGATGCCCGAGTTGGCGCCGGTGACCAGCGCGGGCTGACCGGTGAGCACAGGGTAGTATGGCGCACGCGGCAGGCGGGCGCTATCGGGCAACGCGGGGGCGGAGGGATCTTTAGGGTTCGCGGGATCGGACATGGCGGAAAACTCCGGTTGAAGATCTGGATCAGCGGCCGGCCCGCAGGTGCGCGGGGCCGTGGCGGCTTTGCAGGTTATGCGCCGTGCCGATCAGCGCCAGATGCGAGAAGGCCTGCGGAAAATTGCCGACCTGGCGTTTGCGCCCGTGATCGTATTCCTCGGCCAGCAGACCCAGGTCGTTGCGCAGGGCGAGCAGTCGGGCAAAAAGCGCCTTCGCTTCATCGAGGCGGCCCTGCAGCACGTAGTTGTCGGCCAGCCAGAAGCTGCAGGCGAGGAATGCCCCTTCGCCGGGCGGCAACCCGTCCGAGCCGTGTCCGGTATCGTAACGCAGCACAAACCCGTCGCGCAGTAGGGTGCGCTCGATGGCGGCAACGGTTCCCATCACCCGGGGATCCGAAGCTGGCAGAAAGCCCACAGTCGCGATCATCAGCAGGCTGGCATCGAGCTGGTCGGAGCCGTAGGACTGCACGAAGGAGTTCAGCGTGGCATCGAACCCCGCTCGACAGACCTCCTGGTGGATCTGGTCGCGAAGTTGCTTCCAGTGTTCGACCGGTCCGTCCAGGCCGAACTCCTGGGCCGAGCGGATGATCCGGTCGAAGGCAACCCAGGCCATCACCTTGGAATGGGTGAAGTTCTTGCGGCCGCCGCGCACTTCCCAGATCCCGTCATCCGGCTGGTTCCATATGGTCTCCAGGTGGGCGACCAACTGGCATTCCAGGTTCCAACTCGAGGTATTCTCGGCCAGGCCCAAGCGGCGCCCGACGTATAGGGCGTCGAGCACCTCGCCATAGACGTCGAGCTGGCGCTGGCCGTGCGCGGCGTTGCCGACCCGCACCGGCGCCGAGTTCTCGTAGCCCGGCAGCCAGGGCACTTCGTATTCCGTCAGCCGCCGCTCACCGGCGACCCCGTACATGATCTGCAATTCGTGCGGGCTGCCGGCCACGGCGCGCAGCAGCCATTCGCGCCAGGCACGCGCCTCATCCAGGAAGCCCGCCTGCATCAGTGCATACAAGGTCAGCGTCGCGTCGCGCAGCCAGCAATAGCGGTAGTCCCAGTTGCGCGGGCCGCCGATCTGTTCCGGCAGCGAGGTGGTTGCAGCGGCCACGATGCCGCCGGTATCGAAATGCGCCAGCGCCTTCAACGTCAGCAGCGAGCGCAGCACGGCGCCGTCCCACTCGCCCTTAGGTTGGAAGCGGGCGCCCCAGGCACTCCAGAACTCCTCCGCCTGCGACAGGACCGCGTGCGGGTCAAGCTTTTCCGGAACCGGGCGGAATGACGGCGACCAAGTCAGCGTGAAGCTGATTTCCTGCCCTTCGTGGATGTCGAACTCTCCCTTGGTGCGCATGTCTTCACCCCGCAGGGGGACCACGGTGTCGAGGGTCAGGCGGTCCGGTCCCGCGACTATCTGCAACCCGCCATCCGGTTGGCGCGACACCCAGGGCATCACCGATCCGTAGTCGAAGCGCACGATCAGTTCCGTGTGCATGGCGACGGTACCCCTGACACCGCGCACCAAGCGCACGATGTCGCTGGCGCCATCGCGCCGGGCCAGGACATCGACCACGCAGACCGTGCCGGTTGCCGTTGCGAACGTCGTCTCCAGCACCAGCGTGTCGCCACGGTACTGGCGGCTGAGTTGCGCATCGCCGGCGGTCGGCGCAATCAGCCAGCGACCATTATCCGGCGATCCCAGGAGGGCGGCGAAGCAGGCAGCGCTGTCGAAGCGTGGCAGGCCGAGCCAGTCGATCGATCCCTGTCGGCTGACCAGCGCCACGGTCTCGCAATTGCCGATGATGGCGTAGTCTTCGATATACCTTGTCAACCGCGTGGCCGATCCTTTCCGATAATCAAGCGACCCGCCCGCTGATTTGTCGCGTAGGCGAAGGCCCATTGCGCGCTGACCATGACCCGATTGCGGAAACCGATCAGGAAGAAGATGTGCGCGCCGGCCCAGGCGGCCCAGGCGGGGAAGCCGGTCAGATGCACGGCGCCGAACTCGGCAACCGCCTTGTTGCGGCCGACGGTGGCCAGCGAGCCGTAGTCCCGGTAGCCGAAGCGGGCCGGGGCGCCGCGCCCGTGCAGCCGGCGCAGGATCGCCCCGGCCACAAAGCGACCCTGTTGCTTGGCAACTGGCGCCAGGCCGGGCAGCGGCTTGCCGTCGCTGCCATGCGCCAGGGCGGCGTCGCCGATCACCGAAACCTCCGGGTGTCCGGAGATGGTGAGGTCGGGACCGACCGCCACGCGGCCGCCATGCCCGGGACGGATGCCGAGCCAGGCGGCAACCGGGGTGGCTTCGGTCCCCGCGGTCCAGATCACGTTGTCCGTGGCGATCTCCGTGTCGCCCAGGTGTACGTGGCCGGGCTCGATGCCAGTCACCTTGATGCCGGTGCGTACCTCGACACCCAGGCCGCGTAGCTTGGATGTGGCATAGTCGGACAGGTTGGGCGTAAAGGCCGACAGCAGGCGATCCCCGGCCTCGATCAGCACGATACGCGCCTTGGCCTGCGGCAAGTCGAAGTCGCGGGTCAGCATGTCATGGGCTAATTCGGCGATGGAGCCTGCCATCTCCACCCCGGTCGGCCCGCCGCCGATCAGCAGAAAGGTCAACAGTCGGGTCCGGTCGGCGGGGCTGGCAACCACGGCTTGTTCGAAGGCGTCGAGGATACGGCGGCGAAGCACAAGGGCGTCATCAAGGGTCTTTAGACCTGGGGCGACCTGTGCCCAGTCGGCATGGCCGAAATAGCTGGGCTTCGATCCCGTCGCGACGATCAGTTCATCGTATGGCACCGACATCCCGGTGCAGAACACGCGCCGGCCGGCCGTATCGATGCCAGTCACCGTTTCCATCAGCACGCGCACGCCCGGCGACGCGGGCAGGATGCCGCGCACCGGCGAGGCGATGTCGGCCGGCGACAATGCCGCGGTCGCGACCTGATACAACAGCGGCTGGAATAGATGGTGGTTGTGGGAGTCGATTACCGTGAGGTCGATGCCGGTGCGGCCGGCCAGGCGCGATGCCGCGGCTAGGCCGCCGAACCCGGCGCCGACAACGACGACGCGGCACGATGCCACTCGGCGCCGAGGCTGCCGGCCCCGGGTGCGAGGTGCGGGCAGCGGCGCGAGCTTGATGGCCAGCAGTGTTGCGGCCACTCCAGTCAGGGCAAACAGCGTGGCTTTGGCGGCGGGGTGGGCCATTGAGTCTTCCTAAGCCTGGTCTGCGCCAGGCAGGCGCCACGCACCACGGGTATTGGTGTAGACGGCATATATGGTATGCGAGGCGCAGATGAACCGGTGGGACCGGTTGCGGCCGCCGAATTCGAGGTTCGACACGGTGAACGGCACGCGGATTCGGCCCAGCAGTGTGCCGTCCGGATCGATGCAGTGCACGCCGTCAGCAGCACTGCTCCAGATGCGCCCGTCCGCGTCGCAGCGGAACCCATCGGTGTAGCCTGGTGCGACCTTGTGGAAGATGTGACCAGGCGACAGGCGTGCATTCGTTACGGACGGGAATCCAGTGCATTCGGCCCGAACTCTCCAGAACCATGGAATCGGTATGACCTGGATCACGGACGACATCTGTCACGGCTCCAATGGAGACGTTTGGCAGCTCCTGCGCGAGGTTCCATCGGGGACGATCCTGGTCCGGTACGTTCGGAACTCGTCGTCGGGCGGGCGGGTCTCTGACATCCCTATCGAAACCTTTCTTGCCGTGAATGAGTCCGGTTCCGAGCATGGCGCCTTGCGCGCCCTGCTCACACGGCTGGCGCTGCCGCATCCGCGTGATCGGCCGCGAGGGGCAGGGTTTCCGTTTCCTTGATGGCATCCAGCACGGCCTGTGGATCAGCCGCGACAGACATCAAGGCGGCTTCCTCGTCGACGCGGTTCTTCAGCATCGGGCTGTCGCGGCGCATCTCCTCCAGCAAGGCTATAATCTTGGCGGACTTCTGCTCGCTCAGGATCGCCAGCTCCAGGGTCAGCTGCTCGCGATAGCCGGCGAGCTGATCCTCGCGGCGCTGCGTGGTCAGGATCAGCACGGTGACGTAGAGCGCGAGCAAGCCAAGACTGCCTTGTAGCCAGGAGAAGGGGGCCTCATCCCAAGGCTTCATCCCCGCCAGCATCGCTGCGGTGTTGCCGCCAATCCACAGCAAGATGACGACGGTCATGCCGCCAATGAAGACGGGGCGGCCAATCCAAGCGGTCAACCGCTCGACCAGCCGCTGCAGCGTCCCTGTTTGCAGGCGATGGTCGGCGTGCAGCTTGGCGATGGCTGCGATCGTGTCTTCGATGTGGGCCGGCAAAATCGGTGTCATGCCCGACTCGTCATTGCCGGCCGGGCTTGCTGCCTCCGACATTAAGCCGCCCTCCTCTCGACCTGCTCGACCTTGTGTGCGGCTTCGGCACAGGCTGTCACCGACTGGCCCAGCGAGCTGGTGAAGTAGTCCGCCCCAATGGAGACCTGGACCTGCTTGTCCGACAGTGCGCTGTCGGCCGCGGGCCAGAGCCCGACCAGGATCGGCGTGCCTTTTGGCAGCTTTTGCCGTAACCGCTGGATGAGGTAGCGCAGGTGCGCCGGGCTGCCACTGATGTCGAGATAGGAGATGCATGCCATCGCCGCCCCGCTCACGTCCAGGCTGTTGATGCCCTCACGCGAGACCTCGCCGTATCCCACCAGGCGACCGCCCATGCCGTGTTTGCCTAACAGCTGCATAAGCATGGTGGACGCGGCTTCGTCCAGCGGACCCCGCCCGGCGATGCACAGCACCTTGGCCGGGTCCCGCCATGCGGTCGGCAGTTCCCCTTCCGGCACGCTTTTCGGGTCCGGGTTGTGCGGGAGATCGCGTTCGATGTCTGGGCGCCCTGCAACGCCGTCGTCGGATTTGGACGCGGGCGGCTGCGTGTCATTGTGTCGGTCCAGCCCTTGGACCAAGGTCTTCACCGTTGACATGATGCGGTCGAGCTGCGCGCGGCCCAGAGTGCCGCGTTTGGCATCGTTGGCCGCGAGTTGCAGGCCCTTGAGCGCCACCTCGTCGTAGTAGGTCGACAGCGAGCACTCCTTCAATAGCAGATCGGCATGATCCTCCGTCTCGTCGGCGCCACCTGTAAGGACCCGCTGGTAGAAGCTTTCCACCGGGGTAAGTGCCGCGCGATCCCCCAGCATGACGTCGAGGAACTTGAGCCGCTTGACGTGCCGCCCCATAACTACGAGGCACAGTGTCAGCGGGGTCGAGAGAATTAGCCCGATCGGCCCCCACAACCACGACCAAAAAATGGCGGCGACTACGACGGAGAACGGCGACAACCCCGTACTATGGCCATAGACCAACGGCTCGATCACCTGGCCAGTCACACCCTCGACCAGGACGTAGAGCGCGGCCGTCCAGAGTACCATAGACCAGCCGGGCTCGACGGCGGCGGCCAAGCCCAGCGGCAGCACGGCGGCGATGAAGCTGCCGACGTAGGGCACGAAGCGTAGTAGCGCGGACAGGATGCCCCACAGGATGGGGCTGGGCACCCCGATGAAGAACAGTCCGATGCCGATGATCAGGCCAAAGGCGGAGTTGATGCAGAGCTGGGTAACGAAGTACTTGCTCAGGCGCCGGCCGCCGTCGTCAATCGCCAGAGTGGTCCGGTGCAGGTCATCCGAGCCCACCAGCCGGATCAACCGGTCACGCAGGTCCTCCCGCTGCAGCAACGCGAACACTGCCACGACGAAGACGATGCCCAGCGTGGCTAGTGGCGACAGCACTGGAGTCAAATAGCGGTAGGCCAGTTCAAGCGGCGAGGAAGTGGAGGCTTGCTCCGGTTGGGCTGGCTGCGAGGGCGACTGCCCCTGGCGCTGTCCGGGAGAAGCCGGCGCAGGTTGTTGTGGGGTTGGCACGGCTGGCGCGATGACGTTGGGTGCGCCGACTTCGTCGGCGAGGGTGGAGAGCCGACCCCTCGTGTAGTGCCTGATCGACGAAACCTTCTGCTCGACGGTCGCCGCGTATTGCGGGAGGTCTGTCGCGAGCTGGGCGACCTGCGTGCCGATCACGCCGCCAATCGCCAGCACCACGCCGAGTGCTAATACCACGCCTAGGAGCACCGAAGGCACCCGCCCCAGGTGCACCCGCCGCAACAGCTCCACCAGCGGCGCCAGGACGAAAGCCAGCTTGACTGGGACTAAAACCTCTTTGCCGAAGTACAGGGTGGCTACAGTCATGACGAACAGCGTCATAACCTTGTAGGCTTCCGGAGCGGGAGCTTGCGAGACCAGTTTCGGCGGTGGGGCGGGCTCGGGACGGGTCTCGGGCATCGTTACCTCGGTTGGTAGTCGTTGGC
>CAXTOB010000325.1:0-7413 GCA_964245505.1 uncultured Acetobacteraceae bacterium | reverse complement strand
CGCGGGGGGCCGGTTATTGCCGCGCCGCAAGCGGCTCGCAATGACGGCTCGGCAACGTAAAGGCCCACCTCATAAGCCCATTGGTAGTAAACCAGCCGGGTGCTCTTGCCTGCGATACAGGCGACGTCAACGCGGGCTCCAGGCCCTCTCCCGTCCTTGCGTCGGCTATGCTGGGCTGCCCGACAAGGCGCCGCGCACCGCCGCAACGAAGGCCGCGGTGTCCTGCAACTGCGGCACGTGCGCCAGGCCGGGCAGCTCGGTGAACGACGCATCCGGCAGCAGCGCCGCCAACTGCCGGGCCATTGCTGGGGGCGTCGCCTCGTCCAGTTCGCCTACCGTCACGAGCACCGGGATGTGCAGCCCGCGCACGGCACCGCTGATGTCCAGCGACGCCAACGCGCTGCAGGCGCCGATGAACATCGCCGGGTCGGTCGCCAGGAACCGCTCCCGGCGCTCCGCGAGCAGCGTGGGGTTGGCCTGCTGGAACTCCGGCGAGAACAGGCGGCGCATGGCGGTGTCGGCGATGGCGGCAAGGCCCTTGCTCCCTGCTGCGCCCGCCATGCCGCGGAACGCAGCGCGTCCGGGTTCATCGAAGGCCGCGCCAGTGCCGGCCAGCACGAGACGGCTGACCAGGGCGGGATGCCGCAAGGCCAGTGTCAGGGCGACGAAGCTGCCATAACCATTGCCGATAACCGCAACGGGGCCGCCCGCCTCCTCGATCGCCGCAGCCAGCCGGTCGGCAACCGGTTCCAATCCGGCCTCCACCGGCACCGAGCCGCCGAAGCCCGGCAGGTCCGGCACCGTCACGCGGTAGCTGCCCGACAACGCAGCCGCCAGCGGGGTGCAACTGCCGGCATCGGCCAGCAAGGAGTGGAACACCCAGACCGGCGGCCCCTCCCCGGTGACGGCCGCCGCGACCGTGCCGCCGGCATAGTGATGGATCATGTGCCCCTGCCTTCCGATTAAGTGCGCACGCCCTATCATGCAGTCCGCGCATGGGCCAGGCCGCGCCAGGGAGCGTTGCAGCCCAACCGCGGACCAGCCATCCTGCCAACTGCGGAGCGGACATTGTGCCGCCAATCAGGACGAGCCGATGGCGGCACGGCCGGCATCGGGAGGAACTAAGTGAGCGCAACAGCAAGCGTGAACGCCGGGGCACGGCTGGACCGGCTGCCGATGTCGGCCTTCCATCATCGCATCCTGCGGCTGATCGGCCTCGGCATGTTCTTCGACGGATTCGACATCTACCTGGGCGCGGCGGTGCTGGGGACCACGCTGCGGTCGGGGTTCTCCACCATCGGCGAGAACGCGGCCTTCGTGTCCAGCACCTTCCTGGGAATGATGCTCGGCTCCCTGTTGACGGGGTTCCTGGGAGACCGCTACGGCCGCCGCTTCACCTACCAGACTAACCTGGCGGTGTTCGGGCTGGCCTCGCTGGCCGCGGCCTTCTCGCCCAACATGGCCGTGCTGATCGCGCTGCGCTTCATCATGGGCCTAGGGCTGGGGGCGGAGAACGTGGTCGGCTACTCCACCATGACCGAGTTCGTGCCTCCGGCGCACCGGGGCCGCTGGCTCGGCCTGGTCGCGGTGTTCGTCGTCACCGGCCTTCCTGTCTCGGCGTTGGTAGCTTGGGCGCTGGTGCCGGCGCTGGGATGGCGGGCGATGTTCATCCTTGGCGGCGTCGGCGCCCTGCTGGTCTGGCAGGCACGCAAGTCCCTGCCAGAAAGCCCGCGCTGGCTGGAAAGCGTCGGCCGCCTCAAGGAAGCCGAGGCGCTGCTGGCAACCATCGAGCGTGAGGCATCCAACGGCGCCCCCCTACCGCCGCCAGCGCCGCCGCCCGGCCCGGCGCCGTCGCGGGCGCTGTCCACCCTGTTCGCCCCGCCGCTGCTGGGCCGCATGGTCCTGGGGTGCATCAGCCTGGTGGTCATCAACACCCTCATCTACGGCTTCATCACCTGGCTGCCGACCTTCTTCGCCAAGCAAGGGCTGTCGGTGGCAACCTCGTTCGGTTACTCGCTCATCATGGCGCTGGGAGCGCCGGCCGGATCGCTGATCGGGGCGCTGCTGGTGGACCGGATGGGACGGCGGCGGCTGATCATCGGCGCCGCGGCGCTGTCCATGCTGTTCGGGTCCATCTATCCCTTCGTGCATGATGCGGTGTGGCTGCCGGTGGCCGGGCTGGCCTTGACGGTGCCGATCTATGTGCTGGTCGCAGTGCTGTTCGGCGTTTACATCCCGGAGCTGTTCCCGACCGAGGTACGGCTGCGCGCGTCCGGTATCTGCAACACCTTCGGACGTGGTGCTACGGTGCTGACCCCATTCCTGGTGGTGCCGCTGTTTACGGCATACGGTGTCGGTGGCGTGCTGGCGCTGATGGTGGGACTGCTGGCAGTGCTGATTGCCACGGTTCTCATCTTCGGCGTCGAGGCGAGCGGGCGCCGGCTGGAGGAGGTCGCGGCCGACCCCGGCGAACCGGAGGCTCCCGCGGCGGTCCCGGGGTGGACGGGGTAGCAACCCGCCCCACATCCCCGTTTCCTGTCCAGGAGACCAAGTCTTGAGCTATCCCTATATCGGTCGGCGCGAGGACGCGCGGTTGTTGACCGGCGCCGGGCGTTACACGTCGGATTGGAACCTGCTGGGTCAGGCCTATGCGGCGTTCCTGCGGTCGGACCATGCCCATGCCCGCATTGTGTCGGTGGACATTGCGGCGGCACGGGAGGCGCCAGGTGTCATCGCGGTGCTGACCGGCGCGGACGCCGCGGCGGCGGGGTATGGCCGCGGCAAGGCGGCGCTGCCCTATAAGGGGCGGGACGGCATGTCTCTGCTGACTCCGCAGGCCCCGTCGCTGGCCCAGGACCGTGCGCGCTATGTCGGCGATCCCGTCGCGCTGATCGTGGCGGAAACTGCGGCGCAGGCGCAGGACGCGGCCGAACTGGTGATGGTGGACTACGAGACGTTGCCGGCTGTGTCCGACATGGATGCGGCGCTGGAGGAGGGTGCGCCGCAACTGCACCCAGACGTGCCCGGCAACTTGTGCTTCGACTACGAGTATGGCGACGCCAGCAGCGTGGACGCCGCATTCGCCGGGGCGGCGCATGTGGTCGAGCTGGACCTGACCAGCGACCGCGTCGTGGGTAACCCGATGGAGCCGAAGGCGGCGCTCGCCCGCTGGGACGGCGACACGCTGGACCTGTGGACGGCAACGCAGGGCATGGTGGCGCTGCGGGATTCCCTGTGCGGCCTGACCGGGCTGCCGCCGGGCAAGGTGCGCGTGCGAGCGCAGGACGTGGGCGGCGGCTTCGGCATACGCGGCGCCGCCTATCCGGAGTATGCGGCGCTGGCGCTGGCGGCGAAGATCACGGGCCGGCCAGTGAAGTGGACGGCAACCCGGTCCGAGACCTTCCTCAGCGACTACCACGGACGCGGCCTGCGCATGCACGGCGAACTGGCGCTGGACGCCGAGGGCCGGTTCCTGGCGATCCGCCACCGCTGGGTGTGCGACCAGGGCGCCTACCCCGTGGCGACGGGTCCGCTGATCTCCACGCTCAACCCGGCGATGATGTGCAGCGGCCCCTACCGCATCCCCGCGGTCTATGGCCGGCACCGCCTGGCGCTGACCAACACCGTGCCGATCACCGCCTACCGCGGCGCCGGCCGTCCCGATATGGCCTATGCCGTCGAGCGCCTGGTGGACGAGGCGGCGCATCAACTGGGCCGTGACCGCCTGGCGCTGCGGCGGCTGAACCTGCTGCCGGCCGACGCGTTCCCCTACACCCTTCCCACCGGCGGGCCGATGCCGGCGACTTATGACAGCGGCGACTACCCCGGCCTACTGGATATGGCGACCGAGGCCGCGGACTGGGCAGGCTTCGAGGCACGCCGCACCGAGGCTGCAGCCCGAGGCAAGCTACGCGGCATCGGCATCGGCGTGTTCGTGGAGCCCTCCGGCGGCGTGGTGCCGCGCGACGAAGTGGCCATCACCTTCGACCCGGAGGGCGGCGTACGTATCCACAACGTGACGCATTCCTCAGGGCAGGGTCATGAGACCGTGTTCCCGGAGATCGTCGCCGGCATCCTCGGCCTTGACCCCGCTGAGATCACCTTGCACCAGGGCGATCCGGACGGCCTGCCGCTGTTCGGCGGCGGTGCCTTTGCCTCACGCTCCATGCTGTCGCACGGCGCTGCCACGGCAGTGGCAGCGCAAGAGGTGATACGCAAGGGCATGGACCTAGCCTCCGACGCGCTGGAAGCTGCGCCGTCCGACATCGAGTATCAGGCGGGCGCCTACCGCATTGTCGGCACCGACCGCGCCGTGACGCTGCTGGAGCTGGCCCGCCCGGCAGAGGGTCAGGAAAGCGGCCCACTGGACACCACGACCGCCCTGCCCGCCAGCCGCGCCTACCCTTCCGGCGCGCACGTTGTGGAGGTCGAGGTTGACCCGGATACCGGCGAGGTGTCGTTGCAGCGCTACATCGCGGTGGACGATTGCGGGGTGGTGCTGAACCATACCCTGCTGGATGGGCAGATCATGGGCGGCATCGCTCAGGGTCTCGGCCAGGTACTGGGCGAGCAGTGCGTGTATGACGAGGGCGGGCAGCTCTTATCAGGCAGCTTCATGGACTACGCCATGCCGCACGCGGAGCTGCTGCCGGGCATCACCCTGATGGAGCGTCCGGTGCCCTCACCGAACAACGCGCTCGGCGCGAAGGGCGCCGGCGAGGCTGGAACCACCGGGTCGCTGCCGGCAGCGATGAATGCGGTGCTGGATGCGCTATGGCCGGCGGGAGTGCGACGGCTGGACATGCCGGCATCGGCGCAGCGGGTATGGGCAGCGCTGCGTGCGGCGTCGGACCACTGAGGGAACGTGAGCGGACACCGGCCAGACCGGTGCCGTTTAAGCTATTGAACGTCTTAGCATTGTGAACTTCCAGGGATGGCAGCATGACGGTTTTTGCTGTCGCTGCCGTTCCCTGTGTGCACTGCCTTTGCATTAATCGGCATCGGGGCGCCCGCTGTGGCGCTGGCACATCGCACGGCGCCTTGGCGCCGGGCTGGGAGATGTATCCAATGCTGTTTGCCGCATTTCTGCGTTCGGTGATCAGGTCCGGAAGCATGGTGGTGGTTGATAGCCGAGGACGCCAACACCGCATCGGTGATGCCAGCCCTCCCTCCCAAGTAATTCGCCTGACCCGTCCGGGGCTGAGTGCCAGCCTCGCGCTCAACCCGAAGCTGTCCCTGGGTGAGGCGTATGCGGACGGCACGCTCGTAATCGAGCAGGGATCCCCGTCGGGATTGCTGACCCTGTTGGCCCGCAACCTGGGCGGCCTGCCGCCGGGGCACCCGTTGAACTGGGCGGCTGCACTGCCCGTGTGGCGTCCGCGCACCCGGATCGGGCGGGCGCGGCGCAACGTCGCCCACCACTACGACCTGTCGCCCGAGTTCTACGACCTGTTCCTGGATCCGGACCGCCAGTACTCCTGCGCCTACTTCACCAGCCCGGCGATGACCCTGGAGGCCGCACAGGCCGAGAAGAAGCGGCGCATCGCAGCCAAGCTGCTGCTGGACCGGCCTGGGCTGCGGGTGCTGGACATCGGCTCCGGCTGGGGCGGGCTGGCGCTGTTCCTGGCCGGGGACGTCGGCGCCGACGTGACCGGCATCACCCTGAGCACGGAGCAGCACCGGGAAAGCACGGAACGGGCTGCCGATGCAGGAATGGCGGACCAGGTGCGTTTCGCCCTGCGCGACTACCGGCAGGAGACTGGGACCTACGACCGCATCGTCTCGGTCGGCATGTTCGAGCATGTCGGCCGCGCCAGCTACGACGCCTATTTCGCCAGGGTTCGCGACCTGCTGCGCGAGGACGGGGTGGCGTTGCTGCACTCCATCGGCGACAGCGGCGTACCGGGACCGATCAACCCGTTCATCCAGAAGCACATCTTCCCAGGCGCCGCGATCCCGTCGCTGTCGGAGGTGCTTGCGGCGGTCGAGCGCAGCGGCCTGCTGGTGACGGATATCGAGATCCTGCACCTGCACTACGCCGAGACCCTGCTGCGCTGGCGCGAGCGCTTCGTCGCGAACCGGGCCGAGGCCGTGCGTATGCAGGGCGAGCGGTTCTTCCGGATGTGGGAGTTCTACCTGGCGATGTGCGAGGTCGGATTCCGCGAGCGCACCAGCATGGTGTTCCAGATGCAGCTGACCCGGCGGAAAGGGGCGACCCCGCTGACCCGTGACTACATGACGAGCAGGGTGCATCCGGCTCCGGCCCGTACCGCCGCGCAACAAGCCATGGCGCATGGGGACGGGGGTGCCTAGGACCTCTGGCCCAGGAGATTACGGCCCACCGCCTTTTACGGTTTGTCTGGCCTGACAAGGACGGCGACTCAGATGTGATCTGCGGTTGGCACCCGATGTTGCGTCCCAAGACGGGAAGGACCTGCTGAGTCAATCTTTCAAGGCAGCCCCGAGATTTCGGACAGGGTGATAAGCTGGTCCGATTTGAGCGAAAGACAGGACGGAACGGGCAAAGTGACAGGCAAACGCCACGAGGGGGAGTTCAAGGCCAAGGTGGTGCTTGAAGCGATACCGGGCGAGCAGACGTTGGCGGTGTCGGCCAAACATGGCATCTGCCAAGCGATGATTGCGGCCTGGAAGCAGCAGGTGATCGAGGGACTGGCCTCGACGTTCTGCAGCGTGGCGATGCAGGTGACCAAAGCGGCGGAGCTAACCCGTCTGCACGCCAGCACCGGCCAGTTGATGTTGGAGTGAGACGTTTTGGCGAAGGCCTTGGGGACATTTGCCGGTAGGGCTGCGTTGGGTATCACAAGACACCCAAACTGACTCTCCCGGAGCCCATCCATGTCCGCCCTCGATCACATCCGCCGCGACCACGCTGCACTGACCGCCATCCGCCACGACCTGCACGCCCACCCGGAGCTGGGCATGGCCGAGCACCGCACCGCCGCCCTGGTCGCGGACCATCTGCGGGAGTGGGGCATCGAGGTGCATACGGGTGTCGGCGGCACCGGCGTAGTCGGCGTGCTGCGCGCCGGCTCCGGCAACCGCGCCATCGGCCTGCGCGCCGACATGGACGCGCTGCCGATGCAGGAAGCGACTGAGCTGCCGTTCCGCTCCACCGTGCCCGGCGTCATGCACGCCTGCGGCCATGACGGGCACACCACCATGCTGCTCGGCGCCGCCCGCTACCTGGCCGAGACGCGGGATTTCAACGGCACCGTCCACTTCATCTTCCAGCCCGGCGAAGAGGGCTGCGGCGGCGCGCTTGCCATGCTGGAAGATGGGCTGTTCGACCGGTTCCCCTGCGACGCGGTGTTCGGCATGCACAATCGGACTGGCATGGCGGTTGGCCGTTACGCAATCACCCCCGGGGCGTGCGCGGCGGGCGGCGCGTTTTTC
>CAXTOB010000324.1:0-7449 GCA_964245505.1 uncultured Acetobacteraceae bacterium | reverse complement strand
GACGGGCCGGCCCAGCATGCTCTGGCTGACCGCTGGGCGGCGGGCGGTGGCCGCGGCGGCGGCGCTCGCGGTGCCCGATGCGGGGGCCGAGCCTGCGCCGCCCGGACCGGCCGGCAGTCCCCTGGCGCTGCTGCGGCTGCCCGGCTTTCTCCGCCTCATGCTGGTCGCAGCACTCATCCAGGGCAGCCACGCCATGCACGACGGGTTCGAGGTGCTCCGCTGGACCGCAGCCGGCATCGGCCCACGCACCGCCGGGCTGCTGTGGTCGGAGGCGGTGCTGGCCGAGGTGGTGGTGTTCGCGCTGATTGGACCTCCGCTCCTGCGCCGCATCGGTGCGCGCGGCGCGGCGCTGCTGGCCGCCGGCGCCGGGGTGGTACGCTGGGGCGTCACCGCCGTCACGGCAGCGGTCCCGGCGATGGCGCTGGTGGAGCCGTTGCACGGCCTGACCTTCGCGCTGCTGCACCTGGCCTGCATGGGGATGCTGGCCGCCATCGTCCCGCCGCCCCTGGCCGCGACGGCGCAGGCCGTTTACGGAACCGTGGCCGTCGGCGCCATGTCGGCGCTGCTGACGTTGGCATCTGGTCCGCTGTATGGGTGGTTTGGTGCCAGCACCTTCTGGATCATGGCCGCCCTGTGTGCGCTGGCGGTGCCGGCGGCGGCCGGACTGCGTGCGCCTGCGAAGGCGCCTGCGGCCCTGACCCTCGGCTGATACGGGTCGGGTCCGGGACCTTGGCGGCGGCCGGAATGTCGTGTGAGATGCCGCCTGCAAAGGTGCGGACCGGTGAGCGGCATCAGCCGGGCCGCTGTGCGGTGGTCACCGCCGATGCCGTATGACGGAGCAGTGACATGAACGCCACCCTCGCAGCTACGGCCTTGGCCTTGCTCGCCGCTGTCCCTACCCGCGCCGAGCCGCCCCGCGTCGTCAACCCCGGCACCCCTGCGCCTGATTGCACGTTCCACGTCAACTATGACCGTAACGCCGACCTGCCGGGCTACCGGTCCGGTGCTTTGTGCATCCCGTTCATGCCGGTGAACCAGTTGATCCCCGAGGGGCAAGGGTCTGATTTCTACATCGCCGGGTTCAGCGACGCCGCGATCCGCAGCCGCTGGCCGGCCTGCGCCGCCGACCCCGCGTGCCATGCCGCGGCGCTCGCGGGCGCCAAGCCGTTCATCTCCTACGAGCCGCGCCTGACCGGCCGCCTTGACCCCGGTACCGCGGTGGATCCCGAGGCCGACCTGGACCTGCGCACCATCCGCCGCCCCGGCTATTTCGCCGCCCCGGCCTACGATGAGCCAATCGCCCGCGCCGAGGGCCGCGCCTACACCGTGGAGTTCACCGTAACGCGTGACAGCTACGAGCGCCGTCACCTGCACAAGGAGGGCACGATCAAGCTGCGGGGCTGGTATCTGGAGGGTGCCGGCGTCGCCGATGGCGCGGGGCCGCGCCGCCGCGCCCTGGTCATCATGAACAACGGCGGCGGCAGCGAACTGACCGCTATTGACAATCCCCGGTCCGTGGCCGCCCAAGCCGATCCCAGCGGGCGCTACACGCTGAACAAGCAGCCGGATGCATTGTCCGAGCAGTTCGGGATGCGCCACTGGCGCGGCTTCGCCGCCGCCCTGAACGAGGCGGGGTTCGACGTGCTGGTGACGGACCGGCGCGGCAACGGCATTTCCGGCGGCGTGGCCGGCTTCAACACCGCCGAGCAGGCCCGCGACATGTTCCGAGAACTGGACCAAATGGAGTCCGGCGACGGCCTGCGCCTGCTCACCCCGGCTGGACAGGTGCTGGCGGGCCATGACGCGGCTGGCCGTCTGATGGCCGGGATGAAAGCAACGGAAATTCCGGTCGTGCTCGCCGGCTACTCGCGCGGGTCGTATGCAACCGCCTGGGCGATGCACAAGAACTTCGTGGAGGACTGCGACCGCGACGTGCCCGACGGCGGCTGCCGCCCGGCGCTGGGGCGTCCGAACATCAGGGGAGCAATCCTGTATGGCCCGAACTCGGGCGGCCTGGGCTACCGTGTGGCCGGGCACGACATGGTCGAGGCGGCGCTGCGCCTTGAATACAACACCACCTACTACCCGGATTCCGACGTGTTCGCGGGGATAAGCAAATGGCCAGCATTGATGGTCGTCAAGGGCACCTGGGACTATGTCGAGGGCCTGGAAGGATCGCTAGAGGCCTACCGGCGGGCGCGGGAGCCAAAGGAAATCTTCGTGTTCCGCGGCCCGCACCCTTTGGCGACGCAAAGTCCTGAAAACATGCGCCTGGTAGGACAGCGGATGGCAGCCTTCGCGACGGCGGCCGTGCTGGGCCGGTCCGTCGTGCCCGGCGCTCAAGCACCGGCGGACTTGCGGGCTCTCGTCCTGTCCAGCCCCAACTTCTGGGAACGCACCACCGCCCCGGTCAAGGCGTCAAGCGAGTAGGCGCCTCGGCCGCTACCCGCCTCAGCCGCCGTTGATCGTCAGGATCGTGCCGGACGTGTAGCCCGACCGTGGGCTGGCCAGGAAAGCCACCGCGGCGGCGATCTCCCCTGGCTCCGCCGGACGGCCGAACGCCATGCCGCGCGTCAGCTCCTGCCAACGCCCGGCATCGCCCAGCTCCCGCTCCGCGCGGGCGCGCAGCAGCATGACCAGCCGGTCGGTCGCGACCGGACCGGGGTTGATCCCAACCACCCGCATGCCATCCGCCGGCGCCGCCCGTCCCAGGGCACGGGTGAACGCCATCAAGGACGCGTTCCCCGCCGACCCTGCGATGTAGTTGGGGTCGAACTGCTCTCCGGCCGCGCCGATGACGTTCACCACGACGCCGCCGCACGCCTTCAGCGCGGGATACATCGCCCGGGTCAGGCTGATGAAGCCGAACACCTTGAGGTCCCACGCCGCCCGCCACGTGGCATCGTCCACCGAAAGCAAGCTGCCCGGCGGGATCGCGCCGGCGTTGTTGACCAGAACGTCAACCGCCCCGGCCGCCCCTGCCACGCGCTCCACCTCGGCTTGCTTGCTGAGGTCGGCGGCCAGCGTTTCGACACGCACCTGATGGCGCGCGCGCAGCCCGGCGGCCGTGGTCTCCAGCACCGTCCCGTCACGTGCGACCAGCAGCAGGTCGCAGCCTTCCTCGGCCAGGGTCTGCGCCGATGCCGCGCCGATTCCCTTGGAGCCGCCAGTGATGAGGATGCGCTTTCCGGAAAGATTCAGGTCCATGGAGGGTGCTATCCACGCACCCTGCCGGCCCTGTCAACTAACGGACAGGCGAGGCTAGGGAAGACCGAGTGATGTCTCAGTTTGGCAGTGTCTCAGTTTGAATGTCGACTCCCGGTGGTTTGCAAACTTAGATGGCTGACGCGGCGCAAGTGACCGTTCCAGCCAGCACCTAAGTGGTTCCTGTCTTCCCGTGTGGATTGAGCAATTCCGGGAAACCTGATTTGGGAACACGTTCTGGGAAAGCAGCACCTGCTACCGTCGCTTCGCCACGATACGGCGTCGTCCTCTCGCTGCATCTTCCCTTTCAGGAAAGTTGGGTTCAGGTCATGGTGAAGCCGATGACGATCAGCATCGCCGCGAGCGCACGCGGGATTGCGTGCCCGCTGTCGCGCGGGGTGAAAAGCGGGACGGTCACGAGCGTGTAAATGCAGGTCGCGAGCGTCAGCCCGAAGAGCGCGAACGCCGCGCCCCGTTGCTGGGTCTCGATGACCGCGTCGACGAGCGGGGTAGCCGCGCCGAGATACAGGCCCTGGTTGGCGAGCATCAGATTCAGGAGAAGCCGCTTCTGCCAGTATGGCTCGGTGGGGTTCAGCGCGCGTCGGATCGGGCCGATCGCTCCGAACGTGTATCCGACCGCATCGACCAGCATCAGCGCCGCGACCGCATACCAGAGCCAGATCAAGTGAGTGTGCAGCATCTCAAGCCACTCCCACGAGCAAGGGGATCGCAGCCAGGATCATCAGCGCCGCCGTGAGGCCGTGGACGCCAAGAGCGGTCTTGGTCGAGCCTTTCGCGGCGAGAATGAGTGACATGTCACCGGCGGGGATGATCGCCTCGATCAGCAGGATGATGCCGAGCAGATATGAGCTGCCCCACACCATCAGGACCAGCACGACGAGCCCTGAAACGATGTCGCGCGAACCTTTGAGGCGGAGCCACCAGACGATGTTCCGCCCCTCTTCGGGAAGCGGCAACCCGAAGTTGTGCGTCATCACCCTCGGTTGAAGAAGGTACATGACGCCGATCCCGATAATCCCGATCGCCGCTAACAGTGCCACCCCGAATGAGAACCAGTGCATGGTTGCCTCCTTGATGGCTCCTACATATTCTAGCAACGCTAGTAAATCAAGGACTGCTATAAATGGTGTATGGTGCATCAAATGCTAGGAGGTCGGCGATGGGTGTAGCGGAGAGGAGAGGCCGAGAGCGGGCCGAACGCGAACGGCGCATAACCGCAGCGGCGCGAATGATCGCGGCACGCGAGGGATGGAACACCGTCACGATCCGCCGTCTCGCGGAGGAGATCGAATACAGCCAACCGGTGCTTTACTCGCACTTCGAGAACAGGGACGCGATCGTGGCGGCCGTCGCCATCGAGGGTTTCCAGGAACTCGCAACGGCGCTTCGGGAGGCTGCTCACCCATCGGTCGATCGTCGGACGGCGCTCTGCAACGTCGCCACCGCATACCTTGGCTTCACCCACGAGCATCCGGCGCTTTATGAAGCCATGTTCACGATGCCGACCGGCCTGCGTTTCGCGGATGCTGACACGAGACCGGAATTGAAGGCCGCTTTTGCGGCGCTGGCAGCGGTTGTCACACCGTCAGGGAACGATAACGACGTCGCGACCGAGACATTCTGGGCGGCCCTTCACGGCTTGGCGGAGCTGGAGCGCTCGGGCCGGATCAGGCGCAGCGCCCGTGACGAGCGCGTGGCTCTGGTCGTCGACGGATTCTGCCGTGGTCGAACAACCTGACCGCGCCCGGTAACTGTTGCTCGCCCGCCCTGAAACCGGACCGCCCGCAAACGCCTCGTCATTCCTGAGTGGCCAGCAACCTTTCTCGTTCCTCGATCCTTTTCGGGAAAGCTGGCATCACTTCCATCAGGACGACGAGAGTCTGCAATGTGTCGCAAACCGGCATTCAAACTGAGACACTGCCCTCAGTTTGAACGTCGGCTTTAGAATCGAAGCCGCCATCAACAGTGAGATACTGTCAAAAACTGGCCTCAGTTGATCTTCCAACCCTCGGTCCCATGCCGGGTGAAGTGGCAGGTCATCACCCGCCCGTCCTGCTTCTGCAGCGCCCGGATCACGTCCATCCGCCGCTCCGGCAGAACCAGCAGGGTTACGAACCCGCCCCCTCCCGCGCCGGACACCTTGCCCGCCCGTGCGCCGGCGTCCAGGGCGGCTTGCACGATCTCATCAATGTGCCCGGTGGTCACGTTGTCGGCCAGGCGCTTCTTGCTGTCCCAGGTGCGCCGCATGCAGGCGGCAAAGCGGTCGAAGTCGCCCCGCAGCAGGCACTCCTTCATCACGAAGGCATCCTGCTTGATGGCATGCATCGCATCGAGTGTCGTGCCGCTATGCCGGGTCAGGTTGTCGGTTTGCTCCTGGATGATTCGCGCCGACGATCGCGACACCCCGCTGTCGAACAGCACGAGCGAGGTTTCCATCTCCGAGATGATCCAGTTCTTCACCCGCAGCGGGTTCACGATCACCCGGTCCTCCGGGTGGAACTCCATGAAGTTCACCCCGCCGAACGTCGCCGCATACTGGTCCTGCCGGCCGCCGCCGAGCCCTGCGTCGATCCGCTCGATCTCAAAGGCGAGGTGGGCGATCTCGTACTCGCCCAGCGGCAGGTTCAGCCACTCGACGAACGCCTTCACCAACGACACCACCATCGTCGAGGACGTACCCAGCCCCGACCCCGGCGGCGCGTCGCAAAAGGTGGTCACGGCGCAGGGCAGGGGCCGCCCGCCGTTGAAGTCCCGCACGACACGCCGGTAAACCGCCCGATGCAGCACCAGCGGGCAGTCCTCCATCCCGTCATCGGCCGGGCCGTCCCACTCCTGCTTGAGGTCCGTGGCTGCGAAGCGGACCCACCCGTCGTCTGCCGGGGCAATAATGGTGTAAGCATACAGGTCCACCGTGACGTTCAGCACGGCGCCCCCATGCTCGTCGCAGTACGGCGATACGTCGGTACCGCCGCCAGCCAGGCCCAGCCGCAGCGGCGCACGGGAGCGGATGATCATGCCTGCGCCAGCGCCGGCGCGAACAGCGGGTCAAACCCGCGCAGCCGCCCGGCCCAGCTGTAATCCTGCAGCACGCGGTCCCGCGCAGCCGCGCCAAGGGCCGCCCCGGCGGGCGTAAGCGTTGCCAGGCAGGCCGCGGCGAAGGCGCTGGCGTCGGCAGCCAGCAGCACCTCCTGTCCCGGGCGCGCGGCGATGCCCTCCAGCGCATCGGGGGTGACAACGACCGGACGCGCCATCGCCATCGCCTCCAGCACCTTGTTCTGGATGCCGCGGGCGATCCGCATTGGGGCGACCGCTGCGGCGGCGTGCGCCAGATAGGGCCGGACGTCCGCCACCCGGCCGGTGACGGACACTCCCGGCAGCGCTGACAATGCCTGCACCCGCGGCGCTGGGCTGGCGCCGACGATGAAGAACGCAGCATCCGGCGCCCCCTGCCGGACGAGCGGCAGCACCGCCTCCGCGAACCACGCCACGGCGTCAACGTTGGGCGGGTAGTCCATTGTGCCGGTGAACACGAAGGTGGGGCGGTCCATGGTATAAGGCGCATCCGTGGGCAGCGCCGGATCGAAGTAGTCGGCGTCCACTCCATTGCTGATGGCGCGGACGCGCTCGTCATGTCCGGGGTTCAGGCGGGTGAACAGCGCCGCCTCCTCATCGGACACGAAGGTGCTCCAATCGCACTCCCGCAGGATTTGCGCCTCCAGCGCTGCGACCCGGCGCCACTCCCGGTGATAAACCCAGCGCATCGGCAGTGCCGCCGTTGCGGCGTAGGCCCGCCACTTCTCCGAGTCCACATCGGTCAGGTCCACCACGCAGGTCCGCCCCGGTGCGCCTAGGCCGAGCACATAGGGCGCCATGTTGGAGGAGAACACATACACAGCCACCGGCCGCACCCCGTCCAAAACCCCCCGCACCCAGCGCATCAGGCCGCGGTCGCGGAAGAATGTGACGCTCAGCGGCTCGCCAGTCAGCAGCCCCGTCATGCACGTGGCCTTGGCAACACGCCGGTCCAGGGTGGCGAAGTGGCTGCTGGCGCACATCGCCTGCACCGCCGGGATGTGCTGCTGGTCCGCCGGGTCGTCCACCAGGGTGCCGAGGTGGACGTCGAAGTCACGGCGCAGGTGCTGCAGGATGTGGTAGGGCCGTATCTTCTCGCCCTTGATGGGCGGGTAGGGGATGCGCTGGGTCAGAAACAGCAAGGGGGGCATG
>CAXTOB010000323.1:0-7462 GCA_964245505.1 uncultured Acetobacteraceae bacterium | reverse complement strand
GACGTGCTGGACGATGGGACGCTGGCGGCGGCGGTACGGGGGCGGCGGGCGGTATAACCGGCTGACGTCAGAACCCGCCGTAATGCAAATCGAGAGTCGTAACGTTCACCTTTTCCGGCATCGAGGTATATCGGGTACGTGACGGGTTCGGCAGCACATCATACATCCGGATCGGCCGTGCTCCGGACAGGTTCTGTACGACCCCGTCAAAGAGCGACGAAAGGCCCGCCTGGCCGCCCTCAACCGCGAGGCAACAACTGAAGTCGGTCCGGCCGTAGTCCGGGAAGTTGTTTGGCGTCGTCGTGCCGATCACCTGCGGACGTTCCACCACCCACTCCGCCGTCGCGCCTGCGATGTCGGGTGCGGCAACCGTGCCATCGGGCAGCGTGATAGGCGGGGCTTCTGCGCAGATGGCCTGCAGGACCGGCAATGGCGGCCTGAGGTTGATGATGACGCATACGACCTGCTGCGGTCCCACGACCGTCACGAAGCAAAGTACCGGGTCGCCTGGCTGGACCGTCAGCGTCAGCGGGATGAGGTTCGGGTCTTCCGATCCCTGCTCGAACCACTGTACCCAGGCCTCCGACCGTGTGCTGCCGTCCGCTTGCAGGATGGACGTCGTGCCTATCTGCGGCAGCGACGAGTTGAAGTAGCGCCGCTGCCCGTCCAGCCCGATCCAGTTGGCCACCCGGTATTCGATGCCTGGCGGCCCCCGGAACTCCGGCGGCGGCAGTTGGAGGTTGGCCGGCACGGTCCACAGCCCCCAGACCTGCAGGAACCGTTTGTTCTGGTTCGCGGTGATATAGGCGCCGGACCAGTTGCGGCTGGTCTCGGTGCGCGACGGCACGGACGCCATCCGAAGCTGCATCCGGGGTTGTATCTTGTAGGCGATCGACCGAGCCAGCACCGGGTCGAAGTCAAAGGGCTCAACCTTGAACGCACCGGCGAAGACCTGCTCTAGGCTGCGCTGCAACTCGGTTCGAGGCTGGTCAGCCCCGTCGCTTTCAAAGCCCAGTTGCCGCAGCAGGTCTGGCGACAGGTTTGCACGTTCGAGCAGCCGTTGCGGTTCATCGAACGCCTTGAAGCGCCGGGCCAGGTTGGCAAGGCACGACGGCTTCCCAGCCCGCGGCTCGTCGCCGCTCATGGCCACTCTCCTTGGGCGCCCACCACGGCGGCCCGGTAACGCGACACGGCGACGCCCGGCACCGCCGCTTGCAGCACGGGCAGGATGCCGCGCGCCAGGGCGGCTCCGGCCTCCGAGTCGCTGGCATAATGCAGGCCCGCGATCTCCCGGTTGCGGGCGATGCGGTCGGCCAGTGTCCACAGCACGTCCACCCTCGTGTCCTGCTTGGCGGGGCTGCCGAATACTTCCTGCATGCACAATGCCATCAAGTGCGCCTGCGTCGAATGGCCGCTCGGAAACGACGCGTGGCCCGGCACGGCGATGGGCGGCAGCAACGCCGGGCACAGTTGGGTCGGGCGCGGGCGGAAGTATATTGTCTTGAAATGCATCACGACCAGGGTGGCGACGAGGCTGGCGATGCTCAGCACCTTCGTCGTGTATGGGTATGATGTCGGACGGGCAGTCATGGCGTTCAGGAAGACGCTGATGAACTCGTCCGACTGCGCGAGGATTTCGCCAAGCGCGTCGGGCCTTTCGTCGGACGCCGCGGTTACCAGGTCGTCTATTTCCTGGGTGATCCTCGGGGTGGCAGACGAGATGGGCGGGACGTTCAGCGTGTTCCAGTCCAGGAAGGCGGGTGGGGCCGGAAGGGCCGAGGGGGCAGGCACCCAGCCGGGCCAACCCAGCTGCGCCGCCGGGTCGATGGCGCGCCAGTTCGTGCCGCTGAACTCCACGAGCGCCAGCCAGGCATACCACTCGGCGGCCCAGCCGCGGTCGGGGAACTGCGCGACGGGGATGATGGGGAGTTCACCGACAGTCCCAGGCGGCACCTTCCCCGGCCCGGTGTCGGGGGTGGTGACGAAGGGAAGGTTCAGCCGGTCGGGGAAAAACCAGCCGGCGGTGACGCTGGTGGCGTTGCCGGCGTTGCCGCTGTTGCCAGAGTTTCCCGAATTGCCGCTATTGCCGGAGTTTCCGCTGTAGCTGGATGGCATTGTGGAGTTCTCCAGATTGTTTCAACGATCTTTGTAACTCGCCTAGTCTGGTATTCCTGCTTGTAGAAGCCGTTCCCCAAACAAGCTTCGAACCTGGACAGACAATGGCGTACGTTGCAGCCAGGTCGTCAGGCGAAAACCTGGAACATATTGCATGTGTTTGCGTGCAATCAGCCGAGCTTCGTCCATCTGTCCAGTCGCAACCAGAGCCGCTATAAGGCAACGTAGATTGGAGGCATTTGCAATGACCTGTGCCGCCGACATACGCGCCCACGCAATCGCCTCGTCATAACGCCCAGCAAGATAGTGCGCCTGTGACAAAAAATGTTCTGTCCAGAAAGCATCTGCACCCACCGGAGACAGGCGCACGGCCTGTTCTGCTTGCACAAGGGCGGCTTCGACATCGTCAAGGTAACCGCATGTGAGGCTGCTGAATGCCCACGCATGGGCGCAGCTTGGCCCGGCTGCGATGGCGCGATCCAGCGATGCACGGGCGCCCATGTGGTCTCTGAATAAGTAGGATTGCTGATGTCCGTAGATCGCGAGGGCTAAAGCGTCCGTGCGATCCTTCAGCATCGCGTTATGCGCGGCTCGGGCCGCACGTTCCGCGTCTGCCCGGTCGTTCTCGGACCACCCTTGGCCGATCATGCGCGTGTAAATCAGCGCCAGATGCGAATAGGCGTGGCCATATCCGGGATCGAGAGTGCAAGCCTGCTCCAGCAAATCCTGAGCTTGTTTGAGCGATGCACGATCCATGCGATGCGATAAATCCAAAGCCTGCAACGTCAAGTCATACGCCGTCATGCTTTCCGGATGCTTCCGCACCGCCCGCTCCAATTCCTTCTCCCGCAACTGCGGCGCAATCGCCGTCGCCACCCGCAGCGCAATCCGGTCCTGCAGCTCGAATAAATCCGCCAGCCGCCCATCAAACCGGTCCGCCCAGATCACGCTGCCCGCCGGCGCCGCGCACAGCTCCACCGCGATCCGCAGCAGGTCGCCCGACCGCCGCACGCTGCCATGCAGCACATACTGCACGTCCAACTCCTGCCCGACCCGGCGCACGTCCAGCGGCATCCGCGCGAACCCCGCCACCGAGCTGCGGGAGATCACCAGCAGATCCTGCAGGCCGCCCAGCGCCCGGATGATGTCGTCAATCATTCCTTCGGCGAAGTAAGCGTCCGACTGATCCTTCTGCAGCGTGCGGAACGGCAGCACCGCGAGCGACGGGCGGTATTCGCCGGTGCCGGGCAGCGCCAGCCGCGGCAGCGCCGGCATCCCCGCCCAGGCCGAGCACGCCGCCGCAGGGATGGCATACGCCACCACGGGGTCCCGGATATTCTTCAGCCGCTGTCCGCCCATCGGCTGGTAGGCCGCGGTCACGACCCGGCGCACCTGATCGTACACTGCACCGGACAGGCAGATGCCGCCGGGCTCCGCCAGTGTCTGCAGCCGGGCCGCGACGTTGACCGCCGTGCCGCCGGTGCGGCCGCTCTGCAGCATGATCTCGCCCGAGTTGATGCCGATGCGATGCACGATGCGCCGGTCTGCCCGTAGCTTCGCATTGCGCCGGGCCGCCGCGGCCTGGATGCGGAGCGCGCATTTCAGCGCCTCGACCGCGCTCGGGAACTCGGCCATCACGCCGTCGCCAGCGATGCCGAATGCCCGCCCGCCGGCCCGCCGGATCTCGCGCTGCACCCGGTCCAGCTCGGCGCCGACGCGCCGGTGCGTGTCCTCCTCCGCCCGCAGCATCAGCGCGCTATAGCCGGCGACGTCCACGCCCAGCACTGCGGCAAGGCGCCGCTCGACACGGCCCTTGCCGCGGGCACGCGCCCCGGCGGGAGGTGTGGAGTCCGGCTCGGTCATGCTGTTCCCGGAAAGCGTACGCGGCAGCGACGGCCCGGCGCGCAGGGCACGCTTCACGGGCGGCCCGTGGCACGGCATGTCACGACGGATGATCTTGAGTGCGAGCATAGGTCATCCCGTTCCGTTCGAGCAATGCAGGACCATCAGGTGACTCAGACGGCAATTCGCCACTTTGTGAAGGGCGGGACCGTGCGATGCCTGTGACCTAGGTCACAAAACGGTTAACACCAACTATACACGGAATAGACTTATTTTATGATCACTACTCGAGCGCCATGCTTGAGCCATCACCGGCGCGGCGCAGGCTGTCAACGCAGTAAATAAAATAAACGTCTTTTGGGACTCGATCCAGCACCTCTGGCTGACCGAGTGATTTTCTGGCTTTTTCGCTTCCCGGCTTTTTGCGGTCCGCGGCTCCTATCCGGACATCGAGACGCTCCCGGGCTGCCCAAACCCCATGTCCGCCTCTGCACGCAGTATGCCCGGCTGGTCCAGCACGAAGGCCGCCCGCGTCCGGTGCAGCAGCCCGGCACGGGACAGCGCCGACAATTCCCGCGACACGGTCTCGCGCCGCGCGCCGATGCGCTCGGCAAGCTCCTCATGCGTGGGCGGCGGGCTGACGGCGCAGGTGCCGTCGGGGCGCGGCCGTGACAAGCGCAGCAGTTCGGCCGCCAGGCGTGGCCGGGTCTGCAGCGCCGTACGCTCCATCAGGCGCTGGTTCTGGCTGCGGATGCGCGCCGTCAGCATGCGCAGCAGCCGCTGGCAGACTGCGGGAGCGCCGGACAAAAACTCCAGGAACGCCCCTGCCGGCACGAAGCACAGCCGGGTGCGAACCAGCGCCACCACCTGGGCGGAGCGCGGGGCGCCGTCAATTGCCGACAACTCCCCCAGCATTTGCCCGGCGGCGAAGTCGCCCAGGATCTGCGTCCGCTCCCCTTCCGCAGTACGCAGCAGCACGCGCACGCCGCCCTGCACGATGAAGAACACGTCGGTGGTCGCATCGTTGAAGTCCACGACGACCTCGTCAGGCACGGCATCCACCCACCGGGCATGTGCGGCGAACCGCTCCAGCGCGCCGGCCGGCGCTCCGGCCAGGAACGGCAGTGCCGCCAGCGCCTGCGCCGGTCCCCTTGGTGTCGTGATCAAAGCCCAGCTCCCCGCTCATTACGACGAAGATTCGGTCCTGTGATCCGGCGCACAGCGTCCCCGGCAGTCGCGCCGTAGGTAGCAGTCACGGCGGCGGCGTCCAGGACACAGGTCCCGGATCCCAGCCGGCGCACCATCGCAGGAGAAGCACCATGAATAATTTCGCACGCGTTGCCCTGGCCGTCTTTTCCCTCTCTGCCGGACCTGCCCTGGCGGAGTCTGAGGGAAACGGCAATCCCTTTCCCTACGCCGCCGACGCGCGGGTGTCGTCCGGCAGCGTCTTCGTCACCGAGACCTGGTCGGAGTCGCACCCGCAGTTCACCGGCAACGGCACTCAGGCGTCCAGTCTGGCGGGGCTGTTGCCCTCCAGCGGCAGCGAAACGCCGGTGATGACTGCCAACTCGCTGCCGGTGCGCGCTGCGGATGGAATGGTGGCCTATGCCGGGCTGCGGCCCCGGGTCCTGGTAACAAGCAGCCAGGTCGTGGTGTCGAACGATCGGGCACAGCATCTCGCCCACGGTGCGGCAATCGCCCCGCGCTGACCGGCGTCGTTTGCCGCAGCGGACAGGGCTGGCGCTAAGCCAGCCCTGTTCGGCGGTCGTCCCAGCATACGGCGCTGCGTCGGGACCGGAACCATCCACGCCGCAGGGTAAATCGATCTTATACAGCATCATTCCGGACTCTCTAGGTTTGCGGCGGTCCTTAGCCTAGTTCGTTATTCTACTGTTAACCAAATCGGAATATTGTTAAGAGAATCGATTGATCGACCGCTGCTCACCAGCGGGCGCAAGCGGCCTGACCGGTTCCTTAGCTCGGCCCGCATGGCGCGTAGCAGCCGCCTGCGCGAAGACCTCGGCATGACCTTCCCTGTCCCTGATCGACGCGGCCTGCGCGGCGGAGGATCGGTTCGGCGCCCGTATCCCCGATAGACGGCCGGGAGCGGTCCGTCACCCTGGGCGACGCTGTGGACTCCCTGCGGGCGGCTGGTGCAGAAGAGTGGCCGCAGCCTCGACCCGGAACCCTTCTTCCCCATGGACTTCACCAATATCCAGGTCCTCTGCGTCGGCGACGTGATGCTGGACCGTTTCGTGCAATGCGACATGGAGCGGATCTCGCCGGAGGCGCCCGTGCCCATCCTGCGCCTACGCGGCACGCGGGAGATGCTGGGCGGTGCCGGCAACGTAGCCAGCAACGTCGCAGCCCTCGGCGGCACGGCCGTTCTGGCCGGGTTGGTCGGGGCGGATGCTGCCGGGGATGCGGTGCGGCGCCTGTTGAGCGGGGTGCCGCGCCTGATCTCCGCCGCCGTGGACACGCCGTCGCGTCCGACGACCTGCAAGACCCGCTTCATTGCCGCCAACCAGCAGGTGGTCCGCGCAGACGAGGAAAGCCAGGCGCCGGTGACGCCCTTCGAGGAAGCGGCGCTGCTCGATGCCGTGCGGGCCTGGATCGGCCGGGTCGGTGCGGTGGTGCTGGCGGATTACGGCAAGGGCGCGCTGACGCCGGGGCTGGTGGCGCAGGTGACCGTGCTGGCGCGCGACGCCGGCGTGCCGGTGTTCGTGGACCCGAAATCGGCGGACTTCGCCCATTACCGCGGCGCTACTTGCATCACCCCCAACTTGAAGGAGCTGGCCGCCGCCTCCGGCATGGCCGTGGACACGACCGAGGCGGTGGTGCTGGCCGCACGCCACGTGCGGGCGCAGGCGGACGCGGAGGCGATCCTCGTCACCCGGTCCGAGAAGGGGATGACGCTCGTGGAAGCCTCCGGCGCCGTGCAGTCCGTGCCGGCGCGGGCGCGGGCGGTGTTCGACGTGTCGGGCGCGGGCGATACGGTGATTGCGGCGATGGCGCTGTGCGCCGCCGCCGGGCGCACCTTGACCCAAGCCATGCACATCGCCAACGCCGCCGCCAGCGTCGTCGTCAGCAAACCCGGCACCGCTACCGCCACGGTGCAGGAAGTGCTGCGGGAATTGGACGCCGGGGACCATGAAGAGGAGGCGCCGGACGGCGTTCGCCCGCTCGGGGAAATCGAGGCGCTGGTGGCGCGCTGGAAGGCGCAAGGGCTGCAGGTCGGCTTCACGAACGGCTGCTTCGACATCCTGCACCCCGGCCATGTGTCCCTGCTGGCGCAGGCGCGGGCGGGGTGCGACCGGCTGGTGGTGGCGCTCAACACCGATGCCAGCGTGCAGCGGCTCAAGGGGCCGTCGCGCCCGGTCAACCCGCTGGACGGCCGGGCGCGGGTGATGGCGGCGCTGCGCTACGTGGACGCGGTGGTCGCCTTCGATGAGGCGACACCGTTGGAGCTGATCCGCACCCTGCTGCCGGACGTGCTGGTGAAGGG
>CAXTOB010000322.1:0-7469 GCA_964245505.1 uncultured Acetobacteraceae bacterium | reverse complement strand
GAGGCGGGGGGACAGTCCCGCAGGCCCCCGGATGCGCTTGACACGCAGATTTTAACGAGGAGAGAACAGATGAAGCTCCGCAGCGCGCTACTGGCCGCGACCGTCCTTGCGGCCCCAGTGGCTGCCAAGGCCGAAGCGGTCAATGGCCTATACATCGGCGCTGGCGCCGGTGTTAACTTTTTGCAGAATGAGAGCGTGAACGGCGTCGCCTACCCGCAGCAGAACACCCGCTTCTTCCCCAACCTGCGTTCGGTCGGCAACAACGCCAGCTTCCGCAGCGACGCCGGCTTTATTGGCATTGGCAGCGTCGGTTATGGCCTGGGCAATGGTCTGCGGCTGGAAGTCGAGGGCGACTACCGCCAGAACAAGTTCAACAGCCTCGCAGGCGTCACCAACTCCAACGGCAGCCGCAGCCGCTTGAACGCTGGCGGCGACGAGAAGAAGTACGGCGGCATGCTGAACGTGCTGTATGACTTCGACCCGAACGTGCTGGGCCTGGGCTTCTTCCCGGCGGCGATCTCTCCGTATGTCGGCCTCGGCGTCGGCTACATGTATGACCAGCAGCAGAACGCGCGCTTCTACGGCAACAGCGGCCCGGTGTTCGGCCAGCCGAACGGCTTCAACAGCATCTACCGCACCAACCAGGGCCAAGGGTCGTTCGCCTACCAGGCCATCATCGGTGCGGCGTTCCCGATTGCGCAGGTCCCGGGCTTGTCCGTCACGACCGAATATCGCTTCATGGGCCTGGCCGAGAGCAACAGCTTCAACTACCAGTACTTCGCGCCGGGCACCTCGACCCGCGCCAAGGTGCGGATCGGGTCTAACGACGACCTGAACCACAGCGTCCTGGTGGGCTTGCGCTACGCCTTCAACGCAGCCCCGCCGGCGCCGCCGCCGCCGCCGCCGGTCGTCCGCGACACCACCCGCACCTACTTGGTTTTCTTCGACTGGGACCGTGCTGACCTGACCGACCGTGCTCGCCAGATCATCGCTGAGGCGGCGCAGGCCACCCAGCGCGTGCAGACGACGCGCATCGAGGTCAACGGCTACACCGACAAGTCCGGCACCGCGCGCTACAACGCTGGCCTGTCCGTCCGCCGCGCCCAGAACGTGGCTGCCGAGCTGGTCCGCCAGGGCGTGCCGCGCCAGGCGATCACGGTGCAGGGCTTCGGCGAAAGCAACCCGTTGGTCCCGACCGCCGACGGTGTGCGTGAGCCGCAGAACCGCCGCGTGCAGATCATCCTGCGCTAAGCAGACAAGACTACCAACGTTGCAGGGGGGCCGGTCCACGGTGTGGGCCGGCCCCTACTGTTTCGAGAGGATGCGTAGACGCCACCAGTTCCTGGAAGGCGCGTAGGGCAGAAAAGTAAAGCGCCTTCCGTCAAGCCATAGCGCCAGCCCGTGGCAGAATGGCTTCAGCACGCCCGTCATACGGGATTGTGAATACAAGCCACCGGTCCCGGCGTCGCCTCGAGCTTCAGGAACTCGTGCGCCTCCTGAGCCGCCGCGTTGCTGCCCGCTTGCAATGACAGCTCGGAAGGCACCTGTAGCGCCGCTGCCACACGCCGTCTTATTGCCCGGCGTTGCTTGCCTTGCTGCCCGGGACAGCGTTACTTCATACGAGGCCGCCGGCTCGGGCGGTGCCGCCCGACCCTGCGGCCCACGAGGAGTAGTCTATGACGCGCATGACCCTGCTGGCCGCAACCGTGCTGGCCGCGCCTGTTCTGCGGGCCGGGCAGGCGGCGGCGCAGCCCGTGACCGGGCTGTATATTGGCGGCGCAGGCGGCGGCAACTTCCTGCAGCGGGAGTACAATCAAACCGTCACCCTCAACGGGGTCCGCCAGATTACAACTCAGCCACGGTCCTTTGACGCGGGCTATACCGGCTTGGCGAGCGTCGGCTACGGCTTCGGCAACGGCCTGCGGATTGAGACCGAGGGGGACTACCGCCACAATGACCTCAGCAGCAGCGGCAACGGCGCCCGTGCTCGCGGGCGGGAGGACAAGTACGGCGGCATGGTGAACGCGCTGTTCGACCTCGATGTCGGCAGCCCCTACGTGTTCCCCTACATCGGCGCCGGCGCCGGCTATAGCTGGGTGGACCGGCGCTACACGCTGTCATCCCCGTTCAGCACGACCATCTCCCGCGGGGTGGATAGCAGCTTTGCCTATCAGGCGATTGCCGGGGTCTCGTTTCCCATTCCGCCGGTGGTCGGGCTATCGCTTACGGCGGAATATCGCTTCTTTGCACTTAGCGGCGACCGGACCTTTGGGGAACAGGTATCATCGCCGGGTCTGGTCCGGACCGGACGGATCACGACGACCGATGATTACAACCACAGCCTGATGCTCGGCCTGCGCTACGCATTCAACGTGCCGCCGCCGCCGGTAGAAGTGCCTCCTGCGCCGTCGCCCGCCCAGACCGAGGCGCGGACCTACTTGGTGTTCTTCGACTGGGACCGCGCCGACCTGACCGACCGTGCGCGGCAGATCATCGCCGAGGCCGCGCAGGCCACCCAGCGCGTGCAAACCACGCGGATCGAGGTTGCGGGACACACGGACAGCAGCGGCACCGCGCAATACAACCAGGGCCTATCGGTGCGCCGGGCGCAGACTGTTTCGGCGGAGCTGGTGCGCCTCGGCGTGCCGCGCGCGGCGATCACCGTCCAGGGCCTCGGTGAAACCCAGCCGCTGGTGCAAACCGCCAAGGGCGTACGGGAACCGCAGAACCGCCGGGTGGAGATCATCCTGCGCTGATGCGGCGGCAGGCCGCTGCCTGCCACGCAGACGCCGCAGGCTTCAATGCCTCGTAGGGCGGAAAAGCGCTAACGCCTTACGCTGACCTATGGCGCTGTGGTCGGGAGGGCGGCAGTCAGCGCTTTTCCGCCTTACTTTCACCGTCTCGCGTTAGCCGCTACGTGAAAAAGGGGGCCTCACGCCCCTTTTTTGGTTTCATCCCGCCAACCGCGGATCAGCTCCGGTGGGTGCGGGACGCACGCGTGCTGCGGCTCGTGCTGGCCCGGGTCACGGCGGGCGCCGCGGCGCCGCAGGCGACCACGCTGATCGGCTGGTTCACCGTCTTGCCGGCGGCAAACTCCACCAGCTCCGACCCATTGCGCAGCGCCATCACCTCGTCGAACACCGGCAGGTTCTCGGAGCAGTACAGGCTGCCCCGGCGGGTGCCGTCCTGCGACCGGCTGTTGGCCAACTGCGTCACGTAGTCGTCCTGTTGCTTGCGGGCATTGCGGCTGTTGGCACGGACGAAGTAACCGCTCAGCGCCTTCTCCTGCGAGGTCAGCTCCGGCTGATACTTGCGGATGAACGCATTGTAGCGCTCCCCGGCATCGCAGGTCAGCGCCGTCACCATCAGCGTGCTCTTGAGTGCGGCGACGTCGAGCGAGGCATGGTCGGCCGGGCGGACGCACTCTGCAGCCGCCAGTGGGGCGGCCAGCATCTGGGCGGCAACCAGGCCGGCGGACAGGAAGCCGAGGGGAAAGCGCATAAGGAATACTCCGGGCCAGGATGGAATAGGGCCAGGAGGGAGCAGGGACGCCTCATCACCTGGCAAGGGAGGTAAACCGCCTATCACCCGCATATGCAACAGCAAACCAGACACCGCGAACGACGGCGCAGGGCTGTTGCATCTACAACGCGGATTGCGTTCCCGCCGTGACGCTGCAATGACAAAGGCGCATGATATCGCCCGCAGCCGTACACCGCACACCGCGTCCAAATCTCGTCCCAAGGCCGCCATGACAGCAGACCCGTTCGACCAGTATGACTCCGGAGCTTATTACTGCGAGCTGACCGCCCGTGATCATGACGGGGGCGCCGCCGCTCTCATCCGCAGCCGGCTGTCCGCCATCGGCCTCGACGCGCTCCGCGCACGGGCGCAACTGGCGGAGCGTGACCTGTTTAACCTCGGCATCACCTTCACGGTGTATTCCGAGGCCTCGGCGATTGACCGTATCCTGCCGTTCGACTGCGTGCCGCGCATCATCCCGGCCGCGGACTGGGCGGTGCTGGAGCGCGGCGTAAAACAGCGTGTCCGCGCGCTGAACCTGTTCCTCGGCGACATCTACAACGGCGGCCGCATCGTCCGCGACGGTGTGATCCCCGGCGAGCTGGTGTACGGCAACAGCAACTACCGCCCGGAGATGGAGGGCTTCCCGGTCCGCTTCGGCACCTACGTCCATATCTGCGGCATCGACCTGGTGCGCGACCAGGACGGCATGTTCTCCGTCCTGGAGGACAATGCGCGCACGCCCTCCGGCGTATCCTATGTCGTCGAGAACCGGCATCTAATGCTGCGCGCCTTTCCCGACCTGGTCGCCGGCCTGAAGCTGCGCCCGGTGGACGACTACGGCCGCCGGCTGCGCAGCGCCATGGACGAGATCGCGCCGGAAGGCGTGTCCGGCCCGCAGGTCGTGCTGCTCAGCCCCGGCATCTACAACTCCGCCTACTTCGAGCATGTCTTCCTGGCGCGTGAGATGGGCGTGCCGCTGGTGGAGGGTGCCGACCTCACGGTGGAGGATGACAAGGTCTGGATGCGGACCACCGCCGGGCTGCGCCGGGTCCACACGGTGTATCGCCGCATCGGCGACGATTTCCTGGACCCGGCCGTGTTCCGTCCCGACAGCCTGCTCGGCGTGCGCGGCATCATCGGCGCCTGGCGGAAGGGCAACGTGACGCTGGCCAACGCGGTCGGCACCGGGGTCGCGGACGACAAGGCGGTGTATGCGTACATGCCGCGC
This sequence comes from uncultured Acetobacteraceae bacterium, assembly GCA_964245505.1. GTDB lineage: Bacteria > Pseudomonadota > Alphaproteobacteria > Acetobacterales > Acetobacteraceae > DASWOJ01. Next base: position 2,716 of record CAXTOB010000322.1, on the reverse strand, counting down.
ATCATCAAGTACTACCTCGACCAGGACGCAATCCTGCCCAACGTCCAAACCAACATCTGCGGCGAGCCGGAAGGGCTGGCTTACACCCTGGCCAACCTCGAGAAGCTGGTCATCAAGCCCGTGGGCGAGAGCGGCGGCTATGGCATCACCGTCGGCCCGCGCGCCAGCCGGGCGGAGCTGGAGGCGGCACGGGGCCTGATCGAGCATGACCCGGCCAACTGGATCAGCCAGCCGATGATCAACCTGTCGGTGGCGCCGACGCTGACAGATGCCGGGCTGCGGGCGCGGCACCTGGACCTGCGCCCCTTCGCCATCACCGGCCGGGACACCTGGGTGCTGCCCGGCGGCCTATCCCGCGTGGCGCTGAAGGAAGGCAGCCTAATCGTCAACTCGTCCCAGGGCGGCGGCAGCAAGGACACATGGGTGCTGGCGGAATGAGCATGCACCAGTCCCCGCTGCTGACGCGGGACGCCGAGGGCCTGTTCTGGATGGCGCGCTACCTGGAGCGGGTCGAGAACCTGGCCCGGCTGATCGATGTGACCCAGACCTTCGAAAGCCCGGGCCGCGAGACCGAGTCCTGGTCCGCACTGGTCGCCATCAACTCGGACGGGCCGGGGCTGGATGAGCGGGGCATGGCCATCGAGGCCGGCGCCGTCAAGCGGTTCTACCTGCTGGACGCCAGCAACCCCAACAGCATCCCCGCCTGCCTGGAAGCCGCGCGTACCAACGCCCGCAAGCTGCGCCCACTGATCTCGACCGAGATGTGGATGCAGCTCAACGTGTTCCACCGCAACGTCATGGGGATCGATCCCTCCGAACTGGACGGCGACGCGCTGTCCCGCCTGTGTCGGCGGATCAAGGAGGGCGTGCAGGCCCATACCGGCATTACCGAGGGCACGTTCTTCCGCGACCAGGGCTGGCACTTCTATGAGCTGGGCCGGCTGATCGAGCGCGCGGACCAGACGACCCGGCTGCTGGACATCAAGTATCACCTGCTGGTCCAGGGCACGGACGAGGAGCGGCGGATCGTCGAGCTGACGCAGTGGAACGCGGTGCTGCGGGCCGCGGCTGGCTACCATGCGTTCCGCCGGGTGGCGGATGCCGGGTTCACGCCGTCGGACGTGGTGGCGTTCCTGCTGGCGGACGCCGCCTTCGCGCGCAGCGTCGCGCTGTGTGTCGGCGGGATGAACTGGCATCTCAGCCAGTTGCGGACCGCTTACGGGCTGCGCGACACCGCGGGCGTGCTGGAGCGGCTGGAGGACGTGCGCGGCCTGCTCGACGGCCGGGTGGACCGGCTGCTGCCGCATGGGCTGCATGATTACCTCGACGGGGTGCAGCGTAGCCTGATCGGGGTCGGGGAGCTGATTGGCACGGCATTCTTCCGGGACTGGCGGCCGTTGAAACAGGCTCAGTCGCAGTCGCAATCCCAGGGCGTGTGACCGCCGGCCCGGGATGGGTGTCCATCGGGCAGGGCGGAGGCGGGTTGCGCTCCTCGCCAGGGTTGGCGTCGCTGCATTGCCGAATTTCACTGCTGCCAGCCATGCACAAGGTTCCGGTAATCCCAGAACCCGGCAACAGGCGTCACTCTACGCAGGGATATGCATGCGTGCCGCTCTCCAGCCTCGGGCCAATCCGTTCGGCTCCGGGTGATTGCGTGCGTCCGCTCTGACCCTGCCGGACATGCAACGCCGCGGAGGGAAGCGCGGCAAAACTTGGCGCCTGCAACGGCGTTGCCGCTCCGGTTTGCTGCGTCGCCGCAATCACTCGACCCGACCCGGGAGGGCGTATGATGATCCCCTTGGCAGATCGCGCCAGGCTCCGGCAGCACAGCACCCGCCCAACCATCCATTGCGCGCGGTTGGCGGTCCTGGCGTCCTGGGCCGTCCTGTCCGTTCCTGCCGGCGCGTTCGCCCGCACGCCGTCCGACGCTCCAAGGCCCGTCCCGAGCTTTCACGACGCCGTGGCCGCGGCCTGGGCGCGCCTGCCGCAGCGGCAGGACTTGGCGGCGCAAGGGGCGTCGGCCGCCGCCCGCTATGCCGCCGGCGGTGCGCTCCTGCCGAACGCGCCCTATGCCATCGGCACCTACGTCAACGACAAGGCCCTGGGCAGCAACTACAACTACCTCACGGCGCAGGCGGAGCTGGGCACACCCATCTGGCTGCCAGGCCAGGGCCGGGCGACGCAGGCCACGGCGCAGGCGGACGGCGCTGCGGTGGAGGCCGCGATCGAGGCCGCGCATCTTGCCCTTGCCGCCCAGGTGCTGGACCTCGCGGCGCAGGCAAGCGTGGCCGCCAATGCCCGCGACGTGGCGGCCCGGCGCCTGGCGACGGCGCAGTCCCTGTCCAACGACCTCGCCCGCCAGTTCCGGATTGGCGAGGCGGCGGAAAGCGATGCCCTGGCGGCCTCCGCCGATGCGGCCAATACCGCCATGACCCTCAGCAGCGCAGAGGCGCAGCTTGCCGCGGCGCAGGCTGCGCTTGCGGCAGTCGTCGGCACTCCAGCCGTGCCCCGCCTGGACGCGCCTGGCCCGGCACCTGCACCCGGTCCGGCATCCGCCCATCCCCGCATCGTCGCCGCAACGCGCGCCGTGGAGGCTGCGCAGGCCGCCGCTCGCCTGGCGCGGATCGAGAACCGGGATAGCCCAGAGGTCGGGCTGCAAGGGATCAACGAGAAGCAGCCCGGCACCAAGTGGGACACCCGCTTCGGCGTCACCATC
>CAXTOB010000321.1:0-7471 GCA_964245505.1 uncultured Acetobacteraceae bacterium | reverse complement strand
TGTGGACCGTGCAGCGCTGCGCGGGCACCTCGGGCCACAGCGCCGCCAGCGCCCGCTCCAGCCCGGCCGCGCCGTCAGTGACGAGGGGAACCCCGGCGTGCACAGGCCGCGGGCGACCAGGCCGTCCAGCACGCCGCGCCAGGCCGCCTCGCTCTCGCCGCCCATGTTCTGCACGGCCAGCAGCACCTTCTGCCCGTCGCGCCGCACGCCGAGCACGACCAGCAGGGAGATGTCCGTGGCCTTGCGGTCCAGGCGCAGGCGCACGACCGTGCCGTCCAGGATGAGCCGGACCACATCTTCGTCTGCCAGGTCGCGCTTGCCCCACGCCTCCCAATCGGTCTTCACCTTTCGCCAGGTGCGGCTCACCACATCCTTGCCCACAGCGCCCCCGAACAGGGCGGAGAGCGCCCGCTTGACCCGGCGCGTGTTGGCGTCCGCGAGGTAGGCGCCCGCGACCAGCGCCTCCACCTGCCGCGTCATCCGGGCGTAGCGTGGCAGCGCCGTGCTGCGCCATTCCTTGGTGCCGCCGTCCGCCGCAGCCAGGCGGGCGCGGGGCACCTCCACCTCGACCGGGCCGAAGCTGCCCAGCAACCGCCGCCCGCGCGTCCCGTTCCGGTAGCCCCTCGGCTCGCCGCCAGCCCGCTCGCACCGCTTGCGGCCCAGCGCCGCCGTCAGCTCCTGCTCCAGCAGCTCTCCAATGAAATCGCGGACCCGCTCCCGTATGCCCGCCTCGATCGGGTCGAACCATGCCTCTCCCACGAACAGCCCCGTGCCGTCCGCATCCCCCGTTGTGCTAACTTGCTCCACGGCGTGGTTTCCGCCGGCGTGCCAACGCCGGTCATGGCTCGTTGAACAAGCCGGAGGCTACGCCACCACCCAATCCCATCACACCCGCGACGGCACCTAGGCTGAGCGCGTATTCCCACTGATCGTTGAGGACGCCGGTGTGCCGGAAGTCGAACAGGACGGTGAGTAGGTTGTACACCTGTCCTTGTCGCGGTAGCGCGTGTGGCGGTGGAGCGCGACCTCGGGACAGATGAGGATGTGCCAGGCATACCAAGCCGAGACGGCGCGGCTGTTGCGTGGCCACCGATGCGACCTCTCATCACTCAGGAGGTGGCAAACGTCGTTGACGCCGCTGTCGCCATGTTCCTGAGGCACTACACGACAGGGAGCAAGCACCGACGGGCGGAGTAGCGTCTGCCCTCAATCACCCTTCTATCCAACCAGCCTTCCGGAACACGGGCGGCACCTGGTCCAAAGCCGGCACGACCGCATCCGGGCTGTAGCCTCCCGGAGCGACGCGCCCGGTGCCCCGGTCCACCCACACGCAGCGGAACCCCAGATCGCGGACCGCCGCGAGGTCGAGGTGCGGGCTGGCGCAGACGTGGCAGACCTCCCCCTTGGTGACGCCCAGTTCGCGCCAGGCCCGTTCGAAGATTTCCCGCCGCGGCTTGTAGGCCCCGGCCTGCTCGGCCGTGACCACGCGGTCAATCGTGCCCGGCGGGCCAAGCTGGGCCACGTTGCCAGCAATGATGGCGCCGTCGGTGTTGCTGACGACGCAAAGCCGGAAACCCGCGTCCTTCAGCAGCCGCAGCGTCGCGGGCACCTCCGGAAAGGGCGGCATGGCGGAGATGGACGAGGTGAGCGTGTCCACGTCCGCTTCGTCGCAAGGGAGGCCCAGGTCAGCCAGTGCCCGGCGCAGGCCCTCGCCCGCGACCGTGCGGAAGTTGCGGTGCGGGCGCTCCGCCTCCAGCGCGTGCTCGTGGTAGTCGTACGCCGCGATCAGGGTTCGCGGCTCAATGCCTGCCGCGCCCCGCCGCGCCAGGACCCGGGCGACAGCTGCCTGCAGCCCCTCGTCCCACTGGATGAGGGTGCCGTAGCAGTCGAAGGTCAGCCACGCCGGGCGTGGCGTGCCAAGGAGGGCCATCTGCGCGCCCTCCTACAGCCGCGGCATCACGGCGCCCTCGGAGGCGGGCGCCACGTGTTCGGCGTAGAACTTCAGATAGCCGCGCGTCACCTTGGGTGGCTGCGGGACGTAAGCCTCAAGCCGCTTGCCCAGCACGTCCGCGGGCACATCCAGGTCAAGCCGGCGAGCTTCGAGATCGATGACGATCCTGTCCCCGTCCGCCACCAGTGCAATCGGCTCGCCCCGCGCGGCCTCCGGGGTGACGTAGCCGATGGCCGGTCCGTGCGTGGCGCCGGAGAACCGCCCATCGGTAACCAGCGCGCAGCTTTCGCCGAGGCCGGCGCCCATAAGCGCGGAGGTCGCCCCCAGCATCTCGCGCATTCCTGGCCCGCCCTTGGTGCCCTCGTTGCGAATGACCACGCAGGTGCCTGGATTGATCGAACCTGCCCGGAGCGCATCAATCGCGCCCTCCTCGTCCTCGAACACCCGTGCAGTGAGCGTCACCTGCCACATGCCTTTGGCGACGCCCGACGTCTTCACCACCGCCCCGCCCGGCGCCAGCGTCCCGCGCAGGATGAAGATGCTGCCCTCCGGCTCCACTGGCGCCGCGTCCGTGTGAATGCAGCCGGGGTCGAGGATATTGGCGGCGTCGGCGACCTCGCCGGCGGTTTGGCCCGAGACGCCCAGCGTGTCCCGGTTGAGCTTCGTTCCAAGCCCCTTCATCACGCCCGGCACGCCGCCGGTGACGCCCAGCTCGGTCACGCCCCAAGGCCCGGACGGCGCGAGCTTCACCAGTGTCAGCGTGTCGCGCGACAGGCGGTCCCACGTGTCGAACGACACGTCCACCCCGGCCTCCCTAGCCATGGCGATCATGTGCAGGACCATGTTGGTCGAGCCGCCCACCGCCATGCCGACGCGCATGGCGTTCTCGAACGCCGCAGCCGTCAGGATCTGGGACGGGCGCACGTCGTCACGCAGCAGCTCCATGATCCGCATGCCCACGGCCTGGGCCGCCTGGAGTTGCGCGTTCGAGCCGGCCGGGAACGTGCCGGTGCCAGGCAGCGCCAGGCCCAGCGCCTCGGTGTAGATGCCGGCGGTGTTGCCGGAGGTGGTGGTGTCGCAGGCGCCGGGTCCTGGAAAGTGCGCGTCCTCCATGCCCTGGAGGTCCTCGCGCGACAGGGCGCCGCGCAGGTGCTCGCCCACGCCGTCGTAGACGGTTTCGAGGAACACCTTGCGCCCGCGCCATAGGCCGACCGGCGTGGGACCGCCGTAGAGCAGGATGGAGGGCAGGTCGAGGCGCGAGGCCGCCATGACCATGCCCGGCACCACCTTGTCGCCCGAGGGCAGCAGCACCATCGCGTCGAAGCGGTGGCCCTGAACCATCAGCTCCACCAAGTCGGCCACCACGTCCCGGGACGGCAGCACGTAGCGCATCCCCTCGCTGGCGAACGTCTCGCTGTCCGTCACGTGGAAGGCGTTGAACTCGCACGGCGTGCCGCCGGCGCGGTAGATGCCGGCCTTCACGGCGTCGGCGACCCGGCGCAGGTGGGCGTTCTCGGGCGAGAAGTCCTGGAAGGTGTTGACCAGGGCGATCAACGGGCGGTCAAGGTCGGCGTCCGTGACCCCGGCGCCCTTGATCCAGGCGCGCTGGAGCGAGCGGGTGACGCCCTGGTACTGCTGGCGGCTGCGTAGGTCGTTGCGCATGGCTTCTCCTTCCCGTGCGGGGGTCCGGCGCGGCTCCTGTGTTGCGGTCCAGTCTTTGGATCGGCCCTGCGTGGGCCGCGGCCTCAGCCGTCCGGGGCGACCCCCTGCTGCGCGCGGACGGCGGCCTCCAGCTTGCGGCCTTCGGTCAGCGCGTGCTCCTCGAACAGCCGGGCGGGGCTGGCGCCCTCGCCCGCGAGCAGGGCGTCGAGAAGGGGCCGGTGCTGCGCCTCGATGTCGCCCGACTTGGCGATCAGGGCGTTGCTGGATGCGATGAGTAGCCTAACCTGCTGCTCCACCAGCCGGTACTGCTCGCGCAGCCGACCGTGGGCGGCGTGGTCAACCACGGCCTGGTGCAGCGCGAAGTCGCACGCCGCCATGCGCGCTGGCGAGGTGCCGGCACAGGCCGCGGCCAGGTTGTCGAACGCGCCTTGCAGCTTGTAGCGGCCTCGGTCGTCCAGCTCGCCGACGGCGAGCCGGGCCGCGAGGGCTTCCAGCGGCGCGCGGAGCGTGTACAGCTCCCACACGTCGCGGCCGGTGAGGGCCACGACCTGCCATCCGGTGTAGGGCACTTGCAGCACCAGCGCCTCGGAGGCGAGCCGGTGCAGCGCGGTGCGGACGGTGGCGCGTGAGATGGCGAGCGCCTCCGACAAGCCAAGCTCGGTCAGCCGGCTCCCAGGGGGAGCGGTGCCAGTCAGGATGTGGTCGCGCAGGATATCGAGGGCTTGGTCCTCTGTGCTGCGCCGAACGATAGGGGACAGTGCTGCCATGGAACCTTGCATAACCTGATACCAGATTGTCGGTAATATAATATTTGAGGTCTGGTGATTGACCTTCGACGCCATCCTATGTTGTGCAAGTCTGGCCAAACTCGCTCCCAGCACGCCCTCACCGCGGTTACTGTCAATCTGGTCGGGGTTCCAGGGTGGTGCGCCGGCACTCTGTGAAGGCATGCTGACGGGTGCGCCACGCTCGGCATGAGCGCAGATCCTGAACCTGCCCCATGTAGGGCCGCGCCGGCTTCCAGCTCTTCCGCGCACGCTTCAAGCATGCCGCATGATCCCGAAACGACAGCACGGGAACTGCGGCAAAGACCGGAATGGCCGCGAAGCCGCGGCTGCAACGGACCCGGGCCTTGCAGCAGGCAAACGCCTCGGCGCCGTAGTGCTCCTATCAAGGCGGCCCGTGGTCCCGCTCAGGGCCATTCAAAGAACGCCACGCCCAACCAGGCTCGCTTGCAGCCGGATGGGATAACCTTCGCCGAACACCGCGTGGCTGTCATCACAGCCGCCCAGTGCGGCACTCTTTGAATGGCCCTGTGGTCCCGCTTCAGGCTGATGGCAAGGCCGGCCGTGCGCTCATCGTCAGCAGCTCGTAGCGCGCCACGGTCTCGTCGCGCTGGTTGAGCACCTCGGCGTCCCAGCGGACCTCGCCGTACTCCGGCTTCCGGGCGGCGCCCTTCTGCTTCACCGTCAGCCGCACCCGGATCGCGTCGCCCGGGGACACCGGCTGCAGGAAGCGCAGGCTGTCCAGCCCGTAGTTGGCCAGCAGCGGCCCGGGCGCGGGGTCCACGAACAGCCCGGCGGCGAAGGACAGGATCAGGTAGCCGTGCGCGACCCGGCCGGGGAAGAACGGGTTGGCCTTGGCCGCCGCCTCGTCCATGTGCGCGTAGAACGTGTCGCCGGTGAAGCGCGCGAAGTGCTCGACGTCCTCCAGCGTGACCGTGCGCGCCGCGGTGTTCACCGTGTCCCCGACCGCAAGCTCGTCGAAGTTCAGCCGGAACGGGTGCTGCGCTCCCTCGCGCTCCGGCGCGCCCTTGATCCAGGTCCGGGTCAGCGCGGACACGCGGGCCGGCGAGCCTTGCAGGGCAGTGCGCTGCATGTAGTGGTGGACGCCGCGCATCCCGCCCAGCTCCTCGCCGCCCCCGGCCCGGCCGGGACCGCCGTGCACGAGGCCCGGCAGCGGCGACCCATGGCCCGTGGACTCCCCCGCGCAGTCGCGGTCCAGGAGCAGCAGCCGGCCGTGGAAGGGCGCCAGGCCCATGGTCAGCTCCGCGGCCACCTCCGCGTCGTGGGTGAAGACGGAGGCGACCAGGCTGCCCTCGCCGCGCTGGGCCAGCTCCACGGCCTGGTCCAGGCCGTCATAGGGCAGGATGGTGCTGACCGGGCCGAACGCCTCCGTCTCATGCACCTGGTGCGCCTGCATGGGACGCTCGCAGTGCAGCAGCACCGGCGACAGGAAGGCGCCCCGCTCCTCGTCGCCGCCCTGCGGATGGCAGTGGGCCGGGTCGCCGAAGACGATCTCCGCTTCCCGCAGCAAGCTGGCGACGCTGCCGCGCACGTCCCGGCGCTGCGACAGGCTGACGACCGGCCCCATGCCCACGTCCTCGCGCCGGGGATCGCCGACCACCACGCGCTCCAGCCGGGCGGACAGCGCCGCCGCCACAGCCTGCACGTGGGCGCGCGGCACCAGCACGCGGCGGATGGCGGTGCATTTCTGGCCCGCCTTGACGGTCATCTCGCGCGCGACCTCGCGCACGAACAGGTCGAACTCCGGGCTGCCCGGCCCCGCATCCGGCCCGAGCACCGCGGCGTTGAGCGAATCCCGCTCGGCGATGAAGCGCACGGCGTTGCGCGACACCGCGGGATGGTCGCGCAGCCGTCCCGACGTCGCGGCCGAGCCGGTGAAGCACACCACGTCCTGCCCGGTCAGGTGGTCCAGCAGGTCGCCCGTGCTGCCGCTGATGAACTGCACGCTGCCAGGGGGCAGGATGGCGGAGTCCAGGATCATCCCAGCCACGGCGTGGGCGACGTAGGCCGTCGCGGTCGCGGGCTTGCTGATGACGGGCACCCCGGCGAGCAGGCTGGGCGCCAGCTTCTCCAACATGCCCCAGCAAGGGAAGTTGTAGGCGTTGACGTGGACGGCGACCCCGTGCAGCGGCGTGAGGATGTGCGCGCCCACGAAGGTGCCGCCCTTGGACAGGCTTTCGGCGGCGCCCTCCACCAGGAACCGCTCGCTCGGCAGCTCCCTCCGTCCGCGGGAGGCGTAGGCGAACAAGGTGGCGATGCCGCCGTCTATGTCTATCCAGTTGTCCTTCCTGGTCGCGCCCGTGTCGTAGGCCAGGTCGTACAGGGCCTGCTTGCGCTCGGTCAGGTGCGTGGCCAGCCGCCGGAGCAGGTCCGCCCGGTCGTGGAAGGTCAGCCGGCGCAGGGCCGGGCCGCCGACGCTGCGGGCGTGCCGGGCCATGGCGCCGAAGTCCAGCCCGGCGCTGGAGGCGGTCGCGACGATGCGGCCGTCAATGGCGCTTGGGATTTCTGCAAGGGCGCCGGACGGGGGCGCCCAACGGCCTTCGGCGTAGCTTGCGAGTGCGATGGGCATCCCTTGCGTCTCCATGATCTACGCCGCGACCGTTTCGGCAGCCGGGGCGTCTGGGGCGTCCAATTGCGCCATCAATGCCGCCCGCCTCGCTGCCGCGTCGTTCATGGCCTTCTTCCTGACATGGCCGAAGCCGCGGATGCGGTCAGGCAAGGCGGTCAGCTCGCGCCAGGTGCCCGCCTTCGCAGCGGTCCAGCGGGCCAGCAGAGTGTCGAGCATGGCCTCGTACTCGGCCAGCAGCGCCCGCTCGCGGCGGCGCTCGGCGGTCAGGCCGAACAGGTCCAGGGGCGTGCCGCGCAGGACGCGCAGCCTGGCCAGGACACGGAAGGCGGGGACCATCCACGGGCCGAACGCCCGCTTGCGCGGCGTGCCGTCCGGACCCGGACGGCTCAGCACCGGCGGCGCCAAGTGGAACGTGACGCGGGGTGCCGCCTCGTAGCGTCCCAGCTCCCGCTCCAGGAAGCCAGTGCCCGTGTGGAGCCGGGC
>CAXTOB010000320.1:0-7479 GCA_964245505.1 uncultured Acetobacteraceae bacterium | reverse complement strand
CGGCCGGACGCCGCTGCGCCCTAGCCGCACATCTGCTCGCGGCCGTGCCGGCGGGCGTGGGATACCTCAGCCTGACGGGCTACGCCTACAACGTCGGAGGCCTGTACGGCTTCGGCCCTTTCGTGTCCGTGGCGGTGAACACCGCGGCGGGCTTTGCGCTGCTCGCGCCCGCCACGCTGCTTACCTTGCCCGGCTTGGGCTGGCGGCGCGCCTTCGCTGGCCGCCCAGTCGCGCTTGGCGTGCTGGCCCGCTTGCTGCCCCTGTCGCTGCTGTTGCCGTTCGCCACCGGGGCGGCCGTGGTTTGGGGCGCCCGCGCCCGCGCCTACGATCCGCTGTTCGGCCCGGCGCTGTTCGCGCTCGCGGCGGTCGCGTCCTCGCTCGGCCTAGCCTGGCTCGCAGCCGGGTCCGTGCGCCGGGCTGAGGAGGGGCTGATCGAGGCGACGGCTGCGTTGCGGGCCAGCGAAGACCGTTACCGGCTGACGGTCGAGAGCGCACGGGACTACGCCATCGTCACGCTGGACCGGAACGGCGTCATCACCGGCTGGAACATCGGCGCGGAACGCATGATGGGCTACGCCGAAGCCGAGGCGGTCGGGCGGCCCGTTGCGATCTTCTTCACGCCCGAGGACGTGGCGGCCGGCGCGGACAAGGGTGAGATGAGCCGCGCGGCCGCGGAAGGCCGGGCCGAGAACGAGCGCTGGCACCGGCGTCGCGACGGGTCGCGCTTTTGGGGGTCAGGGCTGGTCATGCCGCTCGCCAGCAGCCTTGATGGCGGCTTCGTCAAGGTTTTCCAGGACCGGACGGCGGCCCACGAAGCGGAGGCGGCGCTGCGCCGGTTGAACGAGAGCTTGGAGGCGCGGGTGCGCGAGGCGGGGGCGGCGCGGGAAGCGGCGCTGGGCCAGTTGGCCCACGCGCAGCGCCTGGAAGCGCTGGGCCAGTTGGCCGGCGGTATTGCGCACGACTTCAACAACGTCATGCAGGCCGTGCAAGGCGGCGCCGGGCTGATCCGGCGCCGGGCAGCGGACCCGCAAACGGTGAACCACCTGGCCCGCATGGTGGAGGACGCGGCCGAGCGCGGGGCATCGGTGACGCGCCGGTTGCTGGCGTTCGCCCGCAAGGGCGAGCTGCGGGCGGAGGCGCTGGACCCTGCCGCCCTATTCACGGGCGTGCAGGAGGTTCTGGAGCACACGCTGGGCACAGGGGTCCAGGTCCGCATTGAGGGGGCGGTCGGGCTGCCGCTGCTGCTGGCGGACAAGGGGCAGCTGGAAACAGTGCTGGTGAACCTGGCCGCGAACGCGCGTGACGCGATGTCGCGCGGGGGCACGCTCACCTTGTCCGCTATGGAAGAGGTGGCCGAGGCCGGCGCGGAGGGCCGCCCGGTGCACGAGGCAGGCCTGGTGCCGGGCCGCTACGTGCGCCTGGTGGTGTCGGACACGGGCGAGGGCATGGTGGCGGAGGTGCTGGCGCGCGCGTCGGAGCCGTTCTGCACAACCATGGGCGTGGGCACGGGTACGGGGCGGGGCTGGGCGATGGCGCGCGGCTTCGCCGAGCAAAGTGGGGGCGGGTTTGCCATCCGTAGCACGCCGGGGGCAGGCACAACGGTGACGCTGTGGTTGCCGGTGGCGGAGGGCGCGGAACCGGCACGCGGCGCGAGCATGGGCGGCAGCGAAGCGCCACATCCGGCAGACCGGGTGCGGGTGCTGGTGGTGGACGACGAGGACCTGGTGCGCGAGGTGCTGGCCGAAGGGCTGGAGGAGCATGGCTACGCCGCCCAGCGCGCCGGTGGTGCCACGGCCGCATTGGCGATGCTGGACGCGGGTGCCGGGGTTGATGTGCTGTTAACCGACTACGCCATGCCCGGCACGGACGGGCTGACCCTGATCGGCGAAGCGCGGCGCCGTCGGCCCGGGCTTGCGGCGGTGCTGCTGACGGGCAATGCCAGCGGCGAGGTCGAGGCACGCCTCGCAATGGCCGGCATGACGAGCGGGGCATTCAGCCTATTGCGCAAGCCGGTGCGGGCGGACGAACTGGCGGTGCGCCTTGCGGCGGTGCTGGAACGGGTGGAGCAGGTGCAGCCGCCTGCAAGCGGCACCAAGTAGGCTCAATCACCTCATAGGTCGAAAAACGGCCAACTCGCAGAATGAATGACAAACATGTCGCAGAACTCTGTTGCAATGGCATCTTCAAGGGCAACAGTATAGCGCAACACGTAAGCCCCTATTCTTAATTAAGACCATTTGTGTCGCTCAAACAAAGGCTTGCGCAATAAAATGAGGATGGCCGTTTTTGAGCCTACGAGGTGACTGGGTCTGGTAGGCGATGTGTGAGGATCTGGCCCGGATCGTCGCTATGGTCCATCTCTGGCCAGCAAACCCCCGCTGCAAAAGTTGTTGGCGAAATGCACTTTCGGTTCGCCTGCTTCCGGAACTCCGAGCCCTACCCTCAAAAAACAACCTGTGGCAGCGTTTCGAGGCCAGGCTTGGCGAACAGGTAGCCCTGGAACAGCGTGACGCCGAGCGCCCGCAACGCTGCAAGTTCGGCCATGGTCTCTATCCCCTCCGCCACCACCCGGACCGACAGGGCCTGGCAGATGCCGACAATACCGTTGACGATGGCGTGGCGGCGGGCATCCGTGTCGAGGCAGCGGAGCAGCGACATGTCGATCTTCACTACGTCGGGCTGGAAGTGCGCGAGCAGGCCGAGCCCGCAGAAGCCGCTACCGAAATCGTCGAGGGCGGTGCGGAAACTGTGGGCACGGTACACTTGGAAAATGCGCTCGAGATGGGGGTAGTCGGTAATCTGCTCGTTCTCCGTCAGCTCGAAAATCAGTCGGTCCGCCGGAAACTGGTCCCGACGTGCCGCGGCCAGGGTCGCGCGCACGCAGTTCTCGGGCTGGTACATCGCGCCGGGAATGAAGTTGATCGAAAGGCTGGCCGTGGTTTGCGGCACGCCCAGCTGGCTCGCCAGCGCGATGGCCTTCACGCGGCAGGATTGGTCGAAGGCATAGCGGTTGGCTGCTGTGACCTTGCCCAGCACGGTCCTGGCAGACTCGCCGTCAGGACCGCGGACCAGCGCCTCGTAGGCGTAGACACAACCTGCGGCGAGATCGACCACAGGCTGGAACGCCATGGAGAACTCAAAGGGAAGCTTGAGGCCGTCGCTGCACGCGCTGCATCGGCCTCTGCTAAGCGTCTCTACGATCGTGTCCACGACAGGGCCCTTTGCTGCTTGCAACAGATCAGACTGCCGCTTTCGCGGCAGCCAGGGTTTTGGCCGGCTTAATCGCGGGTGGCGTTGGGCCTGACCGGCACACGCGGTTACGGCCAGAGCGCTTGGCGGCGTAGAGCGCCGCGTCCGCGTCCATCAAGAGCTGCTTCAGGTCGGCCTCGCCGCCTTCGGCGATGCCGATGCTGACCGTCAGCACGATAGACTGTCCTTCGTGCTCCAACCGCAGTGAGGCCACTCCGGCGCGCATCCGCTCAGCAACCTGCTCAGCGAGCTCCGAAGCGGTAGCCGGCATCAGCACCGCGAACTCCTCCCCCCCCAAGCGGCCGACCAGGTCGTCCTCGTGCGTTTCCGTCTGCAGCACATCGGCGATGGCGCGCAGTGCGGCATCGCCCGCAGCATGCCCGTACGTATCGTTGACCGCCTTGAAGTGGTCGGCATCCACCATGGCAATGCAACACCGGCCGTCGTGCCGCACCTGGCGCAGCAGTTCCCGCTCGGCGCGATCCAGGAAGCAGTGCCGGTTCAGCACGCCGGTCAGGTGGTCCTCTGTCAGCACCCGCCGCAGCTCCTCTGCCGAGTGACGCCGCTCGGTGATGTCGCGCACCACCATGAGGTAACGCCGCGACGACGCGCTCGCGTTCTCAGGGGCGACGCCAATCGGCATCACCATGCAGGTGCCCCAAAAGCGGCTTCCATCCGCACGTCGCCGCCAGCCCTCGTCGAGATGCCAACCATCGCGGCTCGCGTCCTGTAAACGACCGCAGAATGCTGCTGCATTGGGCTTGCCGGAGGTGACCACCTCGCTGGCATGCCTTCCCACAGCCTCTGCGCAGACATACCCGAACAGACGCTCCCCGGACGCGTTCCAATCGCACACGCGTCCGTCCCCATCGACGTTCAGGATGGCGTAGTCATCCGCGCCCTGCACCAGGGCCGCGAACCATGCATCGTTCTCCTTGAGGCGGCGCTCCTGCGCCACCTGCCGGCTCAGGTCGGACAGGACCGCCATGTGCCGGTCCTTGTCCATGCGCACCACGGTCAACGACAGCACGCGCGGGTCTTGCCCCGGAGCCACGGGGCCGAGATGCACGCGTATGCCGTCACAGAGCGTGCCATGGGAGGCTGAACCGTCCAGCAGGTTAGGCAGCTCGGGAAGGCAGGGCTTCAAGAGGTCAATCAGGTTGCTGAACGTTTCCCCGGCCGGCAGCAACGGCATGGCAAGGCACGCGAACGCCGGGTTGAGCATGGAGATGCTGCCGCTCCGGTCGAACTGCGCCAGGCCGTGGGGGGAGTTGTAGAGGAACTGGAGCAGCGACGCATGTTCGGCCGCCAGATCAGGGTCTGCTTCCATCTCAGACACGCGCGATCAGCACCCAGCGCCGCGGTGCCTCGGACCCGCGCAGAAGGCGCAGCCGCACCGGCGTCGGGCGCATACGGAAGGTGAGCACGTAGGGAAGCGTCACGTCGAGCTCCGCTTCGGCCAATCGTTCGGCCACGAGGTAGTTGTTCATGCAGGGCGCGACGTCGGAGAAAAAATGCCGGCCCACTACGATGTCCCTGGGCAGGCCCGAGTAGCGTTCTTCGTGTGCGTTATACAACTCGACCGTATTCTGGCTGTCGAGCCCGACGGCACCGAATGGTAGCTCGTCCAGCTCCTTCTCGCCCATCGTGTTTAGGTTCTCGATTATCGGAATGTCGTCGAAGGTCATACCCTTCACCTATAAGGCCAAACGCTCGTTTGCGCAGCGGCAGACGCGCATGATCTAGACCAAGCCGGCGAAAGGCTAGTCAGATTTTGACAGGATGTTGCAAACATTTGCTGCGGCGGAGCAGGATTGCGCCGTCATGGAGGACGTTGACAATGACAGGTCAGGAGGTTTGCGGATCGTGGTGGGGCACGGACCGGCGCACCTTGTCGCGGGTGCTGGCAGACCAGCTGCACGCCGAACTGCGGCGGCTGCGGCTTGGCGCACCCGGCGGCCCGCCACCCTGGAGCTGGACCGACGCCACGGGTTTGGACGAGCTTGGTCCCGCCGCGATCGACTCGCTCGATCTGCTGTCACTGTCGGCTGCCACCGCCGAGCTGCTGCCGGATGGGGGCGTCGGTCCCGGGCTGATGCAGGCACGGTGCTTCGGTGCCTGGTGCGATGCCGTCGCCGGCAGCGTGCGGCGCCCACCGCAGCGAGTGACCTTCCGGTCCTCTGGCAGCACCGGGATGCCGAAGCGCACGACGCACGCCCTTGCCAGTCTTGAAACGGAAGCCGGGGCGTTGGCGTCGCTGATCGGGAACGGCAGGCGGCGAGTGTTGTCGGCCATCCCGTCCCATCACGCCTACGGCTTCATCCACTCCGTGCTCCTGCCGCAGTACTTGGGTGGCTTGCCTGTCGTCGAACTCCGGGGGCACGCCCCCGCGGAGCTGGCAACGCTGCTGCGCCCAGGCGACTTGGTGCTTGGCCATCCAGCGTTCTGGAAGGCCGTCCTGCGCGGGCTGACCGGACCATTGCCCGTGGATACGGTCGGCGTGACCTCCTCGGCACCGTGCCCGGCCGAGACGGCCATCGGGCTGCGCCATGCCGGGCTGGCGCGGCTGCTGCAGGTTTACGGCGCCTCGGAGACCGGCGGCATCGGCTGGCGTGACGATCCCGCACAGCCTTATGCGCTGCTGCCGGGCTGGAAACGTGACGGCGATGGACTGCTGCAGGACGGACGGCCGGTCGAGGCGCCCGATCTGCTGAGTTGGGAGGCAAGCGGCCGGTTCCGCCTGATCGGCCGGCACGACGGCGCCGTGCAAGTCGGCGGCGTCAACGTCATCCCAGGCCAGGTAGGTGCCATGCTCATGCAGCACCCCGCAGTGGCTGAGATAAGCGTGCGGCTGATGCGCCCGGAAGAGGGTAACCGGCTCAAGGCGTTCGTCGTGCCGGCCTCTGATGCTCCTGCCTTGAACGAACTTCGGGCGGAACTGCATCGCTTCGCCGCCGCCACTCTCGCCCCGGGGGAACGGCCAGGAGCCTACAGCTTCGGGCCGGCGCTGCTGCGCACGGAACTGGGCAAGCTCGCGGATTGGATCGTTGCTATCTGATCGCACCATGCGAGTGGGCGCTGCCAGGCGGCTGTCCGGTCTCGATAGGACCATGGCGAGGACCCGCGCTTATGCTGAGCCCTCTGTCCCATAAGGGATGCGCGCAAGCTACCTGTGCGGTCCCCAAACGTTGGGTTCAACAAGGCCAGCATGGTTGTCTCTTTGCCAGGGCACCCCGCCCGGCAGCATCGGTTGTACGACGATGGCAGGTCTCCTGGCTTGCGGGTCAACGCCTCCAGCCCTGCCTTCCTGAACCCGTGCCGGGTTCAGTGGCCCGCCCCGTGTGGGGCGGACGGGTTAACGGCTCACCGCTGACACTTGCGGGGGCAGCCGCCGACTTGCCTCCGGACCATCGGTCCGGCCAGGGCGCACGGCGTTCCCCTTTCATCTACTCGCGCAGAACCATCAACGCAGGAACGATGCGTCAGCTTGTAGTGTCCGTCAAACGAACGGACACTGGTGGCGAATTCGGGAGCCTGGTGGGGTTAGCGGCGTTGGGCGGTTTTCAGCCTGGAGTGTAGCCATGTCGCTTCGTCCTGCGCAGCCGATCCCGCCCGTGCCCGACGACACCGCCCGCGTCGCCCGCGCCGCGTTCCGGACACGCAATCCCTACCTGATCCTGCGCGACCGTCTCGGCACCTTGTTCACGGACGCCGACTTTGCCGATCTCTTTCCCAAGCGCGGGCAGCCGGCCTACGCGCCGTGGCGGCTTGCGCTGGTGACGCTGATGCAGTTCCGCGAGGGTCTGAGCGACCGGCAGGCGGCAGACGCCGTCCGCGCCCGGATCGACTGGAAGTATCTCCTCGCGCTCGACCTGGCCGACCCGGGCTTTGACCGCAGCGTGCTATGCGAGTTTCGCGGCAGGTTGCTGGGCAACGCGGCCGTGGACCGGCTGCTCGCGCGGGTGCTGGACGCGGCGCGCGAGGACGGGCTGCTCAAGGCGCGCGGCCGTCAGCGCACCGACAGCACGCACGTGCTCGCCGCCATCCGCACCCTCAACCGCCTGGAACTCGTGGCCGAAACGCTGCGCGCAGCGTTGAACGACATCGCCGTTGTCGCGCCGGACTGGTTGCGCGCGTTTGCGCCGCCCGATTGGCATGAGCGTTATGACCAGCGGGTCGAGAAGCGGCGGATACCCGAGGTCGGCCCCAAGCGCGACGCCTACGTCGCTC
>CAXTOB010000319.1:0-7487 GCA_964245505.1 uncultured Acetobacteraceae bacterium | reverse complement strand
GTCCGCTTCTGCCAGATCGTGCCCAGGGTGATCGCCACCATCCCCGCTCCGGATGCTAGCAGCGGCAGGGCGCCTGCACTCCCAGCCCCCGCCGCCAGTTGCGGCGACAGCACCAGCAACGCGCCGCCGAAGCCCAGCACGATCCCCATCCAGCGCCGCGCACCCACACGCTCGCCCAGCAGCGGGAACGCCAGCACCGCCGTCAGCAGCGGCTGCAACCCCGTCACCAGCGCCGACAACCCAGCCGGCAAGCCGTGCCGAACCGACCAGAACACGCCGCCGAGGTAGATGCCCTGCATCAGCACCCCGGCCACCAGCGCGTCCCGCCACGCCCGCACGCCCCGCGGCCACCGCGCGCCGACCGCCACCGCAATCCCCGCGAACACCCCGGCGCTGAGCACGAAACGCAGGGACAGGAACGTCAGCGGGTCCACGTGCGGCGCCACCAGCCGGGCCACCAGGAACCCCGTTGCCCAAACGCCGACGAACAGCGCCGGCATCAGGGCCGCGGGGGTCATTCCTCCTGCACGATCGCGGAGGGGTGCTGCGCCAGCGGCGTCACTTCAATCTTCATGAACGGGAACAGCGGCAAGGCGGACAAGATGGCGTGCAGCTCGTCGTGGCTGGACACATCGAAGATGCTGACGTTGGCGTAGCGCCCGGCAATGCGCCACAGATGCCGCCACTTGCCCTGGCGCTGCAGGTCCTGAGACCTGGCCTTCTCGTCGGCCTTGAGACGGTCGAAGTGCGCGGGGTCAGTGCCGGGCGGCACCTGAACGTCCATTTCCACATAGTAGAGCATAGCGATTCCTTTATTCTTCCTGCTCCCTCTCCCTTCGGGAGAGGGTTGGGGTGAGGGAGGCAGCCAGAGCCACCCCCGGCCGGCGCAGCCCAGTGGACCATCCGCCAATTGCTGAATTTTGTCTTTGCGGCGTTTCCCTCACTCCCGGAGGGAGGGGGAGCAGGGATATACCTTACCTCAGGCGCATTTCGCCCTTGGCCGGCGCGCGGCAGCGGCCCGGCAGCGGCGGCCGCACGCCTTCCGATCACCCGTGTTCCAGCGGTCGCCACCATCCCGCGGACCGCCGCTGCTACGAACCTGGAGCTACCTTTACGGACACGTTGTCGTTGCAGAAAAACCAATATGTCCGCATGCTGCACTTGGCGACTTTGGCCGAGGGCGAGCGTGCCGCTGTCATAGGAGGTGTGGAAGCGACCGAGAAATTGGTATCCCGTGTCGTGGGCCTACCAACGCCTGGTCAAAGCTCCAACGCTTACCACGAGGCACAACTCCAACATTGCCCAGAGACTGTAGAAAACCGTCGATAGCCGAGGGAGTTACTTAGCCATGACCTCCGCTCCTTCGCCGGTCGCGGCCACAGCCGAGCGTCTCACCCTGGCACTTCGCCAGGCGGGGGTGCTTGGCGATAACTCCGTCAGCAGTGTCGTCATCGAAAGCTCGCGCGATACGGTGCTTTCGCGAATTAAACGGCTGCGCCTATCCTACCATGCTGCATGTGACGCTCCAAAAACCCTCATTCTCAAGACCGAGATGCCGGAACGGGCCGGCCAGGGGGCGAACGCCGGGCGCTACGAAGTAGAGTTCTACACAAGGGTTGCCGCAGCAATGTCCGTGTGCCTCGTCCCACGATGCTTCGAAGCCAGTTGGACCCCAGACACGAAAACGTGGCATCTCATGCTCGAGGACCTCGGTAACTCGCACGCCATCCCGACACAGTGGCCGGTCCCACCGACCATCGCCCAATGTCAAAGCATCATGCGCGCACGCGCAAGGTTCCAAGCGGCATGGTGGAACGACCCACGGCTGGGTGTATCCGTAGGGAGCCGGCCGGACGATGAGGAGATTGATCAGCAAGTGCAGCGGCTTGTCGAACGGTTTGCAAAGTTCGCTGATTTCATGGGCGATAGGCTGCCGCGAAAACAGTTCAAGCTTTTCGAGCAGTGGCTGGACGCTGGTCCTCGTCTGCTCGCATGCGCCTTCAATGGTTCCAACCGCACGATCGTTCACGGTGACGCGCATGTCTGGAACTGTTTTCTGCCGCGAGATGAATCTAGCGACGACGTCCGCTTGTTCGATTGGGATAGCTGGCGTGTCGGTCTTGGAGCGATCGACCTCGCACACATGATGGCGATCCACTGGTATCCCGACCTCCGGCATGACCGGGAATCGCTGCTCCTTGATGATTACCATGCGACACTCGTTGCACAGGGCATCGGTGGTTATGATCGATTTGCGTTGCAGACGGATTATCGCTTATCCGTCCTATGGCAGATCATGACGCCGGTTATGCAGCATGCATACGGAATTCCACCGTTGATCTGGTGGAACAATCTTGAACGTGTCCTCCTAGCCGTTGACGACCTGAACTGCCGGGACTTCCTCGGCTGAGCCTATCGAGCCTTCGCTTGCGATCACCATTTTCTCGCCCAAGCGTAGTGAACAATCCAGGACCAGCGCTGCGTCTTTCGGTGCGTTTGTATCTCAGCATAACATCCAAGAGGAATGGATAAGCATGTTCGGCCCAAACAGCTCCGCCCAGATGGAAAGTTTCTCAAAAATCACAATCCACCTCCCAGCACAGGTCATCTTTCATCCAGGGCGGGCCATCATCTCCGTATAGAGCTAAATAGAAAGTGTTTCAGAAATCGTGATCTGCCGCTCATCGCGAGTCGTCTTTCATCCGCAGCGGGTCGTCAGTTCCGTATGCGACTAAATAGAAAGCGTTTCGAAAACCACAATCCGCCTCATGCCAGGGAGAAGCTTTCATCCACAGCGGGTCGTCATTTTGGTGTGCAACTAATACCAACGACCCTTTGCACTGACCTTTACGTCGCCGAGCCGTCATTGCGAGCCGCTTGCGGCGCGGCAATCCAGGGCCGCCAGCGCGGTCCTTGCCGCCATGGATCGCCGCGTCGCTGCGCTCCTCGCAATGACGAAACCGGTCAGAGCGAAAGGCGTTTGATATAATTCCAGCAAATTCCTGCAAAAAACAAAGTTTACAGCATGTTTGGCTTCTCCACTCGATCCGAGCGTGCTCCAAACCGGCTTGCACCCAGTCCGGACGCAATCCCACCAGCCTTCTTGTCTGCGGGCATAGACTTGCAGTTTCAGGTCCGGTCGCCTCGTCCGAAACTACCCGCAATCTGACCTTAGGCGACGCGCAGCAATTAACGCTTTACAATGATGGCATCGAAGGTGCTGTCGCTCCGAAGTTTGCCTCACCAAGCCGCAGCGATAATTATTGAGTGTTTCCTTAGTGCAGCGTCATTGCTGATTTGATAAGTATAACCGTCAGCTTTGGCCCGAGCGTTGCAGTGCATGCACATATCACATTGGTGCTGACGCTGCACTAGCCGGCGGCGCCACCCGGCGGAACCAGGCGGAACAGCCGGGTCGGGCGCAGAATGCGGTCCTCCAGCTCCAGCAAGGTCGGGACGGCATATTCGGCCAGCACGTCCAGCCCGTCCGCCGGCAGATAGGCCCGCCCAGGATCGGCAATCCAGACCTCGCACTCCCCGGCCATCCGGAGCAGCCAAGGGAGGATATGCCGGGTCATCGGCGCCTCGTAGCAAACGTCGCCGCACAGGATCAGGTCCCAGCGGGTGGGCTGGCCGACCACGTCCTCGGCCAGGACCTGCACATCGGCGCCGTTGTCCGTCGCATTCAGGGCGATGGCGGCGGCGGCCAGCGGGTCTATCTCGGCGGCCTGCACGACAGCGGCGCCGGACAGGGCGCAGGCGATGGCGGCAATGCCGCAGCCGGCGGCAAAGTCCAGCACCCGGCGGCCGCGAACCAGCCCAGGGGTGTCCAGGATGTGCCGCGCCAGGGCCTGACCGCCGGGCCAGGCAAAGGCCCAGAACGGCGGCTCGATCCCCGTCTGCTGCAGCCAGGTTTCGCTGGCCTGCCAAATCGGCGTGATCTCGGTGGCGAGATGCAGCGTGATCTCGGGGACCAGGGGCGTGCGGGCAAGGGTGGTGTGGGCATGGATGAAGCTGCCGCTCAAAGCTGGCCCAACAGGATTGCGGCGGCAACGGCCAGACCGGCCTCCCGGTTCAGCTTGAACAGACGCAGGCAGTGAGCGGGATCGTCCACGTCCAGGGTGTGGACCTGGTAGGCCAGCAGCGCCCCCGGCAGCAGCAGGGCGAGGTAGAAGACGCCCGACAGCCCGGCAAGCCAGCCGGACAGCGCCAGCAGCCCCAACGTCGCGCCGTAACACGCCACGAGAAACGGCCGGGTCTTGTCCGCGAACAGCCGGGCAGTGCTGCGGACGCCCACCAGCGCATCGTCCTCGCGGTCCTGATGGGCATAAATGGTGTCATAACCGAGGATCCAGGCGAACGCCGCGGCCTGCAGCGCCAGCGCCGCCGCGTCCAGGTGGCCGGAAGCTGCGGCATAGCCCATCGGCGCACCCCAGCCGAAGGTTACGCCCAGCGCCGCCTGCGGCCACCACGTCACTCGTTTGGCCAAGGGATACAGCGCCACCAGCGCAAGGGACAGCACGCCCAGCACCTGCGCCAGCCCGTTAAGCTGCAGCAGCACCAATAAGCCCGTCAGCAGCAGCGCCAGCAGGAACACCGCCGCCTGCCGCATCCGCAGCGCTCCGCTGGCCAGCGGGCGCCCGGCGGTGCGGGTCACCAGCCGGTCCATGTCGCGGTCCCACATGTCGTTGACGACACAGCCAGCGCTACGCATCACAACGGCACCAAGGCCGAACAGCAGGATCAGCCGGACGGCCTCCGCCGGGGCGGGACGGGCAAGCAGGATGCTCCACAGGCCCGGCAGGAACAGCAGCCACGACCCGATTGCCCGGTCCATCCGGGCCAGTATGGCGTAGGCCCGCCAGGACGCCGGCAGCCGCGACACCCAGCCCCCCGCCGCAATGTCCGTCCACCCCGCGCTTGCATCCCGGCTCATGCGAAGCTGCATAGAAGCAGCAGCGCCAGCACGCCAGGCTTTCTCCCTCTCCCTCCGGGAGAGGGCCGGGGTGAGGGAGCGGGCAAGCACAGTCCATGAAAATACGGGACTCCATCCCAACTGCCCCAGGGGCAATCCGCCCAGCCCCATCTGGTCGAAGAACACGAATGGCCCCACCATCTGCCGCTGCCGCGACAGCAGCGCCAGGCGAACCTCAAAACCGTCGAGGTTGTATGCCCGAGGATCAGCACGGCCTCCAGGCCCACGGGCAATCCCAGGTCCGTCATTGGCGTCTCCTGGATTTACGTGACACATGAAGCGGCGCACGCCGGTTGCGAAGAGGGTTGTTTGATGACCGTGCAGGAACCTCCAACCCCATGGGACCGTGCCTGGCAAACGGCATATCGCCTGGCCTATCCCATGGCGCTCGCCTGGTGGGCGCTGCGCCGTCCGCGGCATCAGGGAGCACTGGCCTGCATCCGCGTCGGCGGCGCCGTGCTGCTGATCCGCCCGTCCTACCGCCGCGCCTGGACCCTGCCCGGCGGCGGCGTCCAACCCGGCGAAACACCGGAAGCCGCCATCCGGCGCGAACTGCTGGAGGAACTGCGCCTCCCCACCCCCACCCTGCAGCCCGGCACCGTCGTATGCGGCATCTGGAACAACCGGCAGGAGGAGGTCCATGTCTTCGAGCTGCCGCTGGACCACATGCCGCCCCTGCGCCTGGACAACCGGGAGGTCGTGGAGGCCCGGCTGTTCGCCATCGACGATCTGCCGGGCCTAACGCTGACCGGCGCCGCGGCGGCCTACCTGGTGGAGCGCGGCTTGCGTTCGGCAACCTCCGGCTCCGGCGACATCCGCAACACGACCTGAAGCAGCGCCGCCTTCAACGAAAACTCCAGCCGGCGGTAGGCACGCAGCAGCGCCTCTTCATCCCCAGCGAGCAGGCCGAGGCTCCCCTGCTCCTCCTGTAGATATTCATCCGGCACCGGCGTGTCCGGGTCCAGTCCAACCAGGTAGGACACGGAAGTCGCGAGCGCATCGGCCAGCTTGACCAGCCGCTGCCCGCGCGGCGGCGGCGCGGCGCCAGACAGCAGCTTGCCAAGCAGGTCCGTCGGCAGGCCCGCTGCCCGCCCGGCCTCCTCAGGCGTCAGGCCCAGTCGTTCCAACCGGCCCTGCACCCGTTCGGTGAAGCCGCCATCGTCGCGCGCCGCGTCGCTCATTAGCCCATTCCTGGTTGTTTGAAGCATCCTGCCGCGCCGAGCCGGGTTGGTGTAGCCTGCCGGCCATGACCAAATCGTTTCGGCGCTGGGGCGTTCTAGCCACCTCTCTCGTGATCCTTCTCGCCATCGGCGGTGCCGCAGCCGCATACGTGCGGACCGGGCTGTATGGCATCAATGTGCTATGGCAGCGCGGCGGCGGTGTTTGGGTGCCGGTGCTGCCGGACAGTCCCCGCCTGTCCCCGTCCATGCGCCTGGCCCTGCAAGACCCGCCACCCGCCGTCCAGCCCGGCCCGCTCGTTTGGCAGACGGTCGCGGATGGGTTCGAGGCCGCCGAACTGCCCGTGCTGGCCGACGGCGCGGAGGTGGACCGGCTGCTGCTCGCCCGCGTGGACCCGGCGCGATACCGCTTCGTGGCGCGCAACGCCCCGGCTGGCAACCGGCGGCTCGCGGATTGGATGGCGGACCCCGGCATCCTGCTGGTCATCAATGGCAGCTACTACGGCCACCGCGGCACGCCGGTCACCCCCTTCGTCAGCGACGGCGCGCCGCTCGGCCCGGCGCAGTATGCGGCCACCCACGGCGCCTTCATCGCCTCGGACGCCTTCACGGGCATACGCGACCTTCAAAATGGGAACTGGCCGGCGGCGCTGGCCGGGGCACGGGACGCGATGGTGTCGTATCCCATGCTGCTGGCCGCCGACGGCAGCAGCCGGGCGGAGCGCAGCCGGTGGCTGGCCAACCGCAGCTTCGTAGCCCAGGATGCGGCTGGCCGGATCGTGCTGGGCACGACGCGGGAGGCGTTCTTCTCACTGGATCGCCTGGCTGAATTCCTGCATGGGGCGCCGCTGCAATTGACACTGGCCCTCAACCTGGATGGCGGCCCCGTCGCCTGCCAGGGCATCGCGCTCAGCAGCTTCCAGCGCCGGTTCTGTGGACGGTGGGAACTGGCCGAGCATGACGGCCGAACGAACTTGCTGACCTATCGCTGGGGCGACATCGGCAACGTGGGCCTGCCGGTCGTGCTGGCCGTGGTGCGGCGGTGATGGCAGCACGAGGCGACCGCCGCCCCATCGCCGCCCGCGAGCTGGGCGTCATGCAGCACACCGCCGCATGGCTGGTGCGGCGCCGGGCGTCGGCCAACGGCATCTCGCTCGCCGGCATGGGGGCGGCGCTGCTGGCCGGCGGGTGCTTCGGCGCCGTGCCGCATTTGCCCGGCGCAGCGTGGGCCTTATGGCTGCTGGGGGCCGCACTGGTGCAACTGCGGCTGCTGGCCAACCTGCTGGACGGCATGGTCGCGATTGGCCGTGGCATCGCGTCGCCAGTCGGGGAAC